>JAFNAE010000030.1 GCA_017860005.1 Acidobacteriota bacterium | reverse complement strand
CGGCGCCATCCGGAGGTGGCGGCGAGTCCTCCTCCATCAGGATCCGGTGCGCGGGCCCCTCGAGGTCCTCGAACTGGCCCGAGCGCACGGCCCACACGAGGGCCGCCACGATCAGGCCCGAGAGCAGCGCGGCGAGCGGGATCAGGAAGTAGAGGACCTCCACGCGGGCTCCCGGTCAGGCCGCCGCGGCGGGCAGCGACGCCGCACCCGGTACCGGCGCCGCGACCGGGCGCCCGCCGTCGCCGCGCGCGCGCAGGCGCACGGCGTTGAGCACCACCAGCGCCGAGCTCGCCGACATGCCGACCGCGGCGAGCCAGGGTGGCACCTGCCCGGCCGCGGCGAGCGGGATCGCCGCCAGGTTGTAGAGGAGCGCGAGCGCCAGGTTCTGGCGCACCACGCGCAGCGTGCGTGCCGCGTGCCGGAACGCGAACGACAGGTCGGCGAGCCGCCCGGAGGTGAGCACCGCGTCGGCCACGCTCGCCGCCAGGTAGGCGCCGTCGCCCATCGCCACCGCGACCGGCGCCGCGCCCAGCGCCGCCGCGTCGTTCACGCCGTCGCCCACCATCGCCACCGTGAGGCCGCCGGAGCCGAGCTCGGCGATGCGCGCGAGCTTGCGCTCCGGCGTGGCGCCGGCCTCGACCTCGTCGATCCCCACCGCCGCCGCGAGCCGGGCCGCCACCTCGGGCAGGTCGCCGGTCAACAGCACCACGCGCCGCCCGTCGCACCGGAGCGCCGCCACCAGCTCGCCCGCGCCCTCCCGCGGCGCGTCGTCGAGCAGCAACGCGCCGCGCCAGCCACTCCCGCCGGCGAGCGCCACCAGGGTGTGACCCTCGCGCGCCAGGCGCTCGATCTCGGCCGGAACCGGCGTCGCGAGCTCGCCGGCGACGAAGGCCGGCGAGCCCAGCACTAGGCGCTCGCCGGCGACCGAGCCGGTGATCCCGCGCCCGGGCGAGTTGCGGACCTCCTCGGCGCGCGCGCGCGCGGCGGAGCCGCAGGCCGCCGCCACGGCGCGCGCGATCGGGTGCTCGGACCCGGCCTCGAGCGCCGCCGCAGCGGCCAGCACCTCTTCGCGCGAAGCGCCTCCGAACGTCACCACCCGCTCCACCCGCAACCGGCCCTCGGTCAGCGTGCCGGTCTTGTCGAACACCACCACGTCCGCGCGCGCCAGCCCTTCCATCGCTTCGCCGCGCGTAACCAGGAGACCGCGGCGCGCGAGGGCGCCGCCCGCGACCGCGAAGGCGACGGGGGTGGCCAGGGAGAGCGCGCACGGACAGGTGACGACCAGCACCGAGACCACCACCGGCAGCACCCGCGAAGGATCGACCTGCCACCACGCGAACGCCACGCCGGCGGCCACGGCCAGCACCGCGGCCACGAACCACCTTGCCGCGCGGTCGGCGGCGCGCGCCAGCGCCGGCTTGGCGCCGCGCGCGCTCTCGATCAGGCGCAGCAATCCGGCGAGCACGGTCTCGCCCCCCACTGCCGTGACCTGCACCTCGAGCGGGCTCTCGACGTTGACCGCGCCGCCCACCACGCGTTCTCCGGCCCGCTTCGGTACGGGGCGGCTCTCGCCGGTGAGCAGGGCCTCGTCGAGGCTCGACACTCCGGCCGTCACCACCCCGTCGGCGGGCACGGCCTCGCCGGGCAGCACGAGCACGAGGTCGCCCGCCACCAGCCCGGCGGCCGCCACCTGTTCCTCCTCGCCGTCGCCGCCGAGCCGGCGCGCCAGCGCGGGCACCGCGCGCGCCAGCCCCTCCTGCTCCCGGGCGGCGCGCACGCGCGCCGAGGCCTCGAGCAGCCGCGCGCCGAGCAGCAGGAAGACGAACATGACCACGGAGTCGTAGTACACCTCGCCGCCGCCGCCGAGCGTGGCCGGGATGCTGCCCAGGAACGCGAGCAGTAGGCCGAGCGCGACCGGCACGTCCATGCCGACGCGGCGCGCGCGCAGGTCGCGCCAGGCTCCCGCGAAGAACGGCCGCGCCGAGAAGAGGAGCACGGGGGTGGTCAGCACCAGGCTGGTCCAGCGGAAGAAGCTCTCGAACTCGGGCTCGATGCCGAACCAGTCGCCCGCGTAGAGCGCTTCCGCGAGCGTCATGACCTGCATGCCGAGCGCGCCCGCGACCAGGAAGCGCAGCAGACGGTCGCGCCGCTCGCGCTCGACCAGCTCCTGCGCCCGGCGCGGATCGTAGGGGTGGGCGCGGTAGCCGATCGCGGCCACCGCGCCGAGGATCCCCGACAGGTCCTGCCGTCCCGGGTCCCAACGCACCGTGGCGCGCCGGGTGGCGAAGTTGACGGAGACCGCGCGCACTCCTTCCAGCCGCCGTAATCTCTGCTCGGTCAGCCAGACGCACGCGGCGCAGCTCAGGTCCTCGAGCAGCAGGCTCGTCTCCCGGAGCCCGTCCGCGGAACGCACCAGCGTCTGCGCCACGGCCGGGTGGTCCCAGACCGAGAGCTCGGCGAGCACCGCCGGCACCACCTCGCGCCCGGTGGGAGCGGGTGCGGTGCGGAAGCGGTAGTAGCCGGCGAGGCCCGCCTCGACGATGGTCCGCGCCACCGCCTCGCAGCCCGCGCAGCAGAGCGCGCGCGGCGCGCCGTCGAAGACCACCGACCACGAGGTTCCCGCCGGCACGGGCAGCCCGCAGTGAAAACAGCTCGGAGGATCGATCGCGGCGGACATCGGAACCGGCCCGGCGGCGCCGGCCGCGGCGAATCTACCGCACGAGCGCGGACGCGAGCCGGACCCCACCACCCCGCCGGGTGGCGGTCGCTCCGCTCGGCCTCTCCTACCATGGCGGCCATTCGCGGCAGGCCGAGGATCGACCGACGAGGCGCCGGAGGGGCGCGCGATCCGTGGCCGCGACAGCGGGGCCGGGAACGGCCCGAGCCGAACGAGGGGGAGAGATGGCGGAAGCCGAAGAGACCTACAACCTCCGGGTCGTGCGCCAGTTCGCCGTGATGTCGGTGGTCTGGGCCGTGGTGGGGATGCTGGTCGGCCTGTTCATCGCCGCCGAGCTGATCTGGCCCGCCCTGAGCTTCGACATCCCGTGGCTGACCTATGGCCGGCTGCGCGCCCTGCACACCAACGCCGTGATCTTCGCCTTCGGCGGCTGCGCGCTGTTCGCGACCTCGTACTACATCGTGCAGAGGACCTGCCACGTCCGGCTGTTCGCGGGCAGGCTCGCCGGGCTCACCTTCTGGGGCTGGCAGGCGGTGATCGTCGCGGCGGCGATCTCGCTGCCGCTCGGCATCACCACCACCAAGGAGTACGCGGAGCTCGAGTGGCCGATCGACGTCCTGATCACCGCGGTCTGGGTCGCCTACGCGATCGTGTTCATCGGCACCCTGGCCAGACGGCGCGTGCCGCACATCTACGTCGCGAACTGGTTCTTCGCGGCGTTCATCCTCGCCATCGCCATGCTGCACGTGGTCAACAGCCTGGCGATCCCGGTGACCTGGACCAAGTCCTACTCACTCTTCGCCGGCGTCCAGGACGCGATGGTGCAGTGGTGGTACGGGCACAACGCGGTCGGGTTCTTCCTCACCGCCGGCTTCCTGGGGATGATGTACTACTTCATTCCCAAGCAGGCCGGACGCCCGATCTACTCGTACCGTCTCTCGGTCGTCCACTTCTGGGCGCTGATCTTCACCTACATCTGGGCCGGGCCCCATCACCTCCTCTACTCGGTTCTGCCGGACTGGGCGCAGTCGCTCGGCATGGTCTTCTCGCTCGTCCTGATCGCCCCTTCCTGGGGCGGCATGATCAACGGCGTGATGACGCTCTCGGGCGCCTGGCAGCGCCTGCGCACCGACCCGATCCTGAAGTTCCTGGTCGTGTCGCTCTCCTTCTACGGCATGTCCACGTTCGAGGGCCCGATGATGTCGATCAAGACCGTGAACGCGCTCTCGCACTTCACGGACTGGACCGTGGGGCACGTCCATTCCGGCGCGCTCGGCTGGGTGGGCCTGATCTCGATCGGCTCCCTCTACTTCCTGATCCCGAAGCTGTACGGCCGCGAGCTCCACAGTCTCAAGCTGGCCGAGCTCCATTTCTGGCTGGCCACGGTCGGCATCGTGCTCTACATCACCGCCCTGTGGGCGGCGGGCATCATGCAGGGACTGATGTGGCGGGCGGTCAACCCCGACGGCACGCTCACCTACAGCTTCATCGAGTCGGTGGAGGCCATGCGCCCCTACTACATCGTCCGCTTCCTCGGCGGGCTCACCTACTTCAGCGGCATGTGCCTGATGGTCTACAACCTCTGGCGGACCGTGCGCGGGGCCCGGACGGCGGAGATGCCGGTGCCGGCGTTCGCCCACTGAGGCGGCTGGAGAGACGACGATGGCCTCCGGGAACTCCCACGAGAAGGTCGAGAAGAACGTCGGCCTGCTGGCCGTGCTGATCCTGCTCGCGATCAGCGTCGGCGGCCTGGTGCAGATCGTGCCGCTCTGGTACATGCGCTCGCTGACCGAACCGGTCGAGGGTCTGAAGCCCTACGGCGCGCTCGAGCTCGCCGGCCGCGACATCTACCTGCGCGAGTCGTGCATGGCCTGCCACTCGCAGCTGGTGCGTCCGTTCCGCGCCGAGACCGAGCGCTACGGCCACTACTCGGTCGCGGGCGAGTTCGTCTACGACCGCCCCTTCCAGTTCGGGTCCCGGCGCACCGGGCCGGACCTGGCCCGCATCGGCGGCCGCTACTCCGACGAGTGGCACCGCGAGCACCTGCTCAACCCGCGCGACCTGGTGCCGGAGTCGATCATGCCCGCCTATCCGTGGCTGGAGAGGAACGCGGCCGACGACGGCACGATCCAGCAGCGGCTGCGCGCGCTGCGGACGCTCGGGCATCCCTACAGCGACGAGGAGATCGCCGCCGCTCCGGCGGCGCTCGAAGGCAGGACCGAAATGGACGCCCTGATCGCCTACCTGCAGACGCTGGGCACCGCGATCAAGGCGCAGCGCTGACCATGGATCCCGGGCTGTTGCAGGCGATCTGGACCCTCGTCGCGCTGACCGCCTTCCTCGCGGTCGTCGCCTGGGCCTGGAGCGCGCGCGCGAAGCGGAATTTCGACGCGGCGGCGAGGCTGCCGCTGGACGAGGACCGCGAGCCGGACGAGCCGGCGCGGGGGAGCGACCATGACTGAGTTCACCAGCGACTTCTGGCCCTGGTTCATCGGCATCGTCAGCATCCTGAGCCTGGCCGCCTGCTTCCTGTTCCTGGTCTGGGTGGGCCGCGGCCGGCCGCCGCAGCAGGTCGAGACGCTCGACCACGGCTGGGACGGCGACCTGCGCGAGCTCAACAACCCGCTGCCCGGCTGGTGGCGCTGGCTGTTCTACGGCTCGCTCGTCTTCGCCGTCGCCTACCTCGTGCTCTACCCCGGGCTCGGCTTCTTCCCGGGCACGCGCGGCTGGTCCCAGGAGGAACAGTACCGGGCCGAGGTCGAGCAGGCAGAGGGCCGGTACGGGCCGCTGTTCGAGCGCTTCGCCGCGATGGACATCCCCACCCTGGCGCGCGACGCCGAGGCGCGCAAGGTCGGCGAGCGCCTGTTCCTCACCTACTGCACCGCCTGCCATGGCTCGGACGCAGGCGGCGCCATCGGCTACCCGAACCTGCGCGACGAGGAGTGGCAGTGGGGCGGCACTCCCGAGGCGATCGTGGAGTCGATCACCAACGGCCGCGTCGGCGTCATGGCGGCCTGGCAGGAGGCGCTCGGCGACGACGGCGTGCGCGAGGTGGCGCAGTACGTGCTCTCTTTCTCGGGCCGGGCGACACGCGAGGACCTGCTCGCCGCGGGCAAGGAGAAGTACGAGATGGCCTGCTTCACCTGCCACAAGAACGACGGCAAGGGCAACCAGGCGCTCGGATCGCTGAACCACACCGACGACATCTGGCGCTGGGGCGGCTCCGAGCAGGCGGTGGAGACCAGCATCGCGAAGGGTCGGCGCGGCGTCATGCCGGCTCACGGCCAGTTCCTGGGCAGCGCCAAGGTCCACCTGCTCGCCGCCTACGTGTACGGGCTCTCGAAGCAACCATGAGCCAGGACGCCGGGGGCGGGCTCTCCTACTTCTCGAAGCACCAGAAGATCCACCCGCGCATCGTCCACGGGCGCTTTTCGCGCCTGCGCGTGGTCGCCCTCTTCCTGACCCTCGGCGTCCTCTACGTGCTGCCCTGGCTGCGTTGGGGCGATCGGCCGGCCTTCCTGCTCGACCTGCCGCGCCGCAAGTTCTTCCTGTTCGGGCTCGTGCTCTGGCCCCAGGACCTGATCTACCTCACCGCCCTGCTGGTGCTGCTCGCGCTCGCCCTCTTCCTGTTCACCGCGCTGGCCGGACGGATCTGGTGCGGCTACGCCTGCCCGCAGACGGTGTTCACCCAGATCCTGGTCTGGATCGAGCGCGCGGTCGAGGGCGACCGCGCCGCGCAGCTGCGCCTGCGCGACGGCCGCCACGCCCTCGAGCTGGCCGGGAAGCGGACGCTCAAGTGGGCGCTCTGGCTCTCGGTGGCGGCCTGGACGGCGATCTCCGCGGTCGGCTTCTTCACCCCCGTCCGCGAGCTGCTCGCGGAGCTCCTGGGCGGCGCGCTCGGCGCCTGGGAGTCGTTCTTCCTGGTCTTCTTCACCGCCGCGATCCTGCTCTTCACCGGCTTCCTGCGCGAGCAGGTGTGCATCTACATGTGCCCCTACGCGCGCTTCCAGAGCGCCATGTTCGACCGCGACACGCTGGTCATCTCCTACGACCGCGCGCGCGGCGAGCCGCGCGGAGCGCGCTCCCGGGACGTCGATCCGCGCGCCCGCGGCCTCGGCGACTGCGTGGACTGCACGCTCTGCGTACAGGCCTGCCCGACCGGCATCGACATCCGGGAGGGGCTCCAGTACCAGTGCATCGCCTGCACCGCCTGCATCGACGCCTGCGACGGCGTCATGGACAAGCTCGGCTACGCGCGCGGGCTGGTGCGCTACACCACGCTCAATGCGCTCGAGAGCCGCTCGACGCGCGTGCTGCGCCCGCGCGTGCTCGCCTACTCGGCGCTGATGCTCGCGATCACCTCGGTGCTGGCGGTCTCGCTCGCGCGCCGGGTGCCGGTCGAGCTCGACGTCCTGCGCGACCGCAACGCGGCGTACCGGGAGACCCGCGACGGCCGCATCGAGAACGTCTACCGGCTCAAGGTACTGAACATGGACCAGCGCCCCCACGCCTTCGTCCTGCGCGCGACCGGCCCCGACGGCATCGAGACCGACTACGAAGCGGACCACCTCCAGCTCGAAGCCGGCCAGGTCCGCGACGTTCCGGTGCGCGTGCGCGTGCCGCCCGCGAGCCTGAGCCGGCGCAGCACCGAAGTCGTGCTGGAGCTCACCGCCGAGGACGACGCGGGCCTGGCGGTCCACGAGCGGACCCGCTTCCTCGGCCCCCGGCCGGAACCGGAGCGCGAGCACGAAGCCCGCGACGACGAGGACGACCACCCGGAGAGCGGTTCTTGAGCCCGAGCGCCGGCCCGCAAGCCTGGTTCCGCAATCCGATGGTCTGGCTGCTGATCGCGATCCCCGCGACTTCGGTCGCCGTGGGCGTGGCGCTCCTGGTCACCTCGTTCCGGGCCTTCGACGGCGTGGTGGTCGACGACTACTACGAGCGCGGCAAGGCGATCAACCGCGTGCTCGCGCGCGACGCCGCCGCCGCCCGGCGCGGGCTGAGCGCCTCGCTGGCGCTCGACGAGCTCGCGGGCCGCGCCGAGCTGCGCCTGACCGCGCTCGATCCGGCCGCGCTGCCGGAGCGCGCACGGCTCTCCCTGCTCCACGCCACGCGCGCCGGGCTCGACCGCGTGACCGAGGTGCGCCGCGGGCACGACGGGCTCTACCGGGGCGTCCTGCCGCCGCTCGCGCCCGGCCGCCATCACGTGCAGCTCGAGGCCGACGACTGGCGTCTGGTCGGAGCGCTGCGCGCGCCCGCCGAGTCCTCGTGCGCGCTGGCGCCGGCGCGATGAACGAGTCGCTCGGCCTGCTCGGCGCTCTCGGCGCAGGCCTGCTCGGTTCGGGACACTGCTTCGGCATGTGCGGCGGCATCGTGGGGGCCTTCGCGATGGGCGTGGCGCCCGAGCGGCGGGCGCGGCCGGGAGCTCTCTCGCTCCATCTCCTCGCCTACAACCTCGGACGCATCGCTACCTACGCCCTGCTCGGCGCGCTCGCCGGGCTCGCCGGGGGCGCGCTGGCCGGCGCCCTGCCTCCGGCCGCGGCGCGCCTCGCCGGCAGGACCGTGGCCGCCCTCTTCCTGTTCGGGCTGGGGCTCTACCTGCTCGGCTGGCCGCAGCTGCTGGCCCCCTTCGAGCGTCTCGGGGCGCGCCTCTGGCGCCGGCTCGAGCCGCTCGGCCGCCGGCTGCTCAGCCCGCGCGGCGTCGCGCACGCCGTCGCGCTCGGGGCGGTCTGGGGCTGGCTGCCGTGCGGGCTCGTCTACTCGATGCTGGCGGTGGCGGCGGCCACCGGATCTCCGGCGCGGGGCGCGCTCGTGATGACCGCGTTCGGCGTCGGCACCCTGCCCGCGCTGGTCGCCGCCGGTCTCGCGTCGGGCTGGCTGGGGCGGCTCGCGCGGGCAGCGGCGCTGCGCCGGCTGGCCGCCGCGGTGTACCTGGCGGCCGGAGCGTGGCTCCTCGCCTCGACCCTGGCGGGCGAGCCCCACCGCCACGGAGCCGCGCCCGCCCACTCCGCGCCCGCGACCGCGCCCGCTCCGGCCGACCCCGGCGGCGCGCACCACCACCCCGGAACGAAGCGCCGCGCCGGGCCCGCGGCCGCGGGGCGCGGCACGCCCGGCGAGTAGAATGACGGTCGCTTCGGCGATCGACTCCCCTCCCGCGCTTGGCGACCCCGATCCCAGAGAACCGCGCCCCGTTCACGACCGCGGAGGTCGCCCGTGCCACGGGCGGACGCCTGGTCGGCGCCGAGCCCGGGCTCGAGCTGCGGGGCGTCACCACCGACTCCCGCACCGCGCCCGCCGGCAGCCTCTTCGTCGCGCTGCGCGGCGAGAGCCACGACGGTCACCGCTTCGTCCCGGCGGCGCGCGAGCGCGGCGCCTTCCCCCTCGTCGCGGAAGCCGCCGGCGTCGCAGGTCCGCGCCTCGAGGTGGCGGACACCCTGACCGCCCTCGGCGACCTCGCCCGGGCTCACGTCGACCGTGTCTTCGCCGCCGGCGGGGCGCGCCCGGTGCTCGCCATCGGCGGCGCCGCCGGCAAGACCACCACGCGGACGCTCGCGGCGGCGGCGGTCGGCGCCCTGTTCGGCGAGACGCTGGTCACGGAGGGCAACCTCAACAACCGCGTCGGCGTGCCCGCGACCCTGCTCACCCTGGCAGCCCGGCACCGGGCGCTCGTCCTCGAGTGCGGCACCAGCCTGCCCGGCGAGATCGCCGAGCTGGGCCGGATCGCGCGCCCCGACGTGGCGGTGGTGATCAACGTCGGCATCGAGCACAGCGAGCGCCTCGGCGGACTCGCGGAGATCGCCGACGAGGAGGCCGAGTTGCTCTACAGCGCGCGGCGCGCGGCGGTCACCAACGCCGGCGAGCCCCTGCTGCTCGAGCGCCTCGCGCGCGCCGGCGCGCCGCGGCGCCTCACCTTCGGCTCCGGGGCGCGGGCCGACCTGCGGCTGACCGCGCGCGAAGTCGGCGACGACGGCCGGGCGCGCCTCGCCTTCCGGCTCGGCGAACGGCTCCACGCGCCCGCCGACGACCGGACCGGGACGCCACCGGCGCGGGAGCTCGAGCTCACCACCGCCCTGCTCGGCGAGCAGGCGGCCGAGAATGTCGCCGCGGCGCTGTGCGGCGCCCTCGCGCTGCTCGAGGGGACACCCGACGCGCGACAGCTGGCCGCCCTCGCCTCGGCGATCGCCGCCATCCGCGCGGTGCCGGGCCGGCTGCGGCCGCTCGAGGCAGGCGGCGTCCTGATCCTCGACGACACCTACAACTCGAATCCGAAGTCGGTCGCGGCCGCGCTCGCGACCGCGCGCGAGCTCGCGCGGCGGCGAGGGACCCGGCTCGTCCTCGCGCTGGGCGACATGCTGGAGCTGGGCGAGCTGTCCGCCCCGGCCCACGAGGAGATGGTTCGCCGGGCCGACGGCACCGGCGCCTCTCGGCTGCTGCTGGTCGGCCCGGCGTCGTGCGAAGCCGCCGCGCGCCTCCGGCTAGCGACCGAGACGCGCCTGTTCGCCGACTCGGCCGCGGCCGCCGCCGAGATCGCGGCGCTGGTGGCGCCCGACGATCTGCTGCTGATCAAGGGGTCCCGCGGCATCCGGATGGAACGCCTGTTGGAGGCGCTGGCAGCGCCGAGGGACTGAGGGCCTCGGTCCCCAACTCTGTGAGAGTCTTTGGCCCCGGATCCGGCCGGCACCGATCGGACGGCGACGAGGCGTGGAGCGGCAACGATGAGCTCGAATCCGAAGATCGGCATCGTGATGGGCAGCAAGAGCGACTGGGAGGTGATGTCGGAGGCGCGCAGGATCTGCGACGAGCTCGACATCCCGTGCGAGGCGCGCGTCCTGTCCGCGCACCGGACCCCGGACGAGGCGCTGGAGTGGGCGGCCTCGGCGGCCGGACGCGGGCTGCGCGTGATCGTCGCCGGCGCCGGCGGCGCCGCCCACCTGCCGGGGGTCGTGGCCGCCAAGACCCTGCTGCCGGTGCTGGGCGTGCCGATCGACTCCTCGGCGCTCAGAGGCCTCGACGCGTTGCTCGCCATCGTGCAGATGCCGCGCGGGGTGCCGGTCGGCACGCTCGCCGTGGGCAAGGCGGGGGCCGCCAACGCCGCGCTGCTGGCCGCCGCCATCCTCGCTCTCGAGGACGCCGCGCTCGCCGCCCGCCTCGCGGCCTGGCGCGAAGCACGCCGGCGCGAGGTCCTCGCCCAGACCCTGCCCTGACCGGGCGCCGGGCTCAGTCGCCCGCAGGCGCGAGACCGTAGCGCTCGACCAGCACCCGGCGATGGTGGAGCTCGTGCCCGGCCGCGATCCAGGCCAGCGCCCGCACCGAGACCGGGAATCCCGAAGCCACTCCGGTGCGCGCCCAGTCCGCGGCGGAGAACGAGCGCACGAGGTGGAGCGTCGCCGAGCGCACGACGCGGAACTCGTCGAGCAGGTCCTCCCAGGCGCGCTCGTCGGCGTGGCTGTGCGGGGCCCAGAGCTCCTGGTCGAAGCCCGCGAGCGGGGTCTCGTCGCCGCGTCCGAAGCGCAGGGCGCGATAGGAGAAGACGCGCTCGGAGTCGGTCACGTGCGAGAGCACTCCGCGCACCGTCCACTTCCCCGGCGCGTAGGAGGTGCCCGCGCGCTCCGCCGTCACCCGGCGGTAGAAGGAGAGCGCCCGTTCGCCCTCCCGCTCGAGGGTGACCCGTACGTCGCCGTCCGGCACCGCCGAGACGTAGCCATGGTAGGGCTCCGCGTACTCCGGGATCTGCGGGCGAACGGCGGGGTCGGTTGGGCGCATGTCGGCCTCCCTCCGCATCCTGCCAGATTCGCACCCGCGCCGCCGCAGTAGAATCCGGGGGCACTCGACGACCCGGAAGGGGGACGCCACCGCCATGACGGATGCGAGCGGAAGGGGCTCCGCGAGCGAGGGCGCACTGCGTTTCCACCTCGCCGTGCAGAAGAACCGGATCGCGGTCATCAGCCTCATGGGCCTGGTCGCCCTCGTCGCCTACCGGACCGGCCTGATCGATTTCGACCTCGTGCAGGGCGGCATCGCGTACGCCCTCGCCATCGGCTCGGTGCTCGTCTTCTCCGGGCTCTACCGCGCCAGCGCCCGCCGCGGTCGCATCCCTCCGCTCCATCACTACTGGATGGGGCTCGACATCCTGCTCATCTCGTGGACGATCTGGATCGTCCGCGACCAGTCGCCGCTCTGGCTCATCTGGTACCTGACCAACACCACCGCCGTCGCCTTCGTCGCCGGCCGCCGGCCCGCCCTGGTCGCGATGTGGACGAGCTGCGTCGCCTATCTGCTCACCCTGGTGGCGCTGGGCAAGATCCGCGGCTTCGACGGCGAGCTCGCGCTCGCGGCGGGCCGCCTGGCGCTGCTGTTCGGAGGCACGTTCTTCATGCTGCGGGGCATCGCCGACCTGCGCGAGAAGCGGCTGCGCATCGCCGAGATGGACGCCGAGAAGGACTCCCGGCTCGCCGACCTGCGGCGCCTCGCCGAGGAGCTCGACCGGCGCACGCGCGAGCTGGCCGAGGCCAACCGCCGCATCCAGGAGGCCAACCGCGCCAAGAGCCAGTTCCTGGCCAACATGAGCCACGAGCTGCGCACGCCGCTGAACTCGATCATCGGCTTCTCCGAGATCCTCACCGACAAGCTCGCCGGCCGCATCGAGCCGCGCTTCGAGAGGTTCCTCGGCAACGTCGTGGCGAGCGGACGGCACCTGCTCGGGCTCATCAACAACATCCTCGACCTCTCCAAGATCGAGGCCGGGCGCATGGAGCTCCTGCTCGAGCCCGCCTCGGCCTCGGACATCGTGCACGGCGTGGCGAGCGTGATGCACGGCATGGCTGCGCACAAGAACATCCGGCTCGAGGTCGAGACCACGGACGACCTGCCGCCGATCGTGGCCGACCCGCCACGGGTCAAGCAGATCCTCTACAACCTGGTGTCGAACGCGATCAAGTTCTCCGGGCCGGGCCTGCCGGTGTTCCTGCGCGCCCGGCTCGTGGAGGCGGCGGACTCGCCTCTGGCCGAGCGCTCGTTCCTGTTCGAGGTCGAGGATCGGGGCCCCGGCATCCGCCGCGAGGACCAGGAGCTGGTCTTCGAGGAGTTCCGCCAGGTGGACGGCGGCAGCACGCGCAACATGGGCGGCACCGGGCTCGGCCTGGCGCTGGTCAAACGCTTCGCCGAGATGCACGGCGGCCGCGTCCTGGTCGACTCCGAACCGGGCCGCGGCAGCCGCTTCAGCGTCCACCTGCCGCTCGACGCCTCGCGCAATTCCGGGCCCCGCCGCAGCGGCGAGCCCCTCTCCTTCGGCTTCACCGTGGCCGAAGTGCGCAACGACCTCGACGCGGCGGCCGGGCCGCGGGTGCTGATCGCCGAGGACGACGACGAGTTCGCGCGCACGCTGGCCGGGGACCTCGTCGCCGCGGGCTACCGTGTCTCCCGCGCCCGCACCGGCGAGGAGGCGCTGGCGATCGCGCGGCGCGAACAGCCGGCCGCGGTCACGCTCGACCTGGTGCTGCCCGGCCTGGACGGCTGGCAGGTCCTGCAGGCGCTCAAGTCCGAGCCGGCGACCCGCACGATCCCGGTCATCGTGGTCAGCCTGGTCGCCAACCACGAGCTCGGCTTCGCGCTCGGCGCCGTCGATTACTTCGTCAAGCCGCTCGAGCGCGAGCGCTTCCTCGCCCGGCTGGGCGAGATCGCGCCGGCCGGTGATCCCTCGCCGCCCGCCGTGCTGGTGGTCGACGACGACCCCCAGGTGCACGACTACCTCGGCCACGCCCTCGGCGAGGCCGGCTACCGGGCGCTCGCCGCCAGCAGCGGACGCGAGGGCGTCGCGCTCGCCGCCTCGCTGCGCCCCGCGGTGATCGTGCTCGACCTGCTCATGGAGGGCATGGACGGCTTCCAGGCCGCCGCCGAGCTGCAGCGTCTGCCCGAGACGAGGGACATCCCGATCCTGGTCTTCACCTCGAAGGAGCTGTCCGCGGCCGAGCGCCGCAGCCTGACCGGCGCCGCGTCCGGGATCCTGTCCAAGGCGCCCGAGGACCGGCGCCGGCTGGTGAGCGTGGTGCGCGACCTGGCCGGGCGCGGGCGCGTCAAGGAGGTGCCGGGTGCGGCGCGCCTGGGTGGTTGAGGACAACGACCCCAACTTCGAGCTCGTCGAGTTCCTCCTCGCCGAGGCCGGCTGGGCGGTCGAGCGCGCCCGCGACGCCGCGGAGTTCTCGGCGCTCCTCACGCGCGAGCCGCCCGAGCTCGTCCTGCTCGACATGAACCTGCCCGACGCCGCCGGCCTCGATCTGCTCGCCGACCTTCGCCGGCGCGCCGACCTGGCGAGGGTTCCCGTGCTCGCCATCACCGCCCACGCGATGCGCGGCGACCGGGAGCGCTTCCTGGCCGCCGGCTGCGACGGCTACCTGTCCAAGCCGATCGACACCGCGACCTTCGTGCGCACCATCGAGGAGTCGGTGGCCCGGAGGGGGCCATGAGCGCGCCCATGCAGGAGCGGCCGTCCGGGCTCTCCCGCCTGCGCGTGCTGGCCGCAGACGACCAGCCCGAGAACCTGGAGCTGCTCGCCGCCATCCTCGGCGACGAGGGCTTCGAGATCCGCTTCGCGCGGGACGGCGTGGAGGCCCTCGACGCGATCGTCGGCGATCCGCCCGACGCCGTCCTGCTCGACGTCATGATGCCGCGCCTGGACGGCTTCGAGGTCTGCCGGCGCGTCAAGCACCAGCGGGCGACCTGCTTCATCCCGATCGTCCTGCTCACCGCGCTCTCCGACGTGGAGAGCAAGGTGCGCGGGCTCGAGGCCGGCGCCGACGATTTCCTCAACAAGCCCTTCCACCGCGCCGAGCTGCTCACGCGCCTGCGCTCGCTGCTGCGCATCCGCGCGCTGCGCGACGAGCTCGACTCCACCGAGTCGGTGATCTTCAGCATGGTCGACATGCTCGAGGGCAAGGACCCGCGCACGCGGCATCACTCGCTGCGCGTGGCCGCACTGGCCTCGGCCACCGGCCGTGCCCTCGGCTTCGACGAGCGGGCGCTCCAGGACGTGGCGTTCGGCGCGCTCCTCCACGACATCGGCAAGATCGGCGTGCCGGAGTCGATCCTGCTCAAGCCCGAGGCCGAGCGCAGCGCCGAGGAGGAGGCCCTCTACCGGAGCCACCCCGGGCTCGGCCGGCGCATCCTGGAGCCGATCTCCTCGCTCGCCGGCGCGCTGCCGATCGTGCTCCACCACCACGAGCGCGCCGACGGCAGCGGCTACCCCTCGGGGCTGGCCGCGTCGGGGCTGCCGCGCGCGGTCGAGCTGGTGGCCGCCGCCAACGCCTTCGATCTCGCGCGCATCGGGCGCGGCGACGACCTCGAGGCGGCCGCCGCCGCCCTCGCGGCCGAGTCCGGCGCCGGACGGTTCCACGAGGAGATCGCCGGCGAGCTCGTGCGCGTCGCGCGCACTCTGGCCGCGACGCCCAGCTTCGCCGAGATGCTGCCCGTCCCGGTCGCGGCGTCAGGTGGCCGGATCCTGGTCGCAGACGACAGTCCGACCAATCGCCAGCTCTACGCCGGGCTGCTCGAGACCGAGGGCTTCGAGGTCGAGGTCGTGGCGGACGGGGCGGCGGCGCTCGAGGCCTGGCGCGCCGGACGCCCCGACCTGCTGCTGGTCGACGTGCGCATGCCCGGACTGGCCGGGGACGAGATCTGCCGCAGGGTCAAGTCGGACCCCGCGTCCGCCTTCCTGCCCGTGGTGCTGGTCACCGCCTACGAGGAACGCGACTCCAGGCGGCGTGCCGTCGAGGCCGGCGCCGACGACCTGCTGGTGGCTCCGGTCGACCGCCTCGAGCTGCTGACGCGCATCCGCTCCCTGCTCCGGCTGCGTGTCTACCACCAGGACCTGGTCCGTCACGAGAGCGTGGTGATCTCGCTCTCCGCCGCGCTCGAGGCCAAGGACGCCTATACGCGCGGCCACAGCCAGCGCGTGGGGGATCTCGCGGCGCGCCTGGCGGGCGAGCTGGGCGAGAGCCACGAGGAGGCCGACCGGCTCCGGCTGGGCGGGCTCCTCCACGACATCGGCAAGGTGGCGGTACCCGAGCGCGTGCTGCACAAGCCGGACAAGCTCACCGAGGACGAGTTCCGCCAGGTCATGACGCATCCGATGGTGGGCTGGGAGATCTGCCGCCGGCTGCGCAGCGCCCAGCCGGTGCTCGACGTCATCCGCTGGCACCACGAGCGCTTCGACGGCTCGGGCTACCCCGACGGCCTGGCCGGCGACGCGATCCCCCGGCCCGCCCGCATCCTCTCGGTCGCCGACGCGCTCGACGCGCTCACCTCCGAGCGCCCCTACCGCGCCAGCCTCTCGGTCGCGGACGGCATCGAGCTGCTGCGCCAGGAGACCCGGCGCGGCAAGTGGGACGTCGCGGTCCTCGCCGCCCTCGACCGCCTCCACGACCGCGGCGAAGCCGACCCCCGCCGCGCCGCGCGCCTCTGAGCGCCAACGCCCCCGACACCTCCTCGAGACGGCCGCGCGGCGCCAGGCGCCGCGCCGCAAGGGGCGGCCGGGGCGTCGTTCGCGCGCTCCAGACGATCGCTGCGCCGGAGACGAGAAGGCTCCATAGAAGGGGGTGGGGGCGGGCGCGTCGGCGGTGGCAAGGCGCGGCGCCGTGCCGGGCCGAGCGAGGCGCGCGGGCCGCCCGGCACGCGGGTTCCAGCCGATGTCCCGCGCTCGCTTCGCGCGCTGCGTGACCCGCCCCTTCAACAGAACGTCTTTGTCTCTGTCCCTGCCTCCGCGCTGCTCTCGTCGTACCGTCGCTCTCGTCTCCAGCAAGCTGGAACTCGACAATCGGCGCGAAGTGTGAGAGAGTGCACCAGTCGTCGCGGTTGGCCCGATCCCTCGGGCCGGTCTTCACGGCGCGACGGCAACGCCGGGCTCCGACCCGGAGCCCCGAACGGCGGCCCTCTCCGGCAGTTCCTCCGTTCTACTTCTACGCAACCTGATTCGCCGGAAGTACGCGCATCGTTCGCGCCCAGCCGTGGCGTGCGAGCCGCGCCACAGGAGTATTCATGCCTTTCGCTTCTCTAGGACTCGACGCCCGACTGCTCGACGCGGTCCGGTCCCTCGGCTGGGACAAGCCGACCCCGATCCAGTTGGACGCCGTGCCCCCCGGCCTCGCCGGCCGCGACGTGCTCGCCTGCGCGGCGACCGGCAGCGGCAAGACCGCGGCCTTCCTGCTGCCCATCCTGCAGCGCCTGCTCGACGGCAAGGGCGGCCGCGTGCGCGCCCTGGTGCTCACCCCCACGCGCGAGCTCGCCGCCCAGATCGACGAGCACCGCCGCGCGCTCGTCGGCCGCACCGGCCTGACCGGCGCAGCCGTCTACGGCGGTGTCGGCATGGGCCCCCAGGAGACCGCCCTGCGCCGCGGCGTGGACGTCGTGGTCGCCACCCCCGGCCGACTGCTCGACCATCTCCAGCATCCGTACACCAAGTTCGACGGCCTCGAGGTGCTGGTGCTCGACGAGGCCGACCGCATGCTCGACATGGGCTTCCTGCCCGACGTGCGCCGCATCCTCGCGCGGCTGCCCAAGGGCCTGCAGGTGCTGCTCTTCTCGGCTACCCTGCCGCCCGAGATCGTGCGCCTCGCCGCCGAGCTCCAGAGCTCGCCGGTGCGCATCGCGCTCGAGCGCAAGTCGCAGCCCGCGACCGGCGTCACGCAGACCGTCTGGCCGGTGGCGCAGGAGCTCAAGACCCATCTCCTGCTCGCGCTGCTCGAGAGCGGCGAGCTCGAGAACGCGCTCGTCTTCACGCGCACCAAGCACCGCGCCAACCGCGTCGCCGACTGGCTCGCGAAGCGCGGCGTGAACGCGGCGCGCATCCACGGCAACCGCTCCCAGAGTCAGCGCACCGAGGCCCTGGACGGGTTCAAGAAGGGGCGCTACAAGGTGCTCGTCGCCACCGACGTCGCGGCGCGCGGCATCGACATCGAGGCGCTCCCGCACGTCGTGAACTTCGACGTCCCCGCCCAGCCCGACGACTACATCCACCGCGTCGGCCGCACCGCGCGCGCCGAGCGCGAGGGCGACGCCTGGACCTTCTTCTCGCCGCAGGAGGAGGGCGACCTGCGCGCCATCGAGCGCGCGGTCGGCCGCGCCATCCCGCGCCGCCAGCTGGCGGGCTTCGACTACACGAAGCGGAGCGAGGAGAAGCTCGAGATCCCGCTCGGCGACCGCATCGCCGCGATCCGGTCGCGCAAGGCGGAGGACCGCAAGCGCGCGGCCGAGAAGGCCGCCCGCCGCACGGCGCCGCGGCCGGCGGCCCCCGCCCGGCCCAAAGCGCCGGCTCGCACGCAGGCCCGGCCCGCCGGCGCCCGGCGCGGCGAGCGCGTCGCGCGCCCGGCCGAAGCGCCCCGCCACGAGGTCCATCACCGCGACGAACGCTCGCACCGGCCGGGCCCCGGCTCGGCCACGCACCCGACCCACCGCCCGGCGGTCGATCGCCTGCCCTGGTGGCTGCGCCGCGACGCGTGAGCCCCGTGCCGCGCTGAACCGTCCGACCGGCATCGCAAGCGCCAGCTCGCGCCGGCTCAGGCCGACGCGAGCTGGCGTGCCCTAGCTCCCCGCCGGCCGGGCCGATCCACGCACCGCCCGGGCTCCGGCTGCGGGCCGCGGCACGCCGGCGAAGGGGCTCAGCAGCCACCAGGAGGGGAACGCCCGGGCCAGGGCGCTCGGCCCCAGGAGCTCGACCTCCCTCGAGCGCAACACGCTCTCCAGCGAGACGTCGCCGAGCCAGGCCTTCGCCATCGCGCCGAGCTCGGCGTCGACGTAGAGGTCGACCTCGAATCCCGGATCCGCGACGCAGAGATCCGCCTGCGGGCGCTCGAGGATCAGCCAGAAAGTCCTGGGACCGCGGTAGGAGAGCGCCACCCCCCTGAACCGGAAGCGCACGACCACCCGGCGCGGCGGCAGGCGCTCCAGCGCGACGCGGCGCCGCAGGTTCCACATCAGCAGCCCGGGATCGAGGTTCTTCCGGTCGACGCGCGTCGCCCAGCGCTGGCCCCACGCCGCGAGCCCCTCGATGACCGGGCGGAACTCCTCGCCGGCCTCCGTCAGCCGGTAGAGATGGCCCCTGCCGCGGCCGAGCGACTCCATGGTGAGCACGCCCGCGGCTTCGAGCTCCCGCAGCCGGCGCGCCAGCAGCGGCCTCGAGATCAGGGGCAGGCCCCGGTGGATCTCGTTGAACTGCTGCGCGCCCGCGAGCAGCTCGCGCAGGATGATCGGCGTCCAGCGGCCGGCGAAGACCTCGCTCGCGACCGCCACGGGGCAGAACTGGCCGAATCCGGAGCCCATGCCCGCAATGTAGCCGAGGGTCCCCCGAACGACAAGTTCACTTTCTACACTGGACGGGCAGCGCGCCGTTGCGCATCATGGCGGCGCTTCCGGAGTGGATCCGGATGCCGCGGCCGCGAAGCGCCCGGAGGACACCATGCAACCGCCCCGATCGCTCTCCCTTCTCCTCGCCATCGTCCTGTCGCTGCTCGCCCGGCCCGGCCTCGCCGACGCCGTCCTGGACTGGAACGACTTCGCGCTCGCCCGGGTGGTGGCGGCGAGGCAGCTCCCTCCGGAGGGCGCCCGGACGATGGCGATGGTGCACGTCGCGATCTTCGACGCGCTCAACGCGCTCGACGGCCGCTACGCGCCCTACGCCTTCGATGGGCACGCTCCGGCCGGCGCCTCGGCCGAGGCCGCGGCGGCCGCTGCCGCGCGCACGGTGCTGGTCCGGCTCCTGCCGGACCAGCTGGAATCGATCGAGGCCGCCTACGCGGCCGCGACGGCGGGCGTGCCCGCTGGCGAGTCGAAGTCCGCCGGCATCGCGCTCGGAGAAGCGGCCGGCAGGGCGTGCCTCGCGCGCAGGGAAGGCGACGGCTCGGGGTCGCAGGAGAGCTACCGGCCACGGACCCTGCCGGGCGTCTACGTCCCGACCACGCTGCCGGTGAGCTCGCAGTGGCCGCGCGTGAGACCCTGGCTCCTCGACGACGGGGCGCAGCTCCGGCCCGGCCCGCCGCCGGCTCTCGGCAGCGCAGTCTGGGCGCGCGACTACGAGGAGGTGAAGTCCCTCGGCGCGCGGACGAGCGCGGCGCGGACGGCCGCGCAGACGGAGGCGGCGCGGTTCTGGACGATCACCGGCCCGCTGGCCTGGAATCCGGTCGTGCGGGCGCTCGCGGCGTCGCGGCCGGCGTCCCCGGTCGAGAACGCGCGGCTCTTCGCCCTGGTCGGCATGGCCGCGTCGGACGCCTTCGTCGCGGTCTTCGAGGCCAAGTACTTCTACGGCTTCTGGCGTCCGATCACGGCGATCCGCAACGGCGACCTCGACGACAACGACGCGACCGGGGCGGACCCGAGTTGGTTGCCGCTGCTCGAGACGCCGATGCATCCGGAGTACCCCTGCGCCCACTGCATCACCGCCGGAGCGGTGGCCGAGGTGCTGGAGTCGGAGTTCGGCAGGGGCGAGGTGGCGCCGATCGAGATGACGAGCCCGACCGCCCCGGGCGTGACCCACCGCTGGACGCGCATCGCCGACTACGTCACCGAGGTCAACCAGGCGCGCATCTGGGGCGGCATCCACTACCGCAACTCCACCGAGGTCGGCGAAGCCATGGGCCGCAGCATCGGCGCCCTGGCCGTTCGCAAGCTGCTGTCGGCGGCCCGGGCGCCCGGCTCCGCGCAGCCGTAGTTGACTGCCCC
>JAFNAE010000029.1 GCA_017860005.1 Acidobacteriota bacterium | reverse complement strand
GCAGCGCCGGAGCCCACTCCGCCACGCGCAGGCGCGCGCCCCCTTCTCTCCTCTCGCGCACCTCGAGCGGCACCGGGCCTCCGCCCGGAGGCCGGTCGGTGCGGTAGAAGACGAGCGAACGACCACGCAGCGCTTCGAGCGCGCCGGCCAGCCGGTCGGCGCGCGTCACCAGTGCACCGATCGTCGCCGCGACCACGCGCCGGAGCGGCGCCAGCTCGAGCTCGACCTGCCGCCGGTAGTCGGCGGCGGAACGCGGCGAGGTCCGCTCGTTGCCGGGATCGAGCAGATCGACGGTCCAGCTCGAGCGGTCGTCGCCCGGCCGCGATTCGGGCTCGCGCCCGTGCCCGGTGGGCGCCTGCGCCTCGACCGGAGCCAGGCCGAGGACGGTCCAGCCCGAGGCCGCGAGGCTGCGCGCCGCGGGCTCGACGCCCGCCAGCGCCGCCTCGATCGCGGGCCCGCTGCCCCACCCGGAGGAGACCCAGATCAGCAGGCACGGCGGCGCGGGGCAGGGCATCGTCTCCGGGAGCCGCGCCGCGCCCGTCCCGGGCCGCGGACAGCCCGCTCTCGCCCGCGCCAGCAGACGGCGGGCGAGCGCCTCGGCGTCGCTCGTGGCCGGCGCCGGAGCGAACGGATCGCTCGCCGCCTCCTCCGCCAGCGAGACCGGACCCAGCCCGGTCAGCTCGGCCGCCGCCGCGCCGAGCGCCAGCGCGCCGCGCTCGACCACCTCGGGGCTGCAGTGGAGCGCGTCGAACGCAACCTGGACCGATCCGAACGCCGGGGCGCCGGGCGGCGCCAACGGCTGGATCGCCGACAGCTCGCGGGCCGCGCCGTCCTCGAGCACGACCAGCAGGGACGCGAGCTCCGCCGCCGGCTTGCCGCGCAGCTCGGCGGGCAGGTCGGCGAGCACGCCCACCTCGCGCACCTCGAGCTGCTCGGTGATCCCGGTGCCGGCCGGCGGCTGGCCGAGGCCCGCGCCCGCGCCGAGCAGCCCGACCAGCGTCGCCACGACCCCCGCGCTGCGCATCCCCGGCCCCCTTCCCCGGCTCAGGATACACGCCCGGCGCGCGCGCCGCGAGCGATCACGGGGCGGCCGTTTCGCGCGCCAGGCGGCGCAGCTCTTCGAGCGCCTCCTCGCGGCGCTCCCAGGGCACCAGCAGGTGGTCGTGGCGGGCGCCGGCGATCGGGTTGACCGCGATGCCGCGCGCGGCGAGGCGGGCCGCGACGGCGGCGATCAGGCCGACCGCATCGAGGGCGGAGTGGACGGTGAGCGTGATGCGTGCCCAGCGCCCGGCCGCGCCGGAGGCGAGCGCGGGATCCGTCGCCTCCGCCGCCACCAGCGTGATGCCCTCCGGCTCGACCACGCGCGCGAAGGCGCGCCGCGACCACTCCGGCTCGGCGCCCGCGGCCACGGTCACGAACCGGTGCGGCCGCGGGTCGAGGCGGGGCTCGAGGCCGCCGAGCAGCCGCGCGAGATCGCGTTCCCCGTGCCCGGCGTCGTTCATCCGTCGAGGCGCTCCGGGTCGGCCGGCAGGCTCTTGCGGCCGAGGTCCGGGCAGGCCGCGCGGACCTGCGCGAGCTGCCCGCGCGCGTCCAGCCCGCGCGGCTCGAGCTCGCCGC
This sequence comes from Acidobacteriota bacterium, assembly GCA_017860005.1. GTDB lineage: Bacteria > Acidobacteriota > Thermoanaerobaculia > Multivoradales > JAGPDF01 > JACTMI01. Next base: position 18,812 of record JAFNAE010000029.1, on the reverse strand, counting down.
CGGACCAGACCCAGCGCCCCGATCCGACCTCTTCGAGACGGCCCTGCGGCAGCACGCGCGCGCCGCAGCGCTCGAGGCGCTCCCGGTCCGCGGCGCCGCGCCCGATCAGCGCCCAGCGCACCGGCCGCTCGGGCAACGTGGCGGCGACCGCCAGGAAATCGAGCCGGGGCTCGACCGGGACTCCCCTCACCGCCGCGCGGGTCAGGTAGTTGTAGGGATAGGCGTGCGAGTAGCTGCCGGCCAGCGCCTCGACGCCGGACCCGAGCAGGCGCCCGGCCTGGCGCCGGTCCTGCCGCCGCTCCTCGGCCCACCGCGCGCGCTCCGGATGGCCGGGCCAGAAGACGCCCGCCGCGCTCCAGGCGACGAGCACGGCCAGGCACGCCACACCCGTCCTGCGCCTCCCGCCCGCGCCGCGCACCAGCGCCGCCGCCAGCAGCGGCAGCACCAGCGCGATCGGCAGCAGGTAGCGCACGGTGTCCTCCCCGGGCCGGCGCGCGCCCGCGGCCGAGAACACGTTGGCCGCCAGCACCGCGGCCGCGACGCCGAAGGCGAGCGCCGCGGCGGTCCGTGCGGGCGCCGCGCCCGTCGCGGGCGGGCCGCGCCGGCGCGCGAGATCGAGCAGCGCGCAGGCCGCCGCCGCGCCCCAGATCGCCAGCATCAGCGTCGCGCCCGCCCGGCGCGCCGCCCGCGAGGGCACCAGCGCCACCAGGGCGCGTGTCGAGGCGAGCAGCTCGGGCAGGCGCGTGCTCACCGTGTAGTCGAGATTCGCGCGCGCGCCCTCCGGCGTGTCGACCGCGCGCGCCGCGAAGTTCTGGCGCAACGAGGGGAAGCCCTCACGCAGGTTGACCGCCCACCACGGCGCCGAGCCGAGCGCGAAGGTGGCGAGCGCGGCGAGCGCCGCCCGCCGGCCGAGCTCGCGCCGGCGCGGCCAGGTCCAGAGCAGCGCCGGCAACGCCGCGCAGAGCGCGAGCAGCGAGGTCCAGAGCGCGAAGCCGAGAGCGCACCCGAGCAGCGCGGCGCGCGCCGGGGACGGTCCGCGCCGCGCCACGAGCGCCGCGGCCCACAGGCAGAGCGCGCACGCGAACAGCACCTCCGCGTACGCCACCGGCATGCCGGTCCAGAAGGTCACCGCCGGGGGCGGCAGCGCCACGAGCGGAAGCGCGAAGCGCGCGCCATCGGCGCCGAGCACTTCGCGCACGAACAGGGCGCCGACGACCAGCGTCCCGAGGTCGAACAGGAGCGGTGTGGCGGCGAGCGCCGCGTCGACCGGGCCGAGGAGCCCGAACAGCGCCGCCGCCACCCAGCATCCGGCGGCGCCCAGCCGGTAGCCGTTGAAGAAGACCACGGGCGCGCCGTCGAGGATGCGCAGGGCGTGGAGTGCGGTCAGGCTGGAGTCGGCGTCGGCGTAGAAGCGGTGGACCGGGAACGCGACCAGCACGCGCACGAGCGCGCCCGCCACCAGCCAGAGGGCGAGCGCCGGCTCCACTCCCCTGCCGCCTGCGCCGGCCGCCGGCCCGGTCCTGCCGCGAGCCGCGCTCACCGCGCGCCGCCCGCAGCCTTGGGCGTCGAACAGACCGCGCGCACCCGGGCGAGCTGGGCGGGACCGGCCTGCCCCGGCTCACCCAGGTCGCCGCCGAGCCAGAGCCAGCGCCGCTCCCCGACGCGCTCGAGCCGGCCCGAGGGCATCAGCGCGGCGCCGCAGCGCTCGAGCCACGCGCGCTCCCGGACGCCGCGCCCGAACAGGGCCCAGCGCAGCTCCCGCTCCGGCAGCCGCCGTTCGACGTCCGCGCTGTTCCACCAGGCGTCGGCGGGCACCGCCACGATGCGGCGGGCGGACAGGAAGTTGAACGGCATGACCTGCGAGAAGTCCCCGGTCATCGCCTCGACGCCGGCCGTCTCGAGCGTCGCCAGGATGCGCTCGTCCTCGACCCGCTCGCGCTCGCCCTGGGCGCGCCAGGGATGGCCGGGCAGGCAGGGCGCGGTCAGTCCGTACGCCCCGACCAGGGCGAGGGCGGTGGCCATCGTCCGGCGCCCGGCGCGGCTCCGCGCGGCCTCCGCCGCGAGCGCCGGCACCAGGGGCAGCACGATCGTCATGGGCAGGAGATAGCGCACGGTCTGGCCCCGCCGCGAGCCCGCCTCCGAGAGCACGTTGGCGGCGAGCGTGGTGGCCACGACCGCGACCACCAGGAAGCGCGCGTCGGCGAGCGGCGCGGCGCGGCCCGCCGCGCCCTCGCGCCCGGCGGCGCGCGCCGCGAGCAGGGCCCAGGCGCCCCAGATCGCGAGCAGGAGCGCCGCCACCGCCGTCGCGGCGCCGGGCGGCGCCCCCGCGACGCGCAGCGGCGTGACCCAGGCGAGCAGCTCGGGCAGGCGCGTCCCGGCCACGTAGGCGGCGTTGTCCGCCAGCGCGCCGGCGTCGAGCACCGGGCGCGCGCCCGCGTTGCCGGCGAGCGCGCCGAAGCCGGTTCCGAGGTTGGCGAGCCACCAGGGCAGCGAGCCGAGCAGGAAGCCGGCCGCGGCCCCCGTCCAGGCGCGCACCGAGCCCACCAGCTCGCGCCTCCGGCGCGCGACGAGCAGGGCCGCGGGCAGCGTCGCGCACAGGGTCAGCAGCGAGGTCCAGAAGCCGAGCCCGGCGCTGATCGCGAACGCCGCGATCCGGCCTCGTCCGCCACCGTGCCGCGCCAGGCGCGCGCCCGTGAGCAGCGCCAGCGCGCCGAGGAAGACGATCTCGCCGTAGGCGACCGGCATGTAGGTCCAGAACAGCGCCGCCGGCAGCGGCAGGGCGACCAGCGGCAGCGCCCAGCCCGAGCGCTCGCGTCCGAGCAGCAGCCGCGCGGTGAGCGCGCCGGCGGCGAGCGTGCCCAGACCGAACAGCAGCGCCCCCGCCGCCAGGGACTCGCGCGAGGCGCCGAAGAGAGCGAACAGCGCCGCCGTCACCCAGCAGCCGAGGGCACCGATGCGCACCCCGCTGAAGAAGACCAGCGGCTCGCCCTCCAGGATGCGCAGCGCGCCGAGCGCGGTCAGCGAGGCATCGGCGTCGGCGTAGAAGCGATGGGCGGGAAAGGTGGCGATCAGGCGCACCAGGATTCCCGCCGCGAGCCAGAGCGCGAGCGCGCGCTCGGGCGCAGCGACCGCGCGCGCGACCAGGCGCAGGTACTCCACGCTGGTGCGCAGGAAGGGCAGCTTGGACCGCCCCTCGACGCGGTAGACGAAACGGATCGGTTCCTCGCGCACCACCAGGCCCGCGGCGTGCGCCTGGAGCAGCAGGTCGGCGAGGAACGAGAAGCCGGGCGCGCGGATCTCCAGGCGCCTCAGGGCGTCGGCACGGTAGACCCTGAATCCGGAGGTCTTGTCCTCGACCGGTACGCCGCGCAGCCTCGACAGGGCGCGGTTGACGACGCGGCTCAGCCAGCGCTTCCAGGCCGGGATGCCCTCCACCCGGCTCCCGGGCAGGTCGCGCGATCCGACCACCAGGTCGGCGCCCGTGCGCTCGAGCGCCTCGACCAGGCGCGGGATCTCCTCGGGCTGATGGTTGAGGTCGGCGTCGAGCGTCACCACCACGCCGGCGTCGGCTGGAAGCGCCGCGAAACCGGTCCTGAACGCCTCGCCCAGCCCGCGCGGCTCGCGCCGGTAGAGCACGCGCAGATCGGGGATCTCGGCGGCGAGCGCCTCGAGCGCTTCGCGCGTGCCGTCGTCCCCTTCGACCACGAAGATGAGCTCGCGCCGGCCCCGCCGGTCGGCGAGCGCGCGATCGAGCCGTCGCACCAGGGGCTCGATGTTCGGCCGCTCGTCCCAGGCGGCGATCACCACGGCCGTCTTCACGGGCCGGAGCCTAGCAGCGGAGCCCGGCGTCGCCGCGCACGGCGCCGGCGCAGGTCCGGTCCGGGATCGCTCTGCGCTCAGCTCGCCGCGGCGTCGCGCGCCGGGGGCTTCGCGCGCGCCGCCGCGACCAGGTCGAACGCCTGGCGGCGCATCTCCGCGTGGCGGGCGTCCTCTTCCGGATAGTACGGGCGGTAGCCGAGCCGGTCCGGCGAGATGGTGAAGGGCTTCATCAGGTCGGCCTTGCCGACGATCGACTGCTCGCGGCTGTAGAAGGCCATGTCGTGGTTGTTCGACATGATGATGGCCTCTTCCGGGCAGGCGTCCACGCAGTAGCCGCAGAAGACGCAGCGCAGCATGTCGATCTCGTAGACGACCGGGTACTTCTCGATGTTGACGTCGGGACTCTCGCCGGCCTCGATGTGGATGCAGTCGGCCGGGCAGTTGGTCGCGCACAGGAAGCAGGCGACGCAGCGCGGCGAGCCGTCCGGGCGCGTGGTCAGGATGTGGTGGCCGCGATAGCGATGACTGTAGGCGCGCCGCTCCTCCGGGTACTCGATGGTGACCTTCTTCTTGAAGCGGAAGATGTTGAGGAAGAAGTGGCGGATGGTCACCATCATCCCCGCCAGCAGCGGCAGGTAGAGCCGCTCGGCGAGCGTCATGCGGCGCGGCTCCAGCGTCGTGGGGTGGACCTGGACGCCGGGCAGCCGGAGCGCCTTGGGATCGACCGTCATCGTTCGAGCTCCCCTGCGATCACGTTCAGGCCGCCCAGCGTGGCGACCACGTCCGAGACGCCGTGGCCCCGGATCAGGGTCGGGAACGAGGAGAAGATCGGGAAGCACGGCGGGCGCACGCGCACGCGGTAGGGCTTGCCGGAGCCGTCCGAGACGCAGTAGAAGCCGAGCTCCCCGTTGGCGCCCTCGACGAACCCGTAGTTCTCGCCGGGCGGCACCTGGATGCCGTCCATGATCAGCTTGAAGTGGTAGATCATGGACTCCATCTGGTTGTAGCAGGCGTCCTTGGGCGGCAGCGCGACGTGCGGGTCGTCGATCACGAAGGGCCCTTCGGGCACGCCGCGATCGAGCAGCTGGCGGATGATCGAGAGCGACTGGCGGATCTCGAGCATGCGCAGGCGGTAGCGGTCGTAGACGTCGCCGCCGCGCAGCACCGGCACCTCCCACTCGACCGTGTCGTAGAGGTCGTAGGGATGCGCCTTGCGCGCGTCGAGGCCGACGCCGGAGGCGCGCAGGCAGGGGCCGGTGTAGCCCCAGTTCACCGCCTCCTCGCCGTTGATCGCGGCCACCCCGACCGCGCGGTCGAGGAAGATCCGGTTCTTGTCGATCAGGGTCTCGACGTCGGAGATCAGCGGCGGGATCGTCTCGAGCAGCCGCCGGCTGCGCTCGACGAAGTCGGGCGGCAGGTCGGCGAGCAGGCCACCGATGCGGCACGCCGAGACGGTCAGGCGCGCGCCGCACAGCGACTCGAGCAGGCCGTAGATCTCCTCGCGGCACTGGTAGAAGTACCAGAAGTTGGTCAGCGCGCCGCAGTCGACCAGGGTCGAGCCGTTGGCGACCACGTGGTCCATGATGCGCGAGAACTCGGACAGGATCGTGCGCGCCCACACCGCCCTGGGCGGGACCTCGATCCCCAGCAGCTGCTCGACCGACCGGCAGTACCCGACGTTGTTGATGAACGACGAGCAGTAGTTGAGGCGGTCGGTGTAGGGGATCACCTGCTGCCAGGTGTGGGTCTCCGACATCTTCTCCATGCAGCGGTGCAGGTAGCCGATCTCGATCTCGGAGGCGACGATCTCCTCGCCGTCCACGAGCGCCACGATGCGGAAGGTGCCGTGCGTCGCCGGGTGCGACGGCCCGAGGTTGATGGTCATGCGCTCGAACATCGAGTCGCCGCGCTCGGGCGCCTCGAGCCGGGGTTGCCAGATCTTGTCCTCGGTCAGGATCCAGCGCTTCGCCGCGTCGTAGTCCTTGCGCAGCGCGTGCCCCTGGAACGCCTCGTGGGTGAGGATCCGGCGCAGGTTGGGATGGCCGTCGAAGACGAGGCCGAACATGTCGAAGGCCTCGCGCTCGAACCAGTCCGCAGCCTTCCACACCGGGATCACCGAGGGCAGCGTCGGGTCGGAGGCGGCGAGCGGGACCTTGAGGCGCAGGCGGCGCCCGTTCGGGATCGAGTACAGGTGGTAGACCGCCTCGAAGCGCTGCTCGCGCTCCGGGTAGTCCATCCCGAAGATCTCCAGCAGCAGGTCGAAGCGCGTCTCGCGGCTCGCGTGCAGCTCGCGGCAGAGGTCGAGCAGGACCTCGCGGCGCACGACCCAGGTCTCCTGGTCGACGGGCGCACCGGCCCCCGTCTGGGGCACGACGCTCCCGGCCGGGAAGCGCGCCAGGAACGACGGCAGCTCAGGCGGCATGCTTCGGCTTCCTGTTCTTCTTCGAGCGCCTCAACGCCCGGCGATCACGGTCCACCTTCTCCTTGACCTGGAGGATGCCGTACATCAGCCCCTCCGGCGAGGGCGGACAGCCCGGCACGTAGACGTCGACCGGGATGATCTCGTCGATCCCCTGCATGACGTGGTAGGCGCGGTAGAAGCCGCCCGAGCAGGCGCACGCGCCCATCGAGACCACCCACTTCGGGTCCGGCATCTGGTCGTAGATCTTCTTGAGCACGGGCGCCATCTTGTCGGTGATCGTGCCGGCGACGATCATCAGGTCGCTCTGGCGCGGCGAGAAGCGCACCACTTCGTAGCCGAAGCGCGCCATGTCGTAGTGCGACGAGACCGTGCTCATGAACTCGATGGCGCAGCACGCGGTACCGAAGGGGAGCGGCCAGAAGCTGTTCTTCTGCGCCCAGTCGGCGAAGGCGTCGAGCTTGGTGGTGAGCCAGGATTCGCCTTGGACTTCCATCCGCGAAATCCTACGACATGTACCGGGGGGTCACAAGCGAGCGCCCCGACCGACGGCGCTCTCGCGGGCGAGAGCGGCGCCGCCGGAACCGGGCCAGGGGAGCCGCGGCGCGCAGCGACCGCGGGCCCGGGCGCGGCCCAGCCTGGTCAGGCGGAGACGTCGCCCGGCGAGCTGGCGAGCGCGTCGAGCAGCGCCGTGAGGCGCTGGGCGTGCTCCTGCTGCCGCGACACGACCCCGCGCAGGACGCCGGCAGTCTCGGCATCGACCTCGCGGATCATGCGCGGGTAGAGCGCGTCGTTCTCGTAGCGCTCCTCGGCGACCGCGGCGGCGACCGTCGCGGACAGGTCTTCGTGCGGCTCGCGGATCGCCTCCGCCGCTTCGTACTGGACGAGCGCGAGGGCGTCCTTCTCCGCCGCGAGATCGCGCAGGCGGCGCGCCACGTTGGGCCGGCCCTCGCGCTCCGCGCGCGCGGCCAGAGCACGGAAGCGGGCGGCGCTGGCGGCCTCGGCGTTGAATCCGGTCTTCAAGTACTCTTGTGCTCGTGGCAGTCGGGACACGGAGAATCTCCTCTCGGCGGAGACGGACGATCGATCGTCGGCGCGGCCCGGACCGGGCCGCACCCGGCATTCTAGCGGACGAGCCGGGCTTCGCCCCGCCGGCCTGGAACTCCGGCGCGCTCCGGCCGTAGTTCCCTCGGAGACCTGCTTGGCCTCGACCGCCCGGCCCACCCATCCGCTGCGCTCCCGCTTCGGTCGCCTGTTCCTGCTGGCGGGCGCGGTCTATCTCGTCGCGCTCCTGCTCGCGAAGGCGACCGGCTTCGCACCCATCCAGCTCTTCGCGCGGCTCGCGTTCGGCTGCTGGATCCTGATCGGGGTCGCCTGGACGGCGCGCTTCCTCTGGCGCCGGCTGTTCTGGAGCGTGGGCCGCCGGCTCGCCTTCTCGTACGTCCTGGTCGGCGCCCTGCCGCTGGCGCTGATCGGGCTGCTCGGCCTGCTCGCCGCGTACCTGCTCGGCGGATTCCTGCTCGGTCACCTCTATCGCGACGCGATCGACGACCTGCGCGACGAGCTCGAGGCGGCGGCCGAGACCCGGCTCCACGAGCTCGCCCCCGGCCCCGACCGCGAGGCCTCGGTGGGCGTCCTCCGCTTCGCCGCCTACCGCCTCGGCCGGCGCGTCGAGGGCGGCCCGGACGCCCCTGCCACGTGGCCCGCATGGCTGGCGAGCGCCCAGGCCACGCGCGACGATCCGGCCGGCGACGAGCGGCATCGCCCGTTCGTCGCCCGCGCGGACGGCACGCTCTCGGTCGCGGCGGTGGCCGGCGACGGCAACCGCGGTGTGCTGGTCTGGTTCGAGGGCGACCTCGCCGCCTGGTTGCGCGAGCGCACGCGCACCTGGGTCCAGCTCTTCCGCTCCGACGACCCGCGCAAGCTGCCGGTGACCCGCATCCAGGTCGGTGGCCGCGTGCTGACCCTGCGCGGACTGTGGCTGCGGCGCGCGCCCGAGGAGACGGCCGAGTACTACCGGCTGCGCCCGCCCGCGCGCGCCGACGACCCCGACCTCGTCGAGCAGCCGATCGTGCTGTGGATGGAGCGCGCCGGCCTCCTGCGCGCGCTGGCCACCGGGGAGAGCGCCTCGGAGAGCGTCGCCGTGTCGCTGGCCGCCAGTCCGCGCGGGCTCTTCCAGGCCCTGCTCTCGACCTCGGAGCAGGCCGACACCACGGCCTGGCTGGCGCTCGCCGGCGTCGGGGTGCTGCTGTTCGAGATCTGGGCGGCGGCGGCGGCGGTGGCCGTGTTCATGATCGTGGGGCTGTCGCGGGCGGTCAATCGCCTCAGCGCCGCCACGGCCGCAATCGGCCGCGGCGACTTCTCGGTGCGCATCCCGGGGCGTCGGCGCGACCAGATCGGCGATCTCCAGCGCTCCTTCAACGAGATGGCCGCCCACCTGGGCGAGCTGGTCGAGACCTCGGCCCAGAAGGAGGCGCTCGACAAGGAGCTCGCCCTGGCCCGCCGCGTCCAGCAGGACCTGCTCCCCGACGTCATCCTCGAGCGCAGCGGGGTCGGGATCGCCACCTACTTCGAGCCCAGCGCGGCGATCGGCGGCGACTACTACGACGTGCTCGAGCGGCCGGGGGGCCGCCTGGCGGTGGCGATCGCCGACGTCGCCGGCCACGGCCTCGCCGCCGGCCTGCGCATGGCGATGGTCAAGGCGGCGCTCTCGCTGCTGGTCGCCGAGGACCGGCCCGCGGTCGAGATCCTGGCCAAGCTCAACCTGGTGTTGCGCCGGCGCCCCGGCGAGCGCGGCTTCGTGACCATGACCCTCGCCGACTTCGACCCGCGCACCGGCGAGCTCGAGCTGGTCAACGCCGGGCACACCCCCTGCTACGTCCTGCGCGCCGCGGGCCGCGTCGAGGAGATCGCGCTGCCCGGCGCGCCGCTGGGCGGCCTGCCGGGTGCGCCCGGCAGCGGCTCCGTGCGGCTCGCGCCGGGCGAGGGCGTGGTCTTCCTCTCCGACGGCATCGTCGAGTGCCGCAACGGCGCCGACGAGCTGTTCGGCTACGAGCGCGTGCTCGCGCGCCTCGCCGGCCCGTTGGTGCCGGCGCCGGAGCTGCTCGAGCGCCTGCTCGCCGGCCTGCGCGACCACTGTGGAGGGGCCCAGTCGATCGACGACGACCGCACCGCCGTGGCGCTCGTCTACCGCGCCGACGAGTCGCCCTCCGACAGCCCCAGCCGCGCGTAGACGCTGCGCAGATAGGCGCGCGTCTCCCGGTACGGCGGCACGCCGCCGTAGCGGTCGACCGCGCCCTCGCCGGCGTGGTAGCCGGCCAGGACGCGCGCCAGGTCGCCCTCGAACCGGTCCGCGAGCCACGCCAGGTAGCGCGTGCCCGCGTCGAGGTTCTTGACCGGGTCGAAGAGCTCGTGCGGGCGCAGGCCGAAGCGCCGGCCGGTGGCGGGCATGAGCTGCATCAGGCCACGCGCGCCCTTGCTCGACACCGCGCGCGGGTCGAACGCGGACTCGACGCGCGCCACGGCGGCGATCAGCGCGGGGTTCAGCCCGTGGCGGCGCGCGGCCGCGAAGATCGCCTCGGACCACGGCGTCTCGGGCCGCGGAGCGCCGTCGGCGAAGCCGATCGGGAACGCCTGCGCCGGCGCCGCCGACGCTGCTCCGGGCCGCGCCGCCTCGGGATCGATCTCGTCGTCCACCACGCGCTCGACCCGCTCGAGCGCCAGCTCGAGCTCGCCGCCGCCGGGGAACACGAGCGTCGCCCGCTCGCCGCGCGCCGCGAAGCGCTCGACCTTGAGCACGGCGCCGTCGGTGAGCACGACCAGCTCGGCGCGCGCGGCGCCGCCGCCGGCGAGCGCCAGCGCCAGGGCGAGGGCGGCGCGGCTAGGCGCGCGGGTGGAAGCGGTCATAGAGCCCGCGCAGCCGCTCGCGGTGCACGTGGGTGTAGATCTCGGTGGTCGAGATGTCGGCATGGCCGAGCAGGGTCTGGACGACGCGCAGGTCCGCGCCGTGCTCGAGCAGATGGGTCGCGAAGCTGTGGCGGAGGACGTGGGGCGAGAGCGCGCGCCGGATTCCCGCCGCGCGTCCCCAGGCCTTGAGCAGCTTCCAGAATCCCTGGCGCGTCATCGGCGCGCCGCGCAGGTTGACGAAGACCGTGTCGTGCCGGCCGGCGGCGAGTCGCGGCCGCACCTCGCGCAGGTAGCGGCGCAGCGCTCCCTCGGCCGCCTCCCCGACCGGCACGACGCGCTCCCTGGCGCCCTTGCCGAAGGCGATCAGGAATCCGCCTTCGAGCCGCAGCTGGGCGAGCCGGAGCCCGACCAGCTCGGAGACGCGCAGCCCGGTCGCGTAGAGCAGCTCGAGCATCGCCTTGTCGCGGGCGCCGGCGGCGGTCGCGGGGTCGGGCACGGCGAGCAGGCGGCCGACCTCCTCCTCGTCGAGCACGCGCGGCAGGTGGCGCCACTTCCTGGGCGCGTCGAGGTACTCGGTGGGGTCGTCGCCCCGCTCGCCCTCCTCGACCAGGGTGCCGTAGAAGCCGCGCAGGGCCGAGAGGGCGCGCGCGATCGAGCGCGGCGAGATCCCGCCGCGGGCCAGCGCGCGCAGATGGTCGGAGAGGGCGCCTGCGTCCGCGGCGAGCGGGTCCGGCCGCCGCTCGAGGGCGAGCCACTCGCCCAGCCGCACGACGTCGCCGCGGTAGGAGGCGACGGTGCGCGGCGAGAGGCCCCGCTCGAGGGCGAGGCCCTCGAGCCAGAGCTCGAGCCTCCGGCGCCACGCCGGGGCGCCCGGCGCCGCGCCGCCCGCCGGCCTCGTCCCTGCCCCGCCCCGCCGCGCCATCGCGCGGCGATTCTACGGGGAGACGGCCTGCGGGCTGCGGGGCAACGCGCCGCGGCGCCCGCTCAGCCGGGAGCGAATCGCGCGCGCGCCCCGACGAAGGGGTTCTCCAGCCGCTCCGAAGCCAGGGTCGTCTCGGGGCCGTGGCCGGGCAACAGCCTCCAGTCGCCGTCGAGGCTGAACAGGCGGGTGCGGATCGAGCGTTCGAGCGCGGCCCAGTCGCCCCCGGGCAGGTCGGTACGGCCGACGCTGCCCGCGAAGAGCGTGTCCCCCACCAGGATGGTGCGCGACGGCGCGTGCACGAAGCAGGCGCCGCCCGGCGTGTGCCCGGGGGTATGGAGCACGGCCAGCTCGAGGCCGGCCACGGCCAGCGTCTCACCGTCCTCGAGCAGGCGCTCGGGCGCGGGGCAGGGACGGGCGCCGAGCAGCGCCTCGAGCTCCGGCCACTGCGGCCGCTCCAGGAAGGGCAGGTCGGCACCGTGGACGACCAGACCGATGCGGTAGCGCTCGGCGACCTGCGCGCAGTGGGCGATGTGGTCGACGTGGCCGTGGGTGAGAAGGATCTTCTCGGGCGCCAGACCGCGGGCCTCCACCTCCTCGAAGATGCGCTCGCTCTCGGCGCCGGGATCGACGATCGCGCAGCGCGGCGCGGCGCCGACGATCCAGCAGTTCTCCTGCAACGGGCCGACCGTCAGGCCGGTGATCAGCATGGTCCGGCTCCCCCTCCGGCGCGATCTTCTCATTCGGCGCGGCGCGGGGAGCCCTCGGCCCGGGAGAGAATCGCGCCGACGATGCCCGCCCCGCCTCCGCCGCACTCCGGCGCCCGCGACGTCCGCCTCGACCTGCTGCGCGGCGCGTTCGTGGCGCTGATGATCTTCGGGCACCTCGGCTGGCGCGAGCTCGTGCCCCACTTCCGCATCGGCTTCGCGACCCTCGCCGAGGGTTTCTTCGCGCTCTCCGGGGCGACGCTCGGCGTGGTCGCCGCGCGCCGCGCCGCCCGCGGGCGCTCGCGCCCGTGGGAGCTCCGCCTGCTCTGGCGTGGCCTCTGGCTCTACGGCGCCAACCTGCTGCTGGTCGCGGCGGCGCGCGCCCTCGAGGGCACGCGGCCCTTTCCGGCAGGCTACTTCGCCCGCTACTGGGGCGACACGCCCGCGCTCTGGTCGTGGCTCTCCTTCGACCAGCCGTCCGTGCTCAACGTGCTGCCCCGCTACGCCCTGTTCCTGGCCGTGGCGCCGCTCGCGCTGCTCGCCCTGCGCCACGGCGCGCGCGCCGCCCTGCTCGCGGCCTCGATCGCGCTCTGGGCCGCCAACCTCCTGAGCCACGGCGGCCTCGTGCTGCCCGGGTTCGAGGGCGCCCGGGCGCCCTATCCGTGCGCGAGCTGGCAGCTCGTCTTCTTCGTGCCCCTGGCGCTCGCCTACCCGCGGCCGTTCGCCGCCGCGCGCCCGGGCCGGGCCCGCTGGCAGGAGCGTGCGCTGCTCGCCGCGGCTCTCGCCGCCGTCCTCGCCGCGGAGGTCGCGCTGCGCGGGCCGGGCCTCGCGGCGTTCGGCGCCTGGGCCTCGCGGCCTCTGCTCGGGCCGCTGCGCCTGATCAGCCTGCTCGCCGGCGCGCTCCTCCTGCGCTGGCTCGTCACCCGCCATCGCGCGACGCTCGAGCGCTGGAGCGGCTGGCTGCTGGTTCCCTACGGCGTGGCGGCGCTGCCCGCGTTCCTGCTCCACGCCCCCGTGGTCTGGGCCTTCCTCGCCGTGCGGCCCTTCGACACGCACGGCGGAGCGCGCAAGCTCGCGGCCGCCGGGGTGTTGCTCGCCCTGTTGCCCCTGTTACGGATCCCCGTGGTGCGGCGCTGGCTGACCCCCTGAGCCGGGATCGACGCCGCAGCGCCGGCAGACCTCGCGCACCGCTTCGTCGTCGAGCGTGGCCGCCGCCGACTTGGCCGCGTGCAGGATGGCCGCCACCAGCCCGGGCGCGGGCTCGAGCCCGTGCCGCGCGAGCCAGTGGAGGACGTTGGCCTGGCCGCTCATCGGACCGATCTCGACCTCCTGCCGCCGTCCGACCAGCGCGGCCGGAACGCCGGAGTAGACACGGTCCGCGAGCCAGGTGTCGCCCTTCGCGCGCGCCTTGGCGATGGCGGCCGCGTGCACGCCGGTCTGGGTGCGGAAGGCGTCGCGGCCGAGCACCGGGTAGCCGTCGGGAATCGGCACGCCGGTCGCCTCCGAGACCAGCCGGGCGAGGCGGCCGAGCGGTCCCAGGTCGCGCCGGCTCCAGCCCAGCAGCTCCAGGTTGACGAGCAGCTGGTCGAGCGCGCAGTTGCCCACCCGTTCCCCGACGCCGAGCACGGTGGCGTGGATGCGATCCGCGCCGGCTTCGATCGCCGCGATCGAGTTCGCCAGCGCCAGGCCGCGGTCGTTGTGGCCGTGCCAGTCCACCCCGACGCCCGCGCCGGAGGCGTCCACCAGCCCGCGCACGAAGCGCACCACCGCGCGCGCGCCCCTCGGCGTGGCGTGGCCGACCGTGTCGGCGATGCACACCCGGCGGGCTCCGGCGCCCACCGCCTCGAGATAGAGCCGGCGCAGATCCGCGGGCCGGGCGCGCGTCGTGTCCTCGGTCACGAACATCACGGGCAGGCCCTCGCGCGTGGCGAAGGCCACCGCCTCGCGCACCAGCCGGGCCATGTGCTCGAGATCCCACCCCTCGGCGTACTGGCGGATCGGCGACGAGCCCAGGAAGCAGGCGACCTCGATCGCGATGCCGGCGCGCTGGGAGATCGCGGCGATCGGCCGGATGTCCGCCTCGAGCGTGCGCGCCGCGCAGTTGATCCGGATCGGGAGCCGTTGCTCGGCGACCTCCAGCGCGAGGCGCAGCACGTCGCGTTCGACGTGCGCGCCGGCGCCGGGCAGCCCGATGTCGGCCGCCTCGACTCCGATCTCGGCCAGGAGATGGAGGACCTCGAGCTTGGTGGAGATCGCCGGCGTGCGCACCGAGGAGGACTGCAGGCCGTCGCGCAGGGTCTCGTCGTCGAGCTCGACGCTCGCGCGCGCCGGCCGGGGCGTCCCCTCCTCCAGGTTCCAGTCGTGGATCAGCTCCGCTTCGGGCAGGCCGGACATCGCGGCCAGCTCCCGGGGCGCCCGCTCAGCCCGCGACCGCGGCGCCGCTCGCAACCGCGCGCGTGATGCGCGCTCCGACCTCGGCGGTGGTCAGGGAGCCGCCGAGATCGACCGTGGTCTCCCCGGCGCGGATCGCCGCCGCCACCACCGCCTCCACCTCGCGCGCCGCCTCGAGGTGGCCGAGGTCCTCGAGCATCAGCGCCGCGGAGAGGATGGCGCCCATCGGATTCGCGCGGCCGGTGCCGGCGTACTTCGGCGCCGAGCCGTGCACGGGCTCGTACATCGAGACCCGCCCGGGGTGGCGGTTGGCGGAGGCTGCAACGCCGAGCCCGCCCTGCAGCGCGGCCCCCAGGTCGGTGACGATGTCGCCGAACATGTTGTTGGTGACGATGACGTCGAACTGCTGCGGCGCCTTGATCATCTGCATGCACAGCGCGTCCACGAACAGGTGGGAGGACTCGAGGTCGCGGTACTCGCCGGCGACCTCGGCGAAGACGCGCTGCCAGAGATCGTGGCCGTAGCGCATGACGTTGGACTTGTCGGCCATCAGGACCTTGCGCCGGCCGTTGGCGCGCGCCCACTCGAACGCCGCGCGCACGATACGGTCCACTCCCTTGTGGGTATGGACCTCCTCCTGCAGCGCGACCTCGTCGGCGGTGCCCTTCTTGAAGTTGCCGCCCATCCCCACGTAGGCGCCTTCGGTGTTCTCGCGGAAGATCACGAAATCCACGTCCCGCTCGCTGCGGTCCTTGAGCGGGCACAGCCGCGCGTCGTAGAGCTTGCACGGGCGGAAGTTGACGTACAGGTCGAGCTGGAACCGGATGCCGAGCAGGATGTCGGCGGCGTGCCTCATGTCCGGAATGCGCGGATCCCCGTAGGCACCGATGAGGATGGCCGCGAAGCGGTCGCGGAACTCATCCATCTGTCCCGGCGGAAGCGTCACGCCGGTCGCCAGGTAGTGATCCGCCCCGTAGGGCAGGTGGACCAGCTCGAGCGGCAGCGACCAGCGTTCCGCGGCCGCCTCGAGCACCCGGACCGCCTCCGCGGTCACGTCCCTGCCGATGCCGTCGCCAGGCAGGACGGCGATGCGCTGCGGCCGCTGCGACTTCGGATCCGGTGCGGGCATGGAGGCGCGGATGCTAGCACGCGCCCGCGCGCGCGGGCCGCTCAGGTGGCGGCCGGCGCGGTCCCCGCCGAGAAGGCCGACTCGCGCTCGACCGCGACCTCGAGGGCGACCGCCTCGAGCAGGAACGCCGAGTGCGGGCGCCGCCAGATCTCGCGCGGGACCTCCGGGAGCTGCCCGGCGAGCCATTCGTCGCGCTCCACCTCGACCGTCACCGGGCGCGCCTCGACGCGGGGGTGGACGGTCTCCGCCCGCCGCAGTCGCCTGCCGGCGCCGACATAGGCGCGGGGCCGCTCGCGGAAGAAGGCCACCGTCTCCTGCCAGCCGCCGAGGCGGGGCACGGTCGCCGGGGGCGAGGACGGACGCGCCACGACCGAGAGCGAGGCCCCGGCGTAGACGCTCCAGCGCCGTCCGCGCGCACCCGAGTCGCCGCCGCCGAACATCGCGGCCGAGGCCGGCTGCCGGCCCAGCCCGCGCGCGAGCGGCACCACCCAGGCGGGAACCAGCTCGCGCAGCAGCCAGACCGAGGCCACGCCCTCGTCGTCGCGCACCGGCAGGCGCAGGTTGCATTGCGGGAAGGAGAGGCGGGGCCAGGGCAGCGCGACCGCGTGGAGGCCACGCTGGCGGAAGAGCACGAGCGTCACGAAGGCCCAGCTCTCGCCGTCCGCGAGCGTGCGGTCGAGCGCGAGCGGCGGCGGCGGCGAGGGCAGCGCGCCGGGCGCGACCGCCCAGTTGACGTACAGGGCGTCCGCGAGCGCGGTCTCGAAGTCCACGCCGGAACGCTAGCCCGTGCGCCGTCCACCGGCAAGGGCGAGCGCGGGTGCTACAGTCGCGCGCCCGAAAGGAGGCCGACCCGCCCATGTCCCGCTCCCCCGCCGTTCGCATCGCCGCCCTCGCCGGCGCCCTCGGCGCCGCCGCCTGGGGCCAGGACCTCGCCCTGCCCGCGGGCGCGGACGCGGCGGCCCTGCGCATCACCGAGGCGGCCCTGGCCGCGCCGGTGCGCTTCCTGGCCGCCGACCTGCTCGAGGGCCGTGCGCCCGGCAGCCGCGGCGACGAGCTGGCCCGCGCCTATCTGGCTTCGGGGCTCGAGGCGCTCGGCTTCTCGCCCGGCGCCGCCGACGGCACCTTCCAGCAGCGCTTCGAGATGGTCGGGATCAAGACGCGGGCGCCGGCGCGCTGGACCTTCTCCGGCGGGAGCGCGGCCGTGGAGCTGGCCTGGTGGGACGACTACATCGCCGAGACCGGCCTGCAGGAGGCGCGCGCCGGGGTGCGCGACGCCGAGCTGGTCTTCGTCGGCTACGGCATCCAGGCGCCCGAGCACGACTGGGACGATTTCAAGGGCGCCGACCTCGCGGGCAAGGTCCTGGTGATGCTCAACAACGATCCCGACTGGGACGACGCCCTGTTCGCGGGCCGCACTCGTCTCTACTACGGGCGCTGGACCTACAAGTACGAGAGCGCCGCGCGCGCGGGCGCCGCGGGCGCGATCGTCGTCCACACCACGCCCTCGGCCGGCTACCCGTGGAAGGTGGTGCAGACCTCCTGGAGCGGCGAGAAGTTCGAGCTGCCCGACGCGGGCGAGCCGCGCCTGCGCGTGCGCGCCTGGGCGACCGAGGCGGCGACGCGCCGGCTCCTCGCCGCCGCCGGCTTCGACCTCGACCGGCTGGCGCAGCAGGCGCGCTCGCGCGACTTCCGGCCGGTGGCGCTCGGAGTGCGCACGACGCTCGAGCTCGAGGCGGCGCTCCACCGCGTCGAGACCGCCAACGTGCTCGGCCTGCTGCCCGGCTCCGACCCCCGGCTCGCCCGCGAGGCGGTCGTCTACTCGGCGCACCACGACCACCTCGGCATCGGCCAGGAGGACGGGCGCGGTGACTCGATCTACAACGGCGCCGTCGACAATGCCACCGGCTGCGCCCAGCTGCTCGGCGTGGCGAGCGCCTTCGCGGCGCTGCCCGAGCGCCCGCGGCGGTCGGTCCTGGTCGCCTTCGTCGCCGCCGAGGAGCAGGGGCTGCTCGGGTCCCGCTACTACACCGAGCACCCCACCTTCCCGCCCGGGCGCATCGCCGCGATGATCAACCTCGACGCCGGCAACGTCTTCGGGCGGACGCGCGACGTGACCTACGTCGGCTACGGGCGCTCGACGCTCGACCGCATCGTCGACGCCGCCGCGGCACGCCAGGGACGCGTGGTGATCGGCGACTCGATGCCCGACCGCGGGTTCTTCTACCGCTCCGACCAGTTCAACTTCGCGCGCATCGGCGTGCCCACGCTCTACCTCGACGGCGGGCGCGACTTCGTCGGGCACGACGCCGACTGGGGTCGCCGCATGCAGGAGCGCTACGAGGCGACCTGCTACCACCAGCCGTGCGATGAGCTCTCGCCGGACTGGGACCTGGCGGGCCTGGTCGAGGACGCGCGCCTGGCCTTCACCTGCGGCCTGGCGGTGGCCCAGCAGGACGGGCTGCCGGCCTGGAACCCCGGCGACGAGTTCGCGGGCGCGCGCTCGCGGGCGCTCGAAGCCGCCGGCTCGAAGTAGCCCCGGCCCGGCGCGCGGGTTGCGCGCGCCCCGCTTCGCGGGTCTCAGCTTGCGACCGGCCGGCGCTGCTCTTGCAGGGCCGCGTCCCTGGCGGCACTGCCGGTCGGGAGGGAGAACCGGAAGGGAGGCGGCGATGCGCGCAGCGAACGCGAACGTCCCCCGCGGCGGGTCCCTGGCCGCGATCCTGCCCTGGCTCGACGACACCGAGGAGGCCCGGCGCGGCCGCACGCTGCGGCGCGGCCTGGCGCTGGTGGCGGGAGCCCACCTCGTCGCCCTCTCCCTGCCGCTGGTCGCGCCCGTGGCGCCGCCGCCCCGGGTGGTCCGGCTCGAGCCGTTCCAGCTCGCCCCGACGCCCCGCATCCGCACCCTGCAGCCGCCTGACCCGGCACCGCCGCGGAACCCGCGGACGCCGGAGATCCGCGCGACCCCGATCCCGATGCCCGGGCCCGCGGAACCGGAGCCGCTCGCCCGGCCGTTCGAGCTCGCGCCGGTCGAGATCGCGCCCTGGACCGCGACGCCCTCCGGACTGGACGCGATCGTTCCGCCCGCCGCTCCGCCCGCCGATCCCGGCGCCGTGGTCGACTTCGGCGCCGGCATCGAGGCCCCGGTCCGCCTGGGCGGCGAGCCGCCGCGCTACACCGAGCTGGCGCGCAGGGTGCGCGCCGAGGGGACGGTGATCGTCGAGGCGACCATCGACCGCGAAGGCCGGGTGATCGGGGCGCGCGCCCTCACCGGCCTCCCCTACGGCCTGACCGAGAGCGCGCTCGCCGCGGTCGCGGGCTGGCGCTTCACCCCCGCCCGCCGGAACGGCCAGCCGATCGCCGTGCGCTACCGGCTGACCGTGGTCTTCGGGATCCGCTGAGGGGGAGCCGAGCTCAGGTCCCGGAGCCTCGCCACGACAGGGCGTGCCCTAGGTGGCGCTCGGCCGCCTCGGAGATCCCGGCGCGCATCGAGGCGGCCAGGCGGGCCTTCTCCGGCGCGGGCAGGAA
>JAFNAE010000115.1 GCA_017860005.1 Acidobacteriota bacterium | reverse complement strand
GAGAGGATCGGGATGTTGAGCCGGATGTCGCGGCAGACCCGGGTCGAGAGGTCGACCTCGTTGGGATGCACCTCGGAGTAACCCGGGGCTACCAGCACGTCGTCGAAAGTGAGGGCTAGACGGGGGGCGTCGTCGTGGTCGGCCATCGCGTCGGTGTTCCTGTCCCGGGAAGCGGGCGGTAGACCCGCTTTGGCGGACGATATCAGAGCGCGTATCGCGACCCAAGCCGATCCGGAGAGGAGCCGGTCCTGTCGAGGGCGCTGCGCTCGCGAGTCGTCGCGATCCCGATCTCGCTGGCGCTGGCCGCGGCCGCGTGCAGCACCGAGAAGCCCCGCGAAGCGCAGGCACCCGGCCGCCCCGGCGCCGGCGGCCCCGGAGCCCGCCGGCGTCAGTTGGGCGCCGGCGCGGGCGGCTCGGCGGGCGGGTCGACGACGAGCCAGTCGAGAACGCCGCCGGGCCGGTCGCGGTGGACGTCACGGAAGGCGCCGCCGGCGCGGAAGACCGGCTTGAGGGTGCCGCGCGTCCGCTCGACGCGGCGCACCGAAGCCCACCGGATCTCGACCTCGACCGAGGCGGAGGCCGCCTCGTGGCGGAGCTCCAGGAAGCAGCGGGTGCCCGGCGCGAGATCCTCGGCGGCTTCGAAGGAGAGCCCGGCCACGGATAGGTCGAGCACACGGACGTCGCCCGGCGAGTGCAGGGTCGCCTGGAGGCCCTCGATGCGGGCCCTGTGGAAGCGCCTCCGGTCGGCGGGGTCGTTCGCGTTCACGGTGGATTCCCGGATCGTGGCATCAGGCTAAGTCCCGGCCCGCACCCTGTCAACCACCGTCCGGGGGGGCTCAGCGGGCCCGCGGGAGTGGGATATGGCCTCCGCTCAGGCGCCCACGCCGGCGGTCGCGCCGTGGCACTTCTTGTACTTCTTGCCCGATCCGCACCAGCAGGGATCGTTGCGGCCCGGGGTCTTCTCGACCCGCACCGGCTGCGCCGGGCCGGTCGGCGCCGAGGCGGCGGCCCCGAACGGCGACTCGCCGCCGCCCCCGGCCGCCGGCGCGGGAGCCGAGAGCTGGGGCGCCGAGAAGGTCATCCTCGACGGCTGTGCAGCCGAGCGCGCGTGGCGCTGGCGCTCGCGCTCGAGCTGCTCCTGCGACACCGGCTCGAGCCGGAACAGGGTCTTGACCACCGTGTCCTCGACCCTCTCCTTGAGCTCCCCGAACAGCTCGTAGCTCTCCTTCTTGTACTCCTGGAGCGGGTCGCGCTGGCCGTAGCCGCGCAGGCCGATGCCCTCCTTGAGGTGGTCGAGGGCGAGCAGGTGGTCCTTCCAGGCCAGGTCCACGAAGCGCAACAGGACGTCCCGCTCGAGCAGGCGCACGAGCTCGGGGCCGACGCGCTCCTCCTTCTCGCGGTACTTGGACTCGACCTGGTCCCACAGGCGCGTCGCGATCTCCGCGTCGCCCATCTTCGCGAAGTCGAACCCGGCCTTGTGGACGTCGATGTCGAAATAGGCGAGCACGTCGTTCGCGAGCTCGGTGGTCGTCCACTCGCTCGGATCGGTCTTCTCGGGGCAGTGCGCGGCGACCAGCGAATCGACGATGTCGCGCGCGATGCGCAGCACGTAGTCCCGGCCCTCGCGGCCGTCGAAGATGTCCCGGCGCAGGCGGTAGATCGCCTCGCGCTGCTTGTTCATCACGTCGTCGTACTCGAGCAGGTGCTTGCGGGTCTCGAAGTTGCGGCCCTCGACCTGCTTCTGGGCCCGCTCGATGGCGCGCGAGACCATGTTGTGCTCGATCGCCTCGCCCTCCTCCATGCCGAGCTTGCCCATCAGGCCCTGGATGCGGTCGGAACCGAAGATCCGCATCAGGTCGTCCTCGAGCGAGAGGAAGAAGCGGGAGGAGCCGGGGTCGCCCTGGCGGCCGGAACGGCCGCGCAGCTGGTTGTCGATGCGCCGCGACTCGTGCCGCTCGGTGCCGACGATGTGCAGCCCACCCGCGGCGATGACCTCGTCGTGCTCGCGGGCGCAGATCTCCCGGTAGCGCTCGATCGCCTGCTGGTAGGCCTCCGCTTCCTGCTCGGGATCGGCCTCGGAGCGGGCGAGCCCCTCGGGATTGCCGCCGAGCACGATGTCGGTGCCGCGGCCGGCCATGTTGGTCGCGATCGTCACCGCCGCCTTGCGGCCGGCCTGGGCGACGATCGACGCCTCGCGCTCGTGGTACTTGGCGTTGAGCACCACGTGCGGGACACCCTTGCGCTTGAGCAGGCCGGAGAGCATCTCGCTCTTCTCGATCGAGAGCGTGCCCACCAGGGTCGGCTGGCCGCGCCGGTGGCAGTCCTCGATTTCCTCGACCACCGCATTCCACTTCTCGGGCGCCGAGCGGAAGACCACGTCCGCGTTGTCGATGCGCACCATCGGGCGGTGGGTGGGGATCACCACGACGTCGAGCTTGTAGATGTGCTCGAACTCGGCGGCCTCGGTGGCCGCGGTACCCGTCATGCCGGCCAGCTTGCCGTACATGCGGAAGAAGTTCTGGAAGGTGATCGTGGCGAGGGTCTGGTTCTCGCGCTCGATCTTCACCCCCTCCTTGGCCTCGACCGCCTGGTGGAGCCCGTCCGACCACCTGCGCCCGGGCATCATGCGACCGGTGAACTCGTCGACGATGACGACCTGGCCGTCCTTGATCAGGTACTCGACGTCGCGGTGGTAGAGGTGGTGCGCGCGCAGGCCCTGCTGGACCCCGTGCAGCAGGTCCATGTTCTCCACGTCGTAGAGGTTCGGGATCGCGAGCAGCTTCTCGACGTGCGCCACGCCCTCCTCGGTGAGGGCGACGGAGTGGGACTTCTCGTCGACCACGAAGTCGCCGGTGGTGTGCTTGGCGCCGTCCTTCTCCTCGATCTCCTCGCCGCGCACGAGCTTGGGGATGATGCGGTCGATGACGTAGTACTTGTCGACCGACTCCTCCGAGGGACCGGAGATGATGAGCGGCGTGCGCGCCTCGTCGACCAGGATCGAGTCGACCTCGTCGACGATGGCGAAGAAGTGCCCTCGCTGCACCATCGCCGAGAGATCGAACTTCATGTTGTCGCGCAGGTAGTCGAAGCCGATCTCGTTGTTGGTGGCGTAGGTCACGTCCGACGCGTACGAGCGCCGGCGCTCTTCGTCGCTGAGCCCGTGCTGGACCACGCCCACCGAGAGGCCGAGGAAGCGGTAGACCTGGCCCATCCACTCGGAGTCGCGGCGTGCCAGGTAGTCGTTGACGGTGACCACGTGCACGCCCTTGCCGGCCAGGGCGTTGAGGTAGACGGGGAGGGTGGCGACCAGGGTCTTGCCCTCTCCGGTCCGCATCTCGGCGATCTTGCCCTCGTGGAGGACCATGCCGCCGATCAGCTGTACGTCGTAGTGGCGCATGCCGAGCGTGCGACGGGCCGCCTCGCGCGCCACCGCGAAGGCCGGGACGAGCAGGTCGTCGAGGCTCTTGCCGTCGGCGAGCTGCCGGCGGAACAGCTCCGTGCGGGCGCGCAGGTCGGCGTCGGAGAGCGCGGCGATTCCGGGCTCGAGCGCGTTGATGGCCGCGACCTGCGGCTGCAGGCGCTTGACGTCGCGCTCGTGCTTGCTGCCGAAGACCTTGGTGAGCAGTTCCTGAATCATGCGTGGGTTCGGGAGAAAGGGGGAATGAAGGGCGGCGGGCGCCGCGCCAATTCACGTCAGTCTAACAAATGGGCGGTCCCGGACACCGGGAGGCCGCGGCTCAGGTTCCCGTTCCCGGCTCCGAGAGCAGGAAAGGCAGCGGATTGACCGGCTCGCCGTCCACCTCGACCTCGTAGTGGAGGTGGAAGCCGGTCGCCCGGCCCGTGTTGCCGACCAGGCCGATCGTCTCGCCGCGCGCGACACGCTGTCCCGGCGTGACCAGGACGCGCGACAGGTGGCCGTAGACGGTGGTGCGTCCGAAGCCGTGCGAAACGTGGACCGAGCGGCCGAGCGGGCCGTACTGCTCGGTCTTGACCACCACTCCGGTGGCCGCGGACTGCACCGGGCGGCCGGGGGGAGCCGAGATGTCCACGCCGGAATGGAAGGCGCGTTGACCGCTGAGCGGATCGCGGCGCCAACCGAACGAGCTCGAGAGCAGGCCGGAGACCGGCCACACCGAGGGGGTCGCGGAGAGCTGGCGCAGGTTGTCCTCGATGCGCCGGCCGACCCGCTCGAGATCCCCGGCGAGGCGCTCGCTGCGGTCCTCGAGGGCGGCGAGCGCGGCCTCCGCGGGGGCCGTGCCGTGCAGGCCCCCGCCCACGCCGGCCTCCGGCGCGGGAGCGAGGTTCCCCAGGCCGGCCACGATGGCGAGCTTGCGGGTGCGGTCCTCGGACTCGGAGAGGCGCCCCTGGAGGTCGCCCAGCCGCGTCTCGAAGCTGGAGTTGGTGCGGCGGAGGACCTCGTTCTCGGTGCGCAGGCGCGCGATCTCGCGGTCGGACTGGCCGGAGGACGCAACCAGGGTGCCGGCCAGGGCCGCCACCGCCAGGACGCCGACGAGACCTCCGCCCAGGAGCGCCAGCCGCCGCCGGGAAAGCGGTAGCCGACCGAGCTCGCGCTCGCCGCGGCGGATCAGAACGAGGGTCCGTCGGGTCGACGACATTCGCAGTTCGTTCGCAACTGGCGTTCCGGCAAGGTATGGGAGAACTACAAGGGAACGGAACGGAACGGCCAAGTTATTGTTTCAGCCCGGACTGAATCTGTCAATCCCTTGCTGGCGCTGAGGTTAGCGCCCCGGGCCGGGCCCCCGCCAGGGTCATGCGGCGATCCAGCGAGCGGTACTGGATGGCCTCCGCGACGTGGGCGGCGAGGATCTCCGGGCTCCTCGCCAGGTCCGCGATCGTGCGCGCGACCTTGAGCACCCGCGCATAGGCGCGCGCCGAGAAGCCCAGGCGCTCGAAGGCGCCCTCGAGCAGGCGGCGGGACGGCTCGTCCAGCGCGCAGTGGCGGCGCAGGCCCTGGACCTCGAGCGCGGCGTTGGTGGGCGCCGGGTGGTCGGCGCGGAAACGGCTCCGCTGGCGCGCCCGGGCGGCCTCGACCCGCGCCGCGAGGGCGCAGGAGTCCTCGGCGGGCTCGGCCCGGAGGTCTCTCAGGCGCAGGGCGGGGACCTCGACGTGCAGGTCGATGCGGTCGAGCAGCGGGCCCGAGACGCGCGACCGATAGCGCTCGACCGCCGGCAGGGGACAGCGGCAGGCGTGCCGGTCGTCGCCGAGGTGGCCGCAGGGACAGGGGTTCATCGCCGCCACGAGGGTGAAGCGCGCGGGGAACTGGTGGCTCGCACGGGCCCTCGAGACGGTGATCAGACCCTCCTCGAGGGGTTGCCGGAGTGCCTCGAGGGCGTCGCGGTGGAACTCCGCCAGCTCGTCGAGGAAGAGCACCCCGGCGTGCGCCAGGCTGACCTCGCCGGGGCGGGGGAGCGGGCCGCCACCGGTCAACCCGGCCGCCGACACGCCCGGATGCGGGGCGCGGAAGGGCCGGCGCCGGTAGAGACCCGAGGGGGGCTCTTCGGCGACCAGCGAGTGGATCTTGGTCACCGCGATCGCCTCGGCGCGGCCGAGCGGAGGCAGGATGCCCGCGAGCGCCCGGGCGAGCAGGGTCTTGCCGGCCCCGGGCGGGCCGATCAGCAGGACGTTGTGGCCGCCCGCAGCGGCCACCTCGAGCGCCCGCTTGGCGGCTTCCTGGCCGCGAACCTCGCGGAAGTCCACCGGCGGCTCGCCGGAGCGCGGGGCCCCCTCCGCCTCGCGCGCGGGAGCGATCGGCCGCTCGCCCGACAGGTGGGCGAGCGCGTCCTCGAGCGTCGCGACACCGATCGCCGCCACGCCGCCGATCGCGGCCGCCTCGCCGGCGTTGGGCGCGGGCAGGAGGAGATGGCGCGGGCCCGTGCGCGCCAGCAGGTCGGCGATCGAGATCGCGCCGCGCACCGGGCGCACGGAGCCGTCGAGCCCGAGCTCGCCGACGATGGCGAGCGGGTCGAGCGAGGGCTGCGGCAGGGCGCCGTGGGCGGCGAGCAGGGCGAGCGCGATGGCGAGGTCGAGGTGGTTGCCCTCCTTGCGCAGGTCGGCGGGCGCCAGGTTGACGGTCACCGCGCGCGGCGGCAGGTCGAAGCCGCAGTTGCGCAGCGCCGAGCGCACCCGCTCGCGGCTCTCGCGCACGGCGGCGTCGGGCAGGCCGACGATCTGCATCTGCGGCAGCCCGGTCTGGACGTCCACCTCGACTTCGACCGGACGGGCCTCGATCCCCCAGGGGGTCGCGGAGCGGGCGCGGGCGAGCATGGCGACAGGGAGGACGGATTCCGCCCACCGGACCCTTGCACCGGGCGGCGGGCGCGGGCGACCCGGGCTTTGCTAACGTCGGGGCGGATGCGCCCGTACCTCGACCTGCTCCGCCACGTGCTCGACGATGGGGTCGAGAAGTCCGACCGCACCGGCACCGGCACGCTCTCGGTGTTCGGCCACCAGATGCGCTTCGACCTGCGCGCGGGCTTCCCGCTGCTGACCACCAAGAAGCTCCACGTGCGCTCGATCGTGCACGAGCTGCTCTGGTTCCTGTCGGGCAGCACCAACGTCGCCTACCTGCGCGAGCACGGCGTGACGATCTGGGACGAATGGGCCGACGAGCAGGGCGAGCTGGGTCCCGTCTACGGCTTCCAGTGGCGCTCCTGGCCGGCGCACGACGGCGGGACCATCGACCAGATCGCGCGCGTGGTCGAGTCGATCCGCAGCCAGCCCGATTCGCGCCGGCACCTCGTCTCGGCCTGGAATCCGTCCGACCTCGAGCGCATGGCGCTGCCGCCCTGCCACGCCCTGTTCCAGTTCTACGTCGCGCGCGGCGCGCTCTCCTGCCAGCTCTACCAGCGCAGCGCCGACGTCTTCCTGGGCGTGCCCTTCAACATCGCCTCCTACGCGCTGCTGACCGCGATGATGGCCCAGGTGTGCGAGCTCGAGCCCGGCGAGTTCGTGCACACCTTCGGTGACGTCCACCTCTACCTCAACCATCTCGAGCAGGCGCGGCTGCAGCTCGCGCGCGAGCCGCGGCCGCTGCCCACGCTGCGCCTGAACCCCGCCGTGCGCTCGATCTTCGACTTCCGTTTCGAGGACGTGGAGATCGCGGGCTACGACCCCCATCCCGCGATCAAGGCGCCGATCGCGGTGTGACGACGTGACGGTCTCGCTCATCGCGGCGGTCGCCGAGAACGGCGTCATCGGCAGGGCGGGCGGCCTGCCGTGGCACCTGCCGGCCGACCTGCGGCGCTTCAAGCGCCTGACCACCGGCCATCACCTGATCGTGGGGCGTGCGACCTGGGAATCGGTCGGCCGGCCGCTGCCCGACCGGACCTTCGTGGTGGTGACCGGCCGGCCCGGCTATGCCGCGCCGGGAGCGCGAGTCGTGCGCTCGCTCGCCGAGGGGATCCGGCTGGCGCGGGAGGCGGGCGACGAGGAGCCGTTCGTAGCGGGCGGGGCCGGGATCTACCGCGAGGCGCTCGAGCGGGGTCTGGTCGATCGCCTCTACCTGACGCGCATCCGGCGCGCCTACGAGGGCGACACCCGCTTCCCGTCCTTCGACGAGTCGCTCTGGCGCGTGATCGAGCTGGAGCATCATGCCGCCGAGGCGGAGGGGGACCGGCCGGCCTTCGACTTCGTCGTCCTCGAGCGCGGGCGCGCGCCGCAGGGAGGCGTGGCGCGGTAGTATCGTCGCCGCAACCGGAAGCGCAGCATCCAGGGAGGGCGCACATGAAGAAGTCGATCGGCTGTCTGATCGGCCTGCTCGTCGTGGCCGGCTTCGTGGCCTTCGTCGCGGTCGGCCAGTACAACGGCCTGGTCACCGGCGAGCAGCAGGTCGAGGAGGCGTGGTCCCAGGTGCAGAACGTCTACCAGCGGCGCGCCGACCTGGTGCCCAACCTGGTGGAGACGGTGAAGGGCTCCTCGAGCTTCGAGCAGGAGACGCTGACCGCGGTCGTCGAGGCGCGCGCCCGCGTGGGCCAGATCTCGGCCCAGGCGACGCAGCAGATTCTCGAGGATCCGCAGAAGTTCGCCCAGTTCCAGCAGGCGCAGGACGGCCTCTCCTCGGCGCTGTCGCGCCTCCTGGTGGTGGTCGAGCGCTATCCGGAGCTGCAGTCCACGGCCGCCTACCGCGACCTGATGACGCAGCTCGAGGGCACCGAGAACCGGATCGCGGTCGAGCGCAAGCGCTTCAACGAGGTCGCGCGCGACTACAACACCCGCCTCGCCCGCTTCCCGACCAACGTCATCTCGCGGGTGCTCGGCTGGCACTTCCTGAAGCGGCCCTATTTCGAGGCGGTTCCCGCCGCGCAGGACGCGCCGAAGGTCGACTTCGGCCAGCGTTGAGCCCGCACCGCCGCGCCCGTTTCCGGCGCGGCCTCCTCGCCGCCGCGCTGGTGGCGCCGGCTCTCTCGGCCGGCGCCCCGGCGTTCGCGCGCGAGCCGCTCCCCCCCGCGCCCGCGCGCTGGGTGAGCGACGGCGCGGGCGTGCTCTCGGCCGAGTCGGCGTCCCGGCTCGACCGCCGGCTCGAGGCCTTCGAGCGCGAGCAGGGCTCGCAAGTGCTGGTGGCGACCTTCCGCAGGCTGCCCGAGGACGAGGCGCTCGAGGACTGGACCCAGCGCGTCGCGGAGTCGTGGCGGGTCGGGCGGGCGCGCCAGGACGACGGCGTCGTGCTCTTCGTCTTCGTCGACGACCGCCTCCTGCGCCTCGAGGTCGGCTACGGCCTCGAGGGCGCGCTGACCGACCTGGAGTCGAAGGCGATCCTCGAAGAGGTCCTGGTGCCCCACCTGCGCCAGGGGGACTGGGACGGCGGCCTCCAGGCCGCCGGCGACGCGATCCTCGCCGCCATTCGGGGCGAGTACGAGCCGGGCCCCGGAGCGGTTCGGAGCCGGCCGCGTGCGAGCGCCGGGGTACCGGCGATCG
>JAFNAE010000260.1 GCA_017860005.1 Acidobacteriota bacterium | reverse complement strand
TCGAACGGCCCCGGCGAGAGGGTCGGATGCCCGGCGCTGGCTCGGCCCGAGGCGACGCCGAGGAACTCGAGCGGCACCACCCCGCCGTCGAAGAGCGCGACGATGCCGTGCACGGGCCGCACCCAGGGGGCGAGGCTGCCGTCGCCCCAGCGCATGGTCTTGGCCCAGGCCAGGCCGCCGAGCAGGCGGGGCACGAGCTCGGCGAGCACCGCCGGAGTCGAGCGCCCCGCCAGGACGACCGGGACGTACACGTACTCGCCCTTGACCTTGACCTTGGAAGGCTTCGCC
Source organism: Acidobacteriota bacterium (assembly GCA_017860005.1). Lineage (GTDB taxonomy): Bacteria > Acidobacteriota > Thermoanaerobaculia > Multivoradales > JAGPDF01 > JACTMI01. The sequence continues at coordinate 3,093 of JAFNAE010000260.1, read as the reverse complement.
AGGTCCGGGTCGTGGACCCTCACCGCGTCGCCGGCCTCCATCTCGGACAGCTGCGACTCGTCGACGTGGGGCGAGAACTCGCGGGTGCGCAGCTGCCCGACCGGAATTCCGAGCTTGCGCGCGAAGCCCTCGGCAGCCTTCGTGGGAGCTCCGTCGGTGCCGAAGGCGACGGAGCGCGCCGGGCCGACCAGCCTCGTCCGGCGGTCCTTCTCCTTCTCCGGCAGGCCCTTCAGGATCAGCCAGAGGCGACGGGGAGTGAATCCGGCTTCGACCTCGCCGGGGGTGAGGCCGCGCGCCACGAGCTCCTCGAACAGCCGCGTCGCCAGCTCGCGCGTGGCGCCCGGCAGCATGCGGGCGGGGACCTCCTCGACCCGGACCTCGAGCAGGAACTCGCCGCTAGCCACGCTGCGCTCCGCCCCCGGCCTCATCGTGCCGCAGCAGCGGGAAGCCCAGCCGCTCCCGGCTCGCCAGGTAGGCCCCGGCGCAGGCGCAGGCGAGCTCGCGCACGCGCTTCATCAGGGCCACGCGCTCGGTCACCGAGACCGCGCCGCGCGCGTCCAGCAGGTTGAACAGGTGCGAGCAGTGCAGGGCGCACTCGTAGGCGGGCAGCACGAGCTCGGCCTCGAGGCAGCGCTGCGCCTCGCGCTCGAAGCCCTCCAGCCGGGCGCGCAGGAAGGCCACGTCCGCGACCTCGAAGTTGTAGCGGGAGAACTCCACCTCGTCCTGGTGGCGGACCTGGCCGTAGGTCGGGCCCCCCGGCACCCACCGGATGTCGTAGATCGACTTCTCCAGCCCCAGGAACATGGTGATGCGCTCGAGCCCGTAGGTGATCTCGCACGAGATCGGCGCCAGGTCGAGGCCACCCGCCTGCTGGAAGTAGGTGAACTGGGTGATCTCCATGCCGTCGAGCATGACCTGCCAGCCGACGCCCCAGGCGCCGAGCGTCGGCGCCTCCCAGTTGTCCTCCTCGAAGCGGAGGTCGTGGACGGCGAGGTCGATGCCCATCGCCTCGAGGCTGCGCACGTAGAGGCTCTGGACGTCGGCCGGCGCGGGCTTGAGCACCACCTGCATCTGATAGTGCTTGTAGAGACGGAACGGGTTGTCGCCGTAGCGGCCGTCGGCCGGCCGCCGCGAAGGCTGGACGTAGGCGACCCGCCAGGGCTCGGGCCCGAGCACGCGCAGGAAGGTGTCCGGGTGCATGGTCCCCGCGCCGACCTCGAGGTCGTAGGGCTGCTGGAGGACGCAACCCTGCCCGGCCCAGAACTCCGAAAGCGCGAGGACCAGTTCCTGGAACGTGCGCATGGGCGCGGAATCGTATCAGGCGAGCGCGTCGGCGCCGAGGGTGCGGCGCAGGACGTCGAGGCTCCGGAGCTCGTTGCCGAGGAAGTGGCGGCGGACCCGCCCGAGGACCTCTCCGGCCTCGTCGAGCACCGCGCGCCCGGGCGGACGTTCGGCCAGGCGCGAGAGGCTCTCGCGGCCGGCGCGCAGCCAGAACTCGACCGCCGCGGCCGAGACCGGCCGCGTCCCCGGCGATTCCACCGCGCAGCGCCGGCAGATCAGCGACTCGCCGTTGCCGGCGAGCGCCGCGCCCTCGGTCAGGGGCGCGGCGCAGAGGGGACATTCGGTCGGCGCCGGGAAGACGCCGCCCAACCGGAGCACCCAGCTCTCGACGTAGCGCACCGCCAGGCGCCGGTCGGCGCCGGCGGCGAGCGCCTCGAGCACGGAGTCGAGGAGGCGAAAGAGACGCTCGGCGGGCTCGCCTTCCTGGGCGAAGGTGGCGATCGTCTCGGCCAGGTAAGCGCCGAGCAGGAGCCCCTCGAGATCTCCCTGCAGCGGCTTCGGCGCGCGCACGAGCTCGACCGAGGAGATGCGCACCAGCTCGCGGCCCTCCTTCTCGAACCAGCCGATCCGCACCCGCGCGAGCGGCTGCAGCTCCCCGGCGAAGCGGCTGAACCTCCGCTTGGCGCCGCGCGCGACGCCGCGCCGCTTGCCGACCTCCCGGGTCAGGAACTCCACCACGCGGTCGGCCTCCTGGAGGTCGGTCACCGCGAGCAGGATCGCCTCGGCCTGCTGGAAACCCACGCTCACCGCCGCTCAGGGCCGGGCGCTCGCGGGCGGAGCGGGTCCCGCCACCGCCTCGACCTCCGCCAGCGCCGCCGCCAGCGACTCCTCGCCGCCCGCCGCGAAGCCTTCGAGCTGGCGCCGGATCCGGCCGTCCGGCGCGACGATCCACACCGTCGGCACGCCGGCGAGGCCGTCGTCGAGCAGGGCGTCGCCGCCCAACAGCACCGGCAGCGCGAGGTCCTGCTCGCCCAGGAACGGCAGCAGCGAGGCGTTGGTGCGCTCGACGTTGAGAGTGACCACCTCGACATCGGAGCGGTGCGCGAGCCGCTCCGCGAGGCGCTCGAGCCAGGCCAGCTGCTCGCGGCACGGCGCGCACCAGGTCGCCCACGCGCCGACCACCACGGTGCGCCCGCGCTGCTCCGCCCAGTTCCAGGAGCCGCCGCTGAAATCCGAGAGCTGCGCCGTGGGGAGCGGCCGGTCCACGGCCCGCCAGGGCGTGGCCGGGAGTCCCCGCGCGAGATTCGTGACCCACGCCTCGTAGCCCTCCCCGGACCCGTGCGCGGCGCGCCACGCGTTGCGCGCCGCGCCCTCGATCTCCGGTCCCAGCACCGGGTCGGGCAGCAGCCGCGCGAGGCGCCGCAGCGCCTCCTCTCCCTTCCCTTCGGCGGTCAGCACGCGCGCGGCGAGCCGATCCAGCTCCGTGCGCTCGTCCGGGAAGCGAGCCGCGCCCGCGAACGCCGGCGCGACCCCGCCCCCGGGCGCGGCGGCGGTCTCGAGCGCGAGCTCGTCGAGGGTGCGCCGGGCAGCGCCCGCGTCGCCGGCCGCGAGGCCATGACCGACGAGCAGGCGCAGGTTCTCCCGGCGCCGGTAGGCGTAACGTGCCTCCGCGGCGGGGTCACCGCCGGCCGTCTCGCGTTGCCGGTCGGCGCTCGCGTCGGCCAGGTCCCGCTCGAGCAGCGCCGGGACCTGGTCGAGCCGGACGCCCCGCTCGAGGTAGAGCGCCGCCGCCCATCCGGCCGGAGAGGGGGC
>JAFNAE010000259.1 GCA_017860005.1 Acidobacteriota bacterium | reverse complement strand
ACCCCCACGAGGACCACGCGGTCCCGGAGCGCGCTCGCGGGCACCCGGCCCTCGAGAAGGTCGGCCGTCGTGTAGGAGTCGAACGGCTGGCGGCCGCCCCTGAAGTCGAGCAGGAACTGGTAGCCCCGCGCATCGGCCTGGACGTAGCCCCCGTCGTGGTCCTCGAACGGAGGCAGCGTCAGCCGGCCGAGGCGCAGGTGCGTCGGGTCCGCCTCGCCGGGCTGGGGGCCGATCCCCTCCTGGGCGAGGTACAGGAGCACGACCCGCAGCGCCATCGATTGAGCGAAGCGCTCCCCATCGTCGAGGAACAGCAGGCCGCGCCGGACGATGCCCCCCCGGTCGAGCACCAGGTCCGCGAAGCCGATGCGCTCGGTGCCGGCCAGGGAACGCGGCGGCGGAACCATCGCGCCATCGACGGCGAGGAACTTTTCGGTGCCGATCAGGTTTTCCGCGCCCCGAAACAGTGCATCGAGCCGTTCGGTTCCGGGCGGCACGGGCAGGTCGCGGTACAGGTCCAGACCGACGGCCCGTGGGCCGCCGCGCAGGATCGCTTCCAGGATATCGGCCAGGGTGTCGTCGCTCATCGGCCAGTGGCCGATCCGGTAGATATCCTCGTCCGTGATGCGCACTACGGTGATGCGCCCGTCCGTCCAGCCCGGATGGGGGCGCAGCTGCAGCAGGGTGTCGTAGGCCGTGAGCTCGAGCGGCTGCAGCAGGCCGGCGGCCGTGAGCCCGGAGACGGCGAGAAACACGGCGAAGGCGATCGCGACGCCGACGGGCGCAGGCCGGCGCAACTGCTTTAGCACTGCTCGAGACATCCGGCCCGTCCTGCGTTGGCGCGACGCCGCGATGCTACCGGAACCGCACCCGTGCAAGGCGCTGGCCATTACCCCAGAACACGTAGGCCCACCGCGCGCGCCGGCCCGAAATCCTGAGTGTTATCGTATGGCACGATTCCTGGATCGCCTCCGCACGACCGTGCGGTCGGGACCCCTCGCGAGGACTACGACATTGAAGATCGAAAGCATGCGGCGCTGCCTCGTCCCGGCACTCGCGCTCGGCCTGTCGGCCGGCGTGGTCCGGGCGGAGATCCAGGTCCGCGGAGGGCCGTCCCTGAGCGGCAACATGGAGGTATCCGCGAGCCTCGGACAGACCGTGCGCGGGAACCTGTTCCACAGCTTCGACGTCTTCAACGTCCGCACCGGCGAGAGCGTACGGTTCACGGGACCTGACGCGATCCGCAACGTGGTGTCGCGGGTGACGGGCAGCACCTCGACCCTGATCGACGGCCCCCTGAGCGTCGCGATCCCGGGCGCGAACTTCTACTTCATCAACCCCAACGGCATCGTGTTCGGCAGCGCGGGGTCCGTGCAGGCCACGGGCTCGGTCTACTTCAGCACCGCCGACGTGGTGCGGTTCGCGGACGGGGGTGCGTTCCACGCCGACCCAAATGCGAACAGCACGCTGAGCAGCGCGGCCCCATCCGCGTTCGGCTTCCTCACCGACAGGCCGAATGCGATACAGGTTCAGGGTACGACCTTCGGGGTCGCGCCGAATCCGGCGCCGGTCCCGGCCGGCAAGACCTTTGGGCTGGTCGCCGGCGGGATCCGGGTGGCCGACAGCTCGGACGGCAAGTCGTTCATCGTCGCGCCGGGGGCCAACGTCACGCTGGTGAGCGTCGGCGAGGCGGGCGATGCGCTGATTCGCGCCGACGGGACGGTCGACATCAACGGGCTGAGATCGGGCCCCATCACGTTGCCCCGCGCCGCGAACCTGCCGCGGATCGAAGTCGGGGACGACGTCGAGATCATCGACGGCCAGGGCGTCTACACCGTCGTGCAGCGCGAGCCGGCGAGCCCGCCGGCGGGTGGCGGGGATCCACCACCCCCACCGCCGCCTCCGCCTCCACCACCGCCTCCACCGCCTCCACCACCGCCACCTCCACCACCGCCACCACCGCCACCTCCACCACCGCCACCACCGGGAGATCCGCCACCTCCGCCGGGGGAGCCGCCGCCCGCGCAACCGCCGACGGGCGAGCGTCCGCCCGAAGAGCCGCGCCGGGTCTTCGCCGGTGGCGTCGATGCGACCGGCGCGGAGCCGCTCTCCGACGCGCCGGCGACCGGCGGCGGGGCCGTGAGGCCGACCTGCGAGGCCGCGCGCTCGGGCTTGAGCAGCATCGTGCAGATCAGCCGCGGCGGCCTGCCGGCCGATCCGGACGGGTATCTGCCTAGCCGCGGGGCGGCGCCGGTGCGCGCCGCTGCCCCGCGCCCTGGCGCGACGCCCGCAACGGCCGGACGGCAGCCCTACGACAGCTTCGTGATCGCGAAGCTCGACTGCACCGGCTGACCCCCCGTGCGACGCCGACCTGCCCCCCGGCGCGCCCGCGCCGGCGCGCTCGTGATGGGGACGCTCGCCTCGCTCACCGTGGCCCCCGCCGCGGCGCAGCGCTTCGGGCCTCCGGACGTCCCGATCGGGGCGCCGGCGACGCGCCCGCTCGAGGAGTTCCCCGGCTTCGCGCCACCCCCCGCGGAGGCGCCAGTACTGGAGTTGCCGGCGAGGCGGGACGCCGCCCCTGCGGCGCGCGACGGCCTGTCGCCCCGCGTGCGCATCCGCGGGGTCCGCGTCACCGGCAGCACGGTGTTCAGCGATGCGGAGCTCGCGCCGCTCACGGACCCCTATCGCGATCGCGAGGTGACGATCGAGGACCTCGAGGCGCTGCGCCAGGCGCTGACGCGGCTCTACGTCGACCGCGGCTACGTCAACTCGGGCGCAGTGATCCCCGACCAGCGGGTTGGCGACGGGGTCGTCGAGCTGCGCATCGTCGAGGGCCGCCTCACCCAGATCGACGTCAGCGGCAACCGGCAGCTGCGCGCCGAGTACTTCGCGGAGCGTCTCGCCCTCGACGCCGGCCCGCCACTCAACACGGGAGAGGTCGCGCAGCGGTTGCAGATCCTGCTCCAGGATCCGCTCGTGGAGCGCATCAACGCCGCGATCGAGCCCGGCGCGCGGCCGGGCGAGGCGCGCCTGCGCGCCCGGGTGGCGGAGACCGAGCCCTACCGCTTCTCGATTGGCGCCGACACCGACGTCTCGCCAAGCCTCGGTGAGGCGCGCGGTGTCCTGCGCGGCCAGCTGCTCAGCCCACTCGGCCTCGGCGACACCCTGACCGCCGAGGCGGCCCTGGCGGAGGGGCTGCAGGACTACGTCATCGACTACGCAATCCCGCTCACGCCCCGCGATCTGACGTTCAACGTCTACTACGAGCGGACGACCTCGGACGTGATCGAGAAACCACTGAGCGACCTCGACCTCGAGGGCGAGACGCGTACCCTGGCCTTCCGCCTCGGCCAGCCCGTGTACCGCACGGGCAGCGAGCAGCTCACCCTCGCA
>JAFNAE010000258.1 GCA_017860005.1 Acidobacteriota bacterium | reverse complement strand
CACGATCTTCTCGATCGCGCTCTCGCCGCTCGACCCGGGCACGATCTGGGTCGGCACCGACGACGGCCTCGTGCACGTGACGCGCGACGGCGGCGGGGTGTGGAGCGACGTGACGCCGCCGGGCCTGCCGGAGTGGGGGACGGTCGAGTCGATCGAGGTCTCGCGCCACGCGCCGGGCACGGTCTGGGTCGCAGTGGACGCGCACCGGCTCGACGACCTGCGTCCCTACCTGTTCCGCACCGGCGACCAGGGCACGACCTGGACCGACCTGTCGGCCGCGCTGCCGCAGGACGAGCCGCTGTTCGTGGTGCGCGAGGATCCGGAGCGCGCCGGGCTGCTGTTCGCCGGCACCGAGCGCGGGCTCTGGCTCTCGCGCGACGCGGGCGCCAGCTGGGAGCGCCTGAAGGCCAACCTGCCCACGGTCAAGGTCGTCGATCTCGAGATCCGCGGCGACGACCTGGTGGTGGCCACCTCCGGGCGCGGGCTCTGGATCCTCGACCAGCTCGCGCCGATCCGCGCCTGGAGCGACGAGGTGGCGGCCGCCGACCTCCACCTCTTCCCGCCGCGCCCGGCGGTGCGGCGCATCGTGGCGGGCGGCTGGAGCGAGGAGGCCGCGGCGCCCAACCCGCCGCGCGGCGCGGTCGTCGACTACTGGCTGCGCGAGGCCGCCGCGGGCGAGGTCACGCTCGAGATTCTCGACGGGAGCGGGCGCACGGTGCGCCGCCTGTCGAGCGTGGCGGAGACGCCGCCCGCCGCGCCCGACGATCCCGACCAGCCGACCAAGGCGCCGGAGCCGGCGCTCTCGGCGGCCGCCGGCCTCCACCGCGCGGTCTGGAACCTGACCTGGACCGGGGCCTCGCGCCTGGAGGGCGCCAAGTACGACGCCGGCAACCCCACCGACGGCCCGCGCGCGCTGCCCGGCACCTACACGCTGCGCCTGCGCGCCGGCGAGCGGGAAGCGAGCGCGCAACTGGAGGTCCGGCCCGACCCGCGCTCCGGCGAGTCGCCCGAGGAGCTGGCGCGCCAGCTCGAGACCGCGCTCGCCCTGCGCGACCAGGTCGAGGCGGTCACCGCCGCCGTCCGCCGCCTGCGTGCGATCGCCGCCCAGGGGCGGGACCTCGCGCGCCGGCTCGAGGGCGACGCGGCGCGCGCGCCGCTCGCCGACGCCGCGCGAGGCCTGGCCGAGGGCGCGGAGGCGCTCGAGGCGAGATTCCACAACGCGAAGGCGGAGGTCGCCTACGACATCCTCGCCCAGCGCGGCGGCGCGCAGCTGCTCTCGCAGCTCGTCTACCTGTACGCGATCGTGATCCACGGCGACGGCGCGCCGGGGCAGGGCGTGCGCGAAGTGGGCGAGGAGCTCGCGCTCCGCAGGCAGGACCTCGAGGGCGAGCTCGCCGCCCTCGAGGCCGGAGCGCTCGCCGGTGTCGAGCGGCTCGCGGACGACCTCGGCGTACCGCGGGTGGTGCTGCCGGCGCGCTAGCCTTGCGTCGCGCGCCGGCGCCGGGCGTCACTCGCCCGGTTCGTCGTCGTCGCGGCCCCAGCGGCGCTCGAAGCGCTCGTGGCGCTCCTCGCGCAGCTTGCCGAGCTCGGCGCGCTGCTCGGGGGTGAGCACGGCGAGCACTTCGCTCGCGACCCGGGCGCGGGCGACCTCGGCCTCGACTCGCATCTGCGCGCGCTTCTCGGCACGCGCGCGCACCGCCGCCTCGTCGAACGGCAGCGACAGGTCCTGCTCGAAGCGCTCCTCACGCTGGTCGCGCATCGACTCGCGCAGCGCGCGGCGCTCGTCGCGATGGCGGTCGAGGATGGCGCGCACCTGGTCGCGCTGCTCCTGGGTCAGGTCGAGGCGGTCCAGGGCCTCGCCCAGAGGGCCGGGGCCGCCGGGCTCCCCGTGGAAGCCGGGACCGCCGCAGTCGCAGCCGCCGGGGCCCCTGCCGGGCCCGTGGCCGCCGCGGCCGGGTCCGCCGGCCTGCGCCAGGAGGGCGCCCGCGACGAGCAGGCCGCCGGCGCTGGCGAGGGCGAGGATTCGAGTGCGCAGTGTCATCGGTGTCTCTCCCGGGGGCGGCGTCGAGAGATCCCGCCCCTCGAGGAGACAGTACGGCGGGCCGCCTGAAGTTGCGGCGCGCGAGGGGCGAAGAAGCGCGAAGGGCGTGTAAAGAATCCTGAAGGCGGCGCGGCGCGCGCCCGTCGCGCTGCTAGATTGTCGGCGTGGCGCGCATCCTGATCGTCGACGACGACGCCGAGCTGGTGACGCTGCTCGGCGAGTTCCTCGAAGGCGAGGGCTTCGCGGTCGTCTCCGCCGCCGACGGCGAGCGCGGCGCGCGCGCCGCGCTCGACGAGCGGCCCGACCTGGTCGTGCTCGACGTCATGCTGCCGGCCCTCTCCGGCTTCGAGGCGCTCAGGCGCATCCGCGAGCGCTCCGCGGTGCCGGTCGTGATGCTCTCGGCGCGCGGCGAGGAGGTGGACCGCGTGGTCGGGCTCGAGCTCGGCGCCGACGACTACCTGCCCAAGCCGTTCAGCCCGCGCGAGCTCGCCGCGCGCATCCGCGCCGTGCTCCGGCGCGGACGCGCCGCCGCGGCGGGGGAGGCGGCGCTCGCGGCCGGCGACGTCGAGCTCGACCCCGCCGCGCGCCGCGTCCGGCGCGGGGGCGAGGAGCTCGAGCTCACCGGCACCGAGTTCTCGTTGCTCGAGCGGCTGCTGCGCGACGCGGGGGCGGTGGTCCGGCGCGAGGAGCTCTACCGCGACGTGCTCGGGCGCCGTGCGGGCGGCTTCGACCGCAGTCTGGACGTCCACGTCAGCGCGCTGCGGCGCAAGCTCGGCCCGGCGCCGGCCGGCGGCGAGCGGATCAAGACCGTGCGCGGCGTCGGCTACCAGTACCTGCGCGGGGAGGGCTGAGTGCGCAGCCTGTTCCTGCGCATCTTCCTCGTGGTCTGGGCGGCCACGGTGGTGGTGGCGGCGATCGTGGTCGCCTCCTCGCCGTTCTTCACGCGCGCGCGGCCGGGAGTGGAGCGCTGGGAGCGCGGCGCCGAGGTCTTCCTCGGCGAGCGGGTGGAGTGGGCGGCGCGCCGGATCGAGCGCGGCGACCGGCTGCCGGGCCCCGACGAGGAGCGGCGCCGGGATCTCGACGAGGAGCACCGGGGCCGCGGACCCGGCGAGCGGCCGGGTCTGCGCGCGCTGGCGCCGCTCTTCGTGCTCGGCCCCGCCGGCGAGCCGCGCGCCGGTCCGCCGCCCGACCCGGAGGTGCTCCGCTTCGCGCGCCGCGTGGCGGAGGCGGGCACGCCGCTCTCGGAGCGCGCGGGCCTCGTCCACCTGGTCGGCCGCCCGGCGATGACGCCCGGCGGCGAGGTCCTGGTCGTGGTCTCGGCGGCGCGCCGCCCGCCGCGCCTGCTCGACCTGCTCGAGCCGGGTGCGCTCGCCTGGCG
>JAFNAE010000257.1 GCA_017860005.1 Acidobacteriota bacterium | reverse complement strand
CTGGCACCTTCAGAGATAACCTGTGCTCTGACACCGGTTTGCCGGCTGGAGAATCGGTGTCAGACCCCCGTTGCAACGCCGGGCGGCGTCGGACGTAGAGAGCAGGGAGCGCCGGCCTGCTCGCGCAGGGGCCGGCCGCCCGGAGGGAGGGATCCATGGGCTCGCGCACGTTCTGGGAGACGACCAAGGTGCAGGGAGGCGAGCTGGTCGACCGGGTGCGCCAGCTCGTCCGCGAGGGCAACGTCCGGCGCATCGTGATCAAGCAGGGCGAGCGCAGCATCGCCGAGTTCCCGCTCACCGCGGGCGTGGTCGGCGTGGTGTTCGCCCCGGTGCTCGCCGCGGTCGGCGCGATCGCCGCGCTGGTGACCGACTGCTCGATCGAGGTCGAGCGCGAGGAGCGCGACGAGCCGCCGGGCGCCGACACCGAGCCCGACCCGGAGGTCGAGGTCTGAGGGGACAGCTGACTCCACAGCTCGGTCTAAGGGGACAGCTGACTTCACAGCTCGGAGAGCGTCGCGCAGACCAGCCTCCGTCGAGCTGTGAAGTCAGCTGTCCCCTCGCGTCGCGGAGACCAGCCTCCGCCGAGCTGTGAAGTCAGCTGTCCCCTCGCGAAGTCAGCTGTCCCCTTCCCTCACCGCCGGTCGACGACGATCCGCCCTGCCTGGAGCACGAGCCGCACCGCGCGCAGGGCCGCGAGGTCGGCCGTCGGGTCGCCTGCGACCGCGACCAGGTCGGCGACGAGTCCCGGAGCGATCGTGCCGATCTCCCCCTCGAGGTGGAGCATCCGGGCGTTGCCCGAGGTCGCGGCGCGCAGCACCGCGGGCGCGCTCATCCCCCAGGCCGCCATCAGCTCGAGCTCGCGCACGTTGTCGCCGTGCGCGAAGACGCCGGCGTCCGAGCCGGCGCAGATCGGCACCGCGGCCGCGAGCGCGGCGCGGAACGCCGCGCGCTTGGCCGCCAGCCGCTCCGGCTCGGGCGCCTGGCCATTCCAGCCGCGGTAACGCGCCATGGCCTCGCTCGCGGCGAGCGTCGGGCAGAGCCAGACGCCCTCCCGGGCCATCGCGTCGAGCGCCTCGGGCGTCGCCTCGTCGCCGTGCTCGATCGTCTCGACCCCGGCCTCGACCGCGCGCAGGATCGCCGCCGCGGTCGCGGCGTGTGCGGCGACCGGCCGCCCCGCGGAGGCCGCGGTCGCGACCACCGTGCGCAGCTCCTCGAGCGAGTAGGTCGGCCGCGCCTCGCCGCGCGCGCCCCAGCGGTAGTCGGCGTAGACCTTGACCCAGTCGGCGCCCTGGCCGATCTGGCCGCGCACGGCGCGCGCGAGGTCGGGCCCGTCGGCCTCCTCGGCGCCCTGCGGCACCGCGAAGGCGGGCGCGAAGCCCTTCGGCCCGTAGCTCCCGGTGGCGACCAGCGCGCGGTTGGCGACCAGCAGCCGCGGCCCCGGCACGATCCCCGCCGCGACCGCGTCGCGCAGCCCGGCGTCGGCCGCGCCCGCGCCCTCGGTGCCGAGGTCGCGCACGGTCGTGAAGCCGGCCTCGAGCGTCCTGCGCAGATGGACCGTCGCGCGCGCGACGCGCAGCGCCTCGGGCTCCCGGAGCACCTGGTCGTTCCAGCTCGTCTCGTCGTAAGGGTGGAGGAGCACGTGTGCGTGCCCCTCGATCAGCCCGGGCAGGAGCGTCGTGCCGGGCAGCTCGACCACCGTGACGCCGGCCGCCCGCCCGGCGAGCTCGGCGCGCGGCCCGACCGCCGCGATGCGCTCGCCCTCGACGAGCACGGCCCAGCCGCTGCGGGCGCTCTCCGCGGCGCCGTCGAAGACGCGGTCGGGAACCAGGAGGAGCCGCGACGCGGGTTCCGGAGGATCAGCCGCGGCGAGGGCGGCGCAGAGCGCGAGGCCGAGCAGCAACGCGAAGGGCGGTGCGAGGAGGCGCGATCGGGCGGGCATGGCGCCCTTCTATCACCGCTCCGGCGCGGCGGCGCCGCGCGCCCCGCGCCGCCCGCCCGTCAGACCTCCGGGCCCGCCGGCTCGAGCGGCAGGCGACAGGCGGCGACGAGGCCGCCGCCGTCGCGCGGCGCCAGGCGCAGCGAGCCGCCGTGCGCCTCGAGGATCTCGCGGCAGAGGGCGAGTCCCAGACCGGCGCCGTCCGGCTTGGTCGAGTGGAAGGGCAGCAGCGCCCGCTCGAGCGCCTCGGCGTCCATGCCGCAGCCGCGGTCGCGCACCTCGAGCGTCGCCGCGGCGCCGTCGCTCGAGGCGAGGATCGAGATCTCCCCGGCGGGGCTGCCCGCCTCGCGCGCGTTGCGCAGCAGGTTGACCAGCACCTGCTGGATCTGGCCGGGATCGATCTCGAGCACGACCGCCGGCGCCGTCCCTTCGAGCTCGAACGGCTCGATCCGCCGCAGGTGCTCGAGGAAGGCGGGCAGGGCGACCGGCTCCCGGCGCGGCTCGGGCAGGCGCGCGAAGCGCCCGTAGCCCTCGATGAAGCGCTGCAGCGCCGCCGCCGACTGGTCGATGGTGTCGAGCAGCTCCTCGAGCCGGGCGCGCTCGCCGCGCTCCGCGAGCGTGCGCGCCGAGCGGGTGAGCGAGCGGATCGGCGCCAGGTTGGAGCGCACCTCGTGACTGACCACCCGGATCGCCTTCTTCCAGCCGGCGACCTCCTGGCGGCGCAGCTCCGCGGTCAGCCGGCGGATCTGGACCAGCCGCTGCCGGCGGGTGTCGAGCTCGAAGTGGCGCTGGCTGATCTGGAAGGTCTCCTCGCCCTCGGCGAGCGTCACCGTCGCCAGCGCCTCGCGCCCGGTCGCGAGCGCGTCGCGCAACGCGCCCGGAGCGGCGGCGACGAGCTCGGCGAAAGCGTGCCCCTCGAGCCGCCGCCCGGCGGCGAACAGCACGCGCGCGGCCCGGTTGGCGAAGATCAGCCGGTCGTTGGCGCCGACCAGCAGGACCGCGGCGGGCGAGGCCTCGAGCGCGCCGTGCAGCAGCAGCTCGCGGCGCCGCAGCTCGGTGCGCTCGCCGGCGAGCACGTCGCCGAGCTGGTTGTAGACGTCCACCAGGTCGCCGAGCGGGTCGTCGCGGCGCGCCGCGAGGCGCACGCTGAAGTCGCCGGCGCGGAAGCTCGCGACGCCGTCGCGCAGCGCCTCGACGAGCCGGGTCCAGGGGCGGACCGCACGCGCGGCGGCGGCGAGCGCGACCGCGAGGCCGGCCGCGAGCGCGACCGCGGCGAGCGCGAGGGTCGGCGCTCCGAGCCGGTCGGCGAGCGCGGCCCCGGCCGCGGCCGCCGCCGCGGCCGCCGCGGCGGCGAGAAAGACGCGCAGGGCGAGCGAGGCGCGGCGCGGCACGCCGGCTCAGCTCCGCGGCCGCCGCTCGAGCACGATGCCGAGCCGCTCCATGCGCCGGTAGAGCGCCTGGCGCGACAGGCCGAGCTCGGCCGC
>JAFNAE010000114.1 GCA_017860005.1 Acidobacteriota bacterium | reverse complement strand
GATCGCGGAGGCGCTCGAGGAGGCCCACGAGAAGGGCATCGTCCATCGCGATCTCAAGCCCCAGAACGTCAAGGCCTCCATAGAAGGAAGAGCCAAGGTCCTCGATTTCGGGCTGGCCAAGGCGATGGAGCCGGCTGGCGCGGTTTCGGGCACGAGCGCCGCGGACGTGGCGCGCTCGCCGACGCTGATGAACTCGCCCACCCTGACCGCGGCCCACGGCACGCAGCTCGGGGTGATCCTGGGCACGGCCGCCTACATGGCGCCGGAGCAGGCGCGCGGCGGCGCGGTCGACGGCGGCGCGGTCGACAAGCGGGCGGACATCTGGGCCTTCGGCGTCCTGCTCTGGGAGATGTTGAGCGGCAGGCGGCTGTTCGAGGGCGAGACGGTCTCGGACACGCTCGCCGGCGTGCTGCGCGCGGAGATCGATCTGGGTTCCCTGCCACCCGCGACGCCGCCGGCGATCCGCCACCTGCTGCGCCGCTGCCTGGAGCGGAATCCGAAGAACCGCCTGCACGACATCGCCGACGCGCGGATCGCGCTCGACGAGGTGCTGCGCGGAGCCGGCGAGGAGCCGGGCATCGCGCCGGCCAGCGGGGTCGCCGCGGCGCGCCGGCCCGGCTGGGTCCTCCCGGTCGCGCTCGGAGCCGCCGCCGCGATCGGCTTCGCCGCGGCCTGGCTGCTGCGCGGGGGCGGCGCTGCGCGGCCTCCCGACCTGGAGCTCGCGCTGGCGATCCCTGCCGGCTACACCATCGCCCTCGACAACCATCCCGGGGTCACGCTCTCGGCGGACGGGCGGCGGCAGGTCGTGACTCTGCTCGACGACCAGGGCAGGACGCATCTCCTCGTGCGCGACCTCGCGCGGGCCGAGGCGCGGATCCTGCCCGGCACCGAGAACGCCACCGCGCCGGTCCTCGCGCCCGACGGCGAGGCGGTCGCCTTCCTGCTCGAGTCCGGTCTCCAGCGCATGTCCCTCGCGGGCGGGCCGCCGATGCTCCTCGCCACCACCGCCTCCGAGTTCCGCGGCGCCACCTGGAGCCCCGACGGCTACCTCTACATCTCGAGCGGCACCAGCGCGCCGCTGGTGCGGGTGCCCGAGAACGGGGGGCCGATCCAGCCGGTCACCGAGCTCGACCCCGCCCGCCGCGAGCGAACCCACCGCTGGCCGGAAGCCCTCCCGGACGGGAGCGCCGTGCTCTTCACCTCCGACACGGTGGAATCGAGCGAGTACTACGACGACGCCCGGATCGAAGCGGTGCGGCCGGCGACCGGCGAGCGCACCGTGGTCCTCGAAGGGTCGAGCCAGGCGCGCTTCCTCGCCCCGGACCACCTCCTGTTCGCCCGCGCCGGCACGATCTTCGCGGTGCGCTTCGACGCCCGCCAGCTGAAGACGGCCGGCACGCCCGTTCCCCTGCTCCAGAGCGTCTCCACCGAGGTCTCGTCCGGCGCCGTGCGCTTCGCGACCGCCTCCTCGGGGGCGGCGCTCTGGATCCCGGGCGAGCTCGGGAAGCTGCGGCGCCAGTTCGTCTGGGTGGAGCCCGGAGGCGCCGCGACGCCGGTCGACCTGCCCGTGGACCGCTACCTGCAGCTCGCCCTCGCGCCCGACGAACGGCGCCTCGTGGCCAGCATCGATGCCGGAGCCAGCCAGGATCTCTGGGCCGTGGACCTCGAGCAGAAGCGCAAGTCCCGCCTGACCTTCGCGGGCTCGCCGACCGACTTCGTCTGGAGTCCCGACGGGAGCCGGGTCGCCTACGGCGTGTCGACCGCCGAGAGCGGCCTCGACATGTTCTGGAAGCTGGCCGACGGTAGCGCGGAGGCCGAGCTGCTCCAGCACATCGACGGCGAGGAGTTCCCGTCCTCGTTCACGCCGGACGGCCGCGCGCTCCTGTTCGAGACGCAGCCGCCGGGCCGGAACTCCTCGGACGTCGCGCGTCTCGACCTGGCGAGCGGCCGAGTCGAGCCGGTGCTCTCCGAACCCTACGCCGAGACCTTTCCCGTCGTCTCCCCCGACGGGCGCTGGCTCGCCTACACCTCCGCCGAGAGCATGGACCGGACCCAGATCATCGTGCGGCGCTACCCGGAGCTCACCGGCAAGTGGCAGATCTCGCTCGATGGCGGCATCGAGCCCAAGTGGGCGCCGGAGGGCGACGCCCTCTACTTCCGGGCCGCCGGCTTCCTCCACCGCGTGTCGATCGACACCCGGAGCGGCTTCGTGGCGGGGGTCCCCGAGCGCGTCGCCGACGGCATCGCCCGCGGCCCGCTCGGCTACACCTACGCGGTGGCCCGCGGTGGCCGTGTGCTCGTAGCGCGCGACCTGGACCAGGTCGCGACCCCGCAGCAGGTGAACCTGGCCCTCGACCTCGCCTCCCGGGCGCGGCGGCTGACGACGCCGAGGCGGTGAACGCGCCATGACGCTCGCGGCCGGCACCCGCCTCGGCTCCTACGAGATCACCGCCAAGCTCGGCGAGGGCGGCATGGGCGAGGTCTACCGCGCCCGCGACACGAAGCTCCAGCGCGACGTGGCGATCAAGGTCCTGCCGGCGGAATTCGCCGCCGACCGTGAGCGGCTCGAGCGCTTCGACCGCGAAGCGCGCGCCGTGGCGGCACTCTCGCATCCCAACATCCTCGCCATCTTCGATTCCGGCTCGGAGGCCGGGCAGGTCTACGCGGTCATGGAGCTGCTCGAGGGCGAGTCGCTGCGCGAGCGTCTCCGCGACGGCCCGCTGGGCACGCGCAAGGCGGTCGAGATCGCGGCCGAGATCGCCCAGGGGCTCGCCGCGGCCCACGAACGGGGCATCGTGCATCGCGACCTCAAGCCCGAGAACGTCTTCGTGCTGCCCGACGGGCGGGTCAAGATCCTCGACTTCGGGCTCGCCCGCGAGTCCGCCGGACCGGGGAGCAAGAGCCAACTGCTCGCGGCGCCCACGGAGGGGCCGGGCACGGCGCCCGGCGCCGTGCTCGGCACCGTGGGCTACATGGCGCCGGAGCAGGTGCGCGGGCTCCTGGCCGACGCCCGGGCGGATCTCTTCGCGCTCGGCGTCATCCTCTACGAGATGCTGACCGGGCGGCGCGCGTTCCTGCGCGACTCGTCGGTCGAGACGATGTCGGCCATCCTCCGCGAGGAACCGCCGGAGCTCGCGACGCTCGCCGGCCGCCTCCCGGCGGCGCTCGAGCAGGTGCTGCGCCGCTGCCTCGAGAAGCGGCCCGAGGAGCGCTTCCAGTCGGCGCGCGACCTGGCCTTCGCGCTTCGCGCCGCGATCGCGGGCTCCACTCCGTCCGCCGCCGCGCTGGGCGCCGTGCGCGGCCGTCGGCCGGCCCTCCCTCGCCTCCTGCTCGCCTCCGCGCTCGCCCTGGCAGGCATACTGGTTGGCTGGGCGCTCGGGCGAGGGACGGCGCCGCGACGGGAGGCGCCGGACGCGCCGCGGCCCACCTTCCGTCAGCTCACCAAGCTGCCGGGCGGCGAAGGGGCGCCGTCGCTCGCGCCGGACGGAAGCGCCATCGTCTACGAACGCGCCGTCGAGGGGCAACGCGACCTCTTCCTGCAGCGGGTGGACGGCCAGACCGCGATCCTGCTGACCGGCGACTGCCGCGAGGACGACCGCGACGCGGCGTTCTCGCCGGACGGCACTCGCATCGCCTACCGCTCGGAATGCCGAGGCGGCGGCATCTTCGTGATCGGCGCGACCGGCGAGAACGTCCGGCGGATCGCCGACTTCGGCTTCCACCCCGCCTGGTCGCCCGACGGGCGCGAGCTCGCGGTAGCTACCGAGGGCGGCGTCGTGCCGTGGAATCGCCCGGGGCGCAGCGAGCTCTGGGCGATCGAGGTGGACTCCGGGCGCAAGCGGCTGGTGACCCGGATCGATTCGATGCACCCCTCGTGGTCGCCCTCCGGCCGGCGGATCGCCGTCTGGGGACTGCCTCCCGATTCGTTCTCGCGTGACCTCTGGACCGTGGCCGCCGACGGCTCCGAGCAGGAGTACGAGCAGGCGGTGCGGCTCACCGACGATCCCGAGCTCGACTGGAACCCGGTCTGGGCGGGAGACGGAGGCCGAATCCTCTTCGCGAGCTCGCGGGGGGGCACGCTGAATCTCTGGCAGTTGCCGGTCGACGAAGCGAGCGGCCGGCGGCTCGGCGATCCCGAGCCGGTGACCGCGCCCTCGAGCTGGGCGGGCTGGATGTCGGCCTCCCGGGATGGCCGCCGGATCGCCTTCGTCGATCGCAACGTGCGCGCGACGGTGTTGCGGGCACCCCTCGATCCGGGCCGCGGGGTGCTGACCGGCGAGCCGGAGCCGGTGCCGACCGGCTCGATGGAGGTCTACGACGCCGAGCTCTCTCCGGACGGTGAGTGGCTGGCCGTCTCCTCGACCGACCCGCCCCAGCAGATCTTCGTCGTGAGGGCGGACGGCGGCTCGTTCCGGCAGATCACCGAAGGGAGCTTCCGGAGCCGGCAGTCGACCTGGTCGCCGGACGGCAACACCATCGCCTTCCAGTCCAGCCGGTTCGTCAGCGGGATCGCGCTCATCCGCATCGACGGCGGGGGTCTGCGCGAGCTCGCGCACCATCGATCGACCGCGTCGGAGCCGGTCTGGTCGCCCGACGGACGCGCGATCGCCTTCGGCGGCAGCCAGGCGAGCTTCCTGCTCGAGCTCACGCCGGCGCTCGAGCCCGGAGCCGAGCGGGAGCTCGCTCTTCCCTCGTCGGTCGGCGGCACTTACTACCCGAGCTCCTTTTCTCCCGACGGATCGCTCCTCGCCGGCGGCGTGCGGCGGGACGGCGCGAACGCCGGTGCCGCGATCTACTCGCTTCGCGACGGGACCTGGAGGCTCGTCGACTACGACCAGGCCGGCTTCAAGATCCGTCTGCTCGACGACACCGGCCGCTTCGTCGCCGATACCAAGGGCGCGATCGTCGCCGTCGACGGTCCGGGCAAGCGCCCACGTGTCCTCGCCGAGGCGGCCGCCGGCCACCGCTTCAGGAACCTCTCGATCTCCAACGACCGCCGCTGGCTGGCCTGGATCGACGAGACCGACGAGTCCGACATCTGGTTGATGACCCTCGACGACGCTGCGCGACGGGAACCGGGGCGCTCCGCGGGAGCTGCCCCTTGACCCCGCCGCCCGCCGCCCGGCCGGCGCGCATCCTGGTCGTCGAGGACGATCCGGCCGGACGCGAGCTGCTCGAGCACCTGCTCGGCGAAGACGGCCATGTCGTCACGCTGGAGTCGGACGGCAGCGAGGCCTGGCGCCGGCTCGAGGCCGATCCGGAGCGCTTCGACCTCGTCCTGCTCGACTGGGAGCTGCCCGGTCTGAACGGCCTCGACCTGCTCGAGCGGATCAAGACGACGAGCGCGCTCGAGTCCGTCCCGGTCGTCTTCCAGACCGCGCGCACCGACCGCGACTCGGTCCTGGCGGCGGTCGCCGCCGGCGCCGCGTACTTCGTCCCGAAGCCGATCGACCGCCGGCTGCTGAGCACCATGGTCGCCGCCGCCGCTGCCGATCGCGCGCGCAGCCTCGCGCTCCACGAAACGGTGCAGCGCGGCGAGGCCGCCGCCTCGACCCTGGTCGAGGGCTGGTTCCGGGTCCGGACCATCGCCGAGGCGACCGCGCTCGCGACCCTGCTGTCGCGGGCCTGTCCCGATCCCGAGCGGGTCGTGGTCGGCCTCGGCGAGCTGCTGATCAACGGCGTCGAGCACGGCAACCTCCGCATCACCTACGAGGAGAAGTCGGAACTGCTCGCGGCGCAGGCGTGGGAGAAGGAAGTCGAGCGCCGCCTGGCCGCGCCCGAGCATCGCGACAAGCGGGTGGAGGTCCACTTCGAGCGCAGCGCGGAGCGGATCGTGCTGACCATCACCGATCGCGGCCCGGGTTTCGACTGGCGAGGCTACCTGACCGTCTCGCCCGACCGGATCTTCCACGCGCACGGCCGCGGCATCGCGATGGCCAACCTGATGAGCTTCGACCGGCTCGAGTACGAGGCGCCGGGCAACCGCGTCATCGCCACGGTCGAGCTCGCGGAGTCCGGACCGGCGTGATCGGAACTCGCCTCGGACCCTACGAGATCACCGCCAGGCTGGGCGAAGGCGGGATGGGCGAGGTCTACCGCGCGACGGACACGAAACTGAAGCGCGACGTCGCGATCAAGGTCCTGCCCGCGGCCCTGACCCAGGACAGGGAGCGTCTCGCGCGCTTCGAGCGCGAAGCACAGCTGCTCGCCCAGCTGAATCATCCGAACATCGCCCAGATCTACGGCATGGAGGCGAGCGGCGAGAGCCACGCCCTGGTCATGGAGCTGGTCGAGGGCCCGACGCTCGCCGACCGCCTCGCGCAGGGAGCTTTGCCCTTAGATGAAGCCTTCTCTCTTGCGAAGCAGATCGCGGAGGCACTGGAAGAAGCGCACGAGAAGGGGATCGTCCATCGGGATCTCAAGCCCCAGAACGTAAAAGCTTCCATAGAAGGAAAAGCCAAGGTCCTGGATTTCGGGCTGGCCAAGGCGATGGAGCCGGCGGGAGGCTCGGGCGCGCTCGCGTCGCCTTCGGACGCCGCCCGTTCACCGACGCTGATGAACTCGCCGACGCTGACCTCCGCGCACGGCACGCAGCTCGGGGTGATCCTCGGCACGGCGGCCTACATGTCGCCCGAGCAGGCGCGGGGCGGCGCAGTGGACCGGCGCGCCGACATCTGGGCCTTCGGCGTCGTGCTCTACGAGATACTGACCGGCCGGCGGCTGTTCGCCGGGGAGACCGTCTCCGACACGCTCGCCGCCGTGCTGCGCGCCGAGATCGACTGGACTTCGTTGCCGGCCGCGACGCCGCAGCCGATCCGCACCCTGCTGCGCCGCTGCCTCGAGCGGAACCCGAAGCAGCGGCTGCACGACATCGCCGACGCGCGCATCGTGCTCGACGAGGTGCTGGGCGGCCGCGCCGAGGAGCCGGCTGCCGGCGCGCTTCCCCATTCCGCGGCGCCCCGCGCACCGGCGTGGCGCCGCTTCCTGCCCTGGGCGGTCGCCGCGGTCGCGGTGCTCGCCGCCGGGCTCTGGAGCCTGCGGGCGCCCGGGCCCGCCGGCGCCGGCGCGGAGCGCCCGCGCCGGGTCGCGATCGGCGTCTCCCCGCCGCCCGCGCACCTGCTCGCGGCGGACGACTCCCCGATCGTCGCCCTCTCCCGCGACGGCGGCACGCTGGCCTTCGTGGCCGAGGGCGCGCAGGGCAATCAGATCTACCTGCGCCGGCTCGACCGCGCCGAGGTCGTCCCGCTCGCCGGCACGCTCGGAGGCTCGCACCCGTTCTTCTCCCCCGACGGCCGCTGGCTCGCCTTCTACGCCGACGGCCGGATCCGCAAGGTCGCGCTCGACGGCGGGCCGCCGCTCGAGATCGCCGGCGTCAACACCTGCCGGGGTGCCACCTGGACGGACAGCGGCTGGATCGTCTTCACGGCGAGCTTCAGCACCGGCCTGTCGAAGGTCCGCGATTCGGGTGGGCGGGTCGAACCGTTGACCACCCTGGACAGCCAGCGCGGCGAGCGGACCCACCGCTGGCCCGCCGCGCTGCCCGGTTCGCCCTGGCTGCTCTACTCGGTCGGCTTCGTGGACAGCCCCAACTCCTACGACGACGCGCGCATCGACGCGCTCAACCTGGAGACCGGCGAGCGCAGGACGATCTTCGAGGGAGCGTGGATGGCGCGCTTCGCGGCGCCCTCGACGCTGCTCCTCCAGCGGCGGACCTCGCTCCTCGCCCTGCGCTTCGATCCGCTGCGCGCCGCGGCGGCGGGACCCGAGCAGGTCGTTCTCGAGAACGCCGGCGGCGACCCGACGAGCGGCGCCGGCTACTTCGCGGCGGGAGCCGGCGGCATGCTCGCCTACGTCCCAGTGGAGGCGATGGTGGGCGAGTCCGAGGTGGTGATCGTCGAGCCGGACGGCCGCGTCGCGGCGCTACCCCTGCCGGCGAAGCGCTACTGGTACCCGCGCTTCTCGCCCGACGGCCGCCGGCTCGCGCTCGACGTCGGCACGGGCTCGGGCTCCGACGACGAGATCTGGGTCCACGACTTCGCGTCCGGGCGCTTCTCGCGCGTGAGCTTCATCGCGGGCTCGGCGTTTGCCGCCTGGTCGCGCGACGGCGCCTGGGTGGCCTACACGGGAGGCATGCTGGGGCGGGTCAACGCCGTCTTCCGCAAGCGCGTCGAAGGAGGCGCCGAGGAGGAACGCATCTGGCAGGCGAACGACGTCGGCAGCGTCTCCGACTGGTCCCCGGACGGCCGTGCGCTCGTCGTCACCGACATCCGCGGCGAGCTCGGCCTCTACCACGTGCCGCTCGACGGCGGCGAGGCCCGACGGCTCTTCGCCGCGCCCGGCGGTCAGTACGGAGGCTCGTTCGACCCGAGCGGGCGCTATTTCGCCTATGCCTCGGTCGAGACCGGCGTCGACGAGATCTTCGTCTCGACGCTGCCGGAGGGCGGCGGCAAATGGCAGGTCTCCGACGCCGGCGGACAGGTCCCGGTCTGGTCGCGCGACGGGAGGACCATCTTCTACATGCGGGGCGACGCGATCTGGGCGGTCGACGTCGAGACGACGGGCGGCTTCCGCGCCGGCACGCCGCGCGAGGCGGTGCGCGGCCCCTACCAGCTCCGCACCACGCCGTTCCGCAACTTCGACGTCGGCCCCGGCGACCGGCTCGCCCTCGTCCGCCGCCGCACCGACGTCGCCGCCCGGCGGCAGCTCGAGCTGCTCCTCGGCTGGGAGGCGAAGCCCGGGCCGGAGGGAGAGCCCTGAGCACAGGGCCCGCGGAGCCGGGCGCCGCGCCCCGAGCACGGCTGACCGCCGGCGCCGGCCCACGGCTAGAATGCCGCCACTAGCGGGTGCCGGTCCGATCCGAGGGGAGGGTTCGATGGAGCAGAAGGCGGCGGGGCCGCTCGTCCCGGCGGACGTCGACATGCGCGAGGCCACTCCCCGGGCGCTGCTGCTCGGGGTGGTGATGGCCGTCTTCATGGGCGCCGCCAACGCCTATCTCGGCCTCAAGGCCGGCATGACGATCGCCGCCACCTACACCACCGCGGTGCTCGGCATGGCGATCATCAAGGGCCTCGGCGGCACGCTTCTCGAGGAGAACTGCGCGCGCACCGTCGGCTCGATCGGCGGCAACGTGGCGGCGGGGGCGATCTTCACTCTTCCGGCCTTCTTCATCGCCGGCATCTGGCAGCCGTTCTTCACGCCGGCGCACTACGTCGTCTCGACCATCATCCTGATCGCGGGCGGGATCCTCGGCATCCTCTTCGTCACCATCACCCGCCGGGTGCTGGTCGGCAACGACGAGCTGCCGTTCCCCGAGTCGGTCGCGGCGGCGGAGATCCACAAGGCCGGGCAGCGGGGGCTGGGCGGTTCCCGCCACCTGCTCGC
>JAFNAE010000028.1 GCA_017860005.1 Acidobacteriota bacterium | reverse complement strand
ATCTGGAACTCGCCCTCGACGCCGGCGCCGTCGGTGAAGTCGTTGAGCGTGGTGCCGCCCTCGCGGATCGCCTCCTCGAGCACTGCGACGACCGCCTCCGCCAGCCGCTCGAAGCGCTCACGCGAGATGCGCGCCACCGAGCGCGCCGGGTGGATGCGTGCGCGGAAGAGCGCTTCGGTGGCGTAGATGTTGCCGACCCCGACGACGCGCGTGGCGTCCATCAGGAAGGCCTTGGCCGGCGCCTTGAGGCCGCGCGCGATCGCCGCCAGCTCGGCGCCCGCGAGCCGCGGCTCGAGCGGTTCGCGGCCGAGGTGGGCGAAGTGGGGGTCGCGCTCGAGCAGGCCCGCGGTCGCGGCGGCGAAGGCGACCCCGAAGCGGCGCGGATCGCGCAGGCGGAGCCTCTCGCCGCGGTCGAGCCGGAACGCCAGGTGCTCGTGGGGCTCGCGCGGCGCGCCGTCGGGGGCGAGCGTCAGCCGGCCGCTCATGCCGAGGTGGACGACCAGGGTGGAGCCGCCCTCGACGTCCACCAGCAGGTACTTGCTGCGGCGGCGCAGGGCCTCGACCGCGCGCCCCTCGAGCCGGCGGGCGAGGGTGCGGCGGTCGAGCGGCTCGCGCAGGGCCGGCGCGCGCACCTCGACGCGCTCGATCCGGCGCCCCAGGAGCCTCGGCTCCAGGCTCCGGCGCAGGACCTCGATCTCGGGCAGCTCGGGCACGACCGGGATTCTAGGGAGTGGGGGGACTTGACGGGCGCGCCGGGATGGCGTAAAACAGGCGTAAATGAGCCGAGCCGCCACCCTCCCCCTGTTCCCCGACCTCCCCGCCTTCGGCCGCCCCGACCCGGGTGCCGAGGCGCTCCGGCGCCGCGCGGGGGTGGACTACCTCGACCTGCTGTCGAGGGACGTCCTGAACCGCGTCGACAGCCCCCGCCTGCCCTTCCGCTGGACGATCAACCCGTACCGGGGGTGCGAATTCGGCTGCTCCTACTGCTACGCGCGCGACACCCACGGCTTCCTCGAGCTCGACGACCCGCTCGACTTCGAGACCCGCATCTTCGTCAAGCGGCGCGCCGCCGAGAGCCTGCGCCGGCGGCTGCGCCGGGTCGACCTCAAAGGCGAGACGATCGCCATCGGCACCGCCACCGACCCCTACCAGCCCGCCGAGCGCCACTTCGAGGTCACCCGCTCGCTGCTCGAGGTCTTCGCCGAGCACGAGGGGCTCTCGCTCTCGCTGACCACGAAGTCGCCGCTCGTGACGCGCGATCTCGAATTGCTGACCGAGCTCGACCGGCGCCACGCGGTCGAGATCCACGTCACCGTGACCACCGTGGACGCGCGGCTCGCGCGCCGGCTGGAGGGCCACGCGCCGGATCCGGCGGCGCGCCTGCGCGCGCTCGCGCGGCTGGCCGAGGCGGGCCTCGCGACCCGCGTCAACTGCATGCCCGTGATGCCGGGGATCAACGACGACGAGGAGACGCTGGCGCCCCTGCTCGCGGCCGCGCGCGAAGCGGGGGCGGGCCACGTCGTCGCCCAGCCGCTCTTCCTGCGCCCGATGGCGCGCCGCCACCTGTTCGCCTGGCTCGAGCGCGAGTTCCCGCACCTCGTGCCGATCTACCGGCACCTCTACGCGCACCGCGACTATCTCGGCGAGGAGGCCAAGGACCGCCTGCTCACGACCTTCCGCCGCCTGCGCCTGGCCGCCGGCTTTCCGCGGAGCGCTCCGGGCCGGGCCTGACGGCGGGCCGCGCCAGGCGCACCACGAAGTCGGCGAGCGCGGCGTCCGGGTCGCCCGACTCGCCCTTGAGCCGCAGCTCGGTCTCGAGCACCTGGCCGGGCAGCCGCGCGAGCTCGTCGCGCGAGAAGCGCGCCGCCGCCTGGTAGGCGCGGAAGAGCGGGAATTCCTTCTGGCCCGCGAGCGGGTTCTTCAGCAGGCCGTCCACCGCGCCCACAACGCTCGGGTGGATCCGGTCGCGGAAGGCGACGTACCTGGACTCCCGAGCCGGCAGATCGAGCTGCTCCACGATCCCCGCCACGGCCACCTGCCGGCGCGCGAAGGCGGCGAGCTGGCCGAAGACGATGAGCCGCTCGGCGAGCCGGTCGTCGGCGCCCGAGAGGCGCCGCTCGAGCATCGCCAGGGCCTCGCCCGCGCGCCCCGCGCCGATCGCGTCGAGCATCGCGAACAGGTCCTGCTCGCCGCGGTCCTCGACCTGGGAGCGCACGCTCTCGATGCCGATCGCGCCCTGGCCGGCCAGGGCCGCGAGCTTGCGGTACTCCGCCACGAAGCGCTCGGTCGAGTCGGCCTCGAGTCCGGAGCCAGGGCCGCTCCGGCGCGAGTCCTCCGCGCGCAGGGTCCGGCGCGCGAGCTCGGCGGCGGCGTCGGGGCGCATCGCGACCCCGGTCTCGCGCTCGAGCTCGGCCACCAGCCGGTCGAGCCCGGCCACGCCGCCGCCTCTCGCGGTCGAGAGCCTCCCCGCCTCGACCAGCGCCCCGCGCCGCGCGAGCTCGGCGACCAGCGGGTGAGTGTCGGGTGCGGCGCTCTCGACGAGCAGGAGCAGGTGGCGCTCGGGCAGGCCGTCGCGCACGACGTCGGCGAGCAGCGTCACCTCGCTCTCGCCGGCGCCGCGCAGGCCGGCCTCGACCGCCGCCGCGAGCAGCGGGCGCAGCAGCGCGCGCGCCTCCTCGCCGCCGCTCCGGCCGGCGCGAGCTCGCCCGCCGCCGGCGAGCACCGCCTCCGGGAGCCCGGCGAGCGCGCGCTCGGCGCCGAGCGCGGCCGCGTCGAGATCGAACAGGCGCAGGACCTGGAGCAGCCGGACCGCCGCCTGGCGCGGCGCGCCGGAGAGCTCGGCGGCCTCGCCGCTCCAGGGCAGGACCTCGCGCACCTCGGCCAGCAGGTCGGCCGCGGCGTCGCGATCCGCGAGCGCGCCGGTACCCACCGCGACCAGCACCTTGCCGGTCGCGAACAGCGCGAAGGTGCGCAGGTCCTCGACCAGCGCGGCCAGGCTGTCGGGATGGCGCAGGACCACCGGCTCCGCGCCCCAGAGTCCGCCCAGCGAGGACGCCAGGCGCAGGGCGGCCGGCTCGGCGAGCGCGCGGTCGCCGCGCACCAGCACGACCGGCGGGAGCGCGCCGGCCCGTGCCGCGTCGAGCAGCTCCTCCACGTCGGCGACCGTGCTCAGGCTCCCGGGTCGGAGGCCGGCGCGGGGGCGGAGAACTCCCCGGAGTCCTCGGCGACGCCCCACACCGGGACCTCGCGCACGCCCAGGTCTTCGGCCGACATGCGCTCCTCCTCGAAGTCGAGCTCGACCGCGTTCCACGAGCCGCAGCGCGCGCAGAAGTCCTGCCAGTCGGGGTAGCGCGTGTGGCAGACGCGGCAGAGGTACTCCGCGGAGCCGGCCTGGAGCTGCCGCACGCAGGCGAGGAAGGCCTCCGAGGCGGCCTCGAGGTCGCCCCGGCGCTCCCGGATGCGGCCGAGGAGATAGTGATAGGTGGGCGAGGACTTGATGCGCTCGCCGAGCGCGGCGAGCGTGCGCTCGGCCTCGTCGTGCATCTCGAGGCGATAGTAGAGACGTCCCAGGTAGAAACGCGGCAGCAGGTCGTTCGACGCCACCGCGATCAGTCCGCGCAGCGTCTCGATCGCCCGTACCGGCTCTTCTTCCTCGATGAAGTGATCTTCGATCCGATGCAGGAAGACCGGGCTGCCGGTCTCGAGGTAGCCGTCCCGCCAGGCCGCGATCGCGCCCTCCTCGCGGCCCGCGAGGCGCTCGGCCTCGCCGAGCATGATGCGCGCCGGGATGAAGCGCGGCTCGCCCTGCAACAGGCGGCGGAAGAGCTCGGCCGCCTCCTCCGCGCGGTCCTGCTCGAGCAGCAGCACGCCGCGCTGATAGTCGAGACCCTGCGCGAGCCCCGACTCGCGCGCGAGCGAAGCGGCGTCGCCGCTCTCGTTGAGGAAGACCGAGACCCGCTCGTGGATGCGGGCGGCCTCCGCCCAGTCGCGCCGGCCGATCGCCTCGCTCCGGCGCCGGCGCGAGATCTCGAGCCCGAAGCCCGGGAAGTCGCGCAGGATGCGGCCGTGGATCTCGCGCGCGACCCCGGTGTCCCCTTTCTCCAGGTAGTCCTCGGCGAGCTGGTAGAGGATGCCCACCGAGCCCGGCTGGAGGGCGGAAGCGCGCCGGTGCACCTCCACCGCCTCCTCCACGCGGCCCAGGCCGCGCAGCACCTGCCCGTAGAGGAGCAGGCCCTGGAAGTCGTCGGGGCGGCTCGCGAGGTAGGCCTCGAGCTCGGTCGCGGCGCGCGGCCCCTGGCCGTCCGCGGCGAGGTCGAGCGCGCGCAGGAAGGTCGCGTCGAGCGCCTCCTGCTCGCGCGCGTGGCGCCGCTCGCGGCGGGTCGCGAGCTCCCGGCGCAGCGTGTCGACCACGAGCGTGACGCCGGCCGGAAGGAATCCGATCAGGAAGACGGCGACCAGCGCGACCGAGAGCGGGATCGTCGCCTCGGGACCGAGGTGGAAGCGCTCGCGCAGCAGCTCCCGGTTGTGCTCGGAGAGGTAGTAGGCGGCGAAGACGGCTCCGAGAGCGAGCAGGACGCCGAGAAACGAGCGCAGCCGCATCGGCTAGCCGGACCCCGGGATCGGCGCGCGAGCCGGCGGCCTCAGGCCTCCGGCAGCAGCCCCTGTTCGAGCAGCTCCTGGCACTGGACGCAGAGCTTGGCCCAGGGCACCGCCTGGAGCCGGGGTCCGGAGATCGGCTGCCCGCAGTGAGCGCAGCGCCCGTAAGCGCCGCTCTCGATCCGCGACAGCGCCTCGTCGATCTCGAGCACGCGCGCGCGCTCGGCGTCCGAGATCGAGAAGTTGAGCTCGCGGGAGTAGGCGTTGTTGGCGCGGTCGACGATGTCCTCGGTCGGGCTGTCGTTCGATTCCTGTCCGCTGCGCAGGTCGTTGCGGTAGAGCGCCAGGATCTCGCCCTTCTTCGCGAGCAGGCGGGCGCGCACCGCCGGGAGGTCGAGCGGCGCGGGCGGGGCCGGCGCGGGGGCCGGCGCGCTCGGACGCAGGGACTGGGCGCGCACGATCACGGGGCGTGCGGGAGCGGCAGCGGCGGGCCGCGCCACGGCCGCGACGGCCCTGGCTTCGGCGGGGCGCGCGGCGCCCTTGACGGCCTGCGCCGGCGCGGCGACCGCCGTCGTCGGCGCCGGACGCGCGCCGGGGCTCTTCGCCGCCGGCGCGGGACGCTGCGCGGCGGCCTTCCTCGGCGCGGCCTGGGTGACGGCGGCCTTCTTCGGCACGGCCTTCGTCGCGGCGGCCCGCTTCGGCGCGGCAGCCCGCTTCGGGGCGGCGGCCCGCTTCGGCGCGGCCTTCTTGGGCGCCGGCTTCCTGGCCGTCGCGTTCCTGGCTGCCGACTTCTTCGGCGCCGACTTCTTCACGCCGGCCCGCTTCGCCGGCCGTGCCGCGGACTTCTTCTTCGCGGCCGGTCTCTTCGGCGCCGGCTTGCGCTTCACGGACTTCGCCGATCGGGTCTTCCTCTGCGCCACAGGCGTCTCCTCGACTCCAGGTCGGCCGGCCCGCCGAGGGCATCCGGCAGACGCTTCGGCCCGTCAAAATGGCCTGCGATGATACTGGATTCCTTCGAGGATCGAAAGCGCTCGGTAGAGCTGCTCGAGCAGGACCAGACGGGCGAGCGAGTGGGGCAGCGTGAGCGGCCCGAGCGAGAGGCGCAGCCGGCATCTTGCCGCCAGGTCCGGATCGAGGCCGAGGTCCGAGCCCAGGAAGAAGACCACCGGACGCGGCCACTCGCGGCGCCAGCGCGCCACCTCGCGTGCGAGCGCCTCCGAATCGAGCGTCCGCCCGCGCCGGTCGAGCGCGATCCAATAGCCGTCCTCCGGCGCGGCGGTGGCCAGCGCGGCGGCCTCGGCGGCGCGGCGGCCGGGGTCGTCCGCGGCGGCGCGCGCGCGCAGGGCGCGCTCCTCGATCGGATGCCAGGCCGCGATGCGCCGGCGGTAGGGCTCGCACAGCCGCTCCCAGTCGGCCGGGGCGCGCCGGCCGGCCCAGAGCACGCGGAACTCGAGGGCCAAGGCGGCGAACCCTACTCGGGCGGCGCGGAGCGCGCTCCGGCGCCGCTCTCGGCGAGGAACCGCTCCCACTCGTCGTAGAAGGCGAGCGACTGGAGATCGCGCATGCGGTCGAGGAAGACGACGCCGTTGAGATGGTCGAACTCGTGCTGGACGATGCGTGCCTCGAAGCCCCGGGCCACGTAGTCGAGCGCGCCACCGCCGCGATCGAGCCCGCGCACCCGCACCGCCGGATGCCGGGGCACCAGGCCGCGCAGGTCGGGGATCGAGAGGCACCCCTCCCAGTCGTAGACCAGCTCGCCGGGCAGCGGCTCGACCATCGGGTTGATCACGGCGCGCAACGGGATGGCGGGGATGCCGCGCGCCGGGTCCTCCGCGTCGAGCGCCTCGTAGACGAAGAGCTGGAGCCCGAAACCGACCTGGGGGGCGGCGAGGCCGACCCCTTCCGCCGCGCGCATGGTCTCGACCATGTCGTCGATCAGGCGCTGGAAGGCGCGCTCGACGACGCGGGCGGGCACCACCGGCTCCGCGGGTGTGCGCAGCGCCGGGTGTCCGAGCCTTACGATCGGGAGCACCGGCATCTTTCGGGCCTCGGCGAGATCTTACCTCCGCCGGCGCGCCGTCCGAGCGCGTGGTATTCTCGCCGGCCCATGGCCGCCTGGACGTCGGAGGAGGAACAGCGCCGGCGACGGCGGAAGCGGATCGTCCAGGGGCTGCTGATCGGCGGTGCGGCGATCGGCGTCCCCGCCCTGATCAACGCCGCCATCGCGCGCCGCGCCAAGAAGGTCGCCCCGGCCTCGTGGGGGCGCCGCCACCGCTACGCCTGGGAGCTGGGCGACGTCGTCTTCCAGCGCCTCGGCGAAGGCGAGCCACTCCTGCTCCTGCACTCGTTCGGTCCCGGGCACGACTCCATCGAGTGGCGCGCCGCGGCGGAGCGTCTGGCTGCCGGTTGCCAGGTGTTCGCGCCCGACCTGCCGGGCTGGGGCCGTTCCGACCGCCCCTCGGTCGAGTACGACGCCGAGCTCTACATCGAGTTCCTGATCGACTTCCTGGTCGACGTCGTGCGCCGGCGGGCGGTGGTCGTGGCCTCCGGCCTGGCGGCCGCCTACGCCCTCCAGGTCGCGGTCGACCGACCCGAGCTGGTGCGCGCGCTGATCCTGGTCTGCCCGCTCGGCATCGATCAGGCGAGCGACGAGCCCGACCTGAGCGACGCGGTGATCCACCGGCTGCTGCGCCTGCCGCTGGTCGGCACCTCCGCGCTCAACGTCTACTCGAGCCGCAACGGCCTCGTCCACCACCTGCGCCGCGAGGTCTACTCCGACCCGGATCGGGTCGACGAAGGGCTCGTCGACCACTACTGGCGCGGCGCCCACGAAGCGGGCAGCCGGGCGGCCCTGGCCGCCTATCTCTCCGGCTACCTCAATCACCGCGTCGCCGACGCGCTGCCCCGCCTGCGCCAGCCGGCGCTGGTGGTGTGGGGCCGCCAGGCGGTCAATCCGCCCGTCGAGTCGGCCGATCTCTGGCTCCACGCCCTGCCCGGCGCCGAGCTCGAGGTGGTCGAGGGCGCCGGCATCCTGCCCCACGCCGAAGCGCCCGAGGCGTTCCGCGACGTGGCCGCACGATTCGTGGACGCGCTGCCCACCGCATGAGCTCGCCGCGGTTCCCGGCCGTGCCCGGGGGGTTCCCGTTCCCGGAGCTCGAGCGCGAGGTCCTCGCCACCTGGCGCGAGCAGAGGATCTTCGAACAGACCCTCGAGGCCTCGCGACGCCGGTCGGAGGCCGCGGGCGCGGCGCCTTTCGTGTTCTTCGAGGGTCCGCCCACCGCCAACAACACGCCGCACGTGGGGCACGTCCTGACGCGCGTGGTCAAGGATCTCTTCCCGCGCTTCCAGACCATGCGCGGCCGCCACGTCGCGCGCAAGGCGGGCTGGGACACGCACGGGCTGGCGGTCGAGATCGAGGTCGAGAAGCGGCTCGGCCTGTCCGGCAAGCGCGACATCGAGCAGCTGGTCCCCGGCGATCGGGCCGCGTCGATCGCGAAGTTCAACGCCGCCTGCTTCGAATCGGTGATGACCTACGAGCGCCAGTGGCGGACGATGACCGAGCGCTTCGGCTACTGGATCGACCTCGACGACGCCTACTTCACCTACTCGAACCGCTATGTCGAGTCGGTCTGGTGGGCGCTGCGCACGCTCTACGACAAGGGCCTGCTCTACGAGGGGCACAAGAGCCAGCCCTACTGCGCGCGCTGCGGCACGACGCTCTCCTCCCACGAGGTGGCGCAGAACTACAAGGACGTCGACGACCCTTCGATCTGGGTGCTCTTCCCGGTGCGGCCGGGTCAGCGGCCGCGAACGGTCGAGGGCGACGAATGGCCGACGCCGGAAGGCCTCCGCTTGCTGGCCTGGACGACGACACCCTGGACGATGCCGGGACACGCCGGCATGGCGGTCCATCCCGAGCTCCTCTACCGCGTGGTCGAGCTGCCCGGGCGGGCGGGCGAGCTCGCCCTGTTCGCGGACGCGATCGAGGCCCCGATCCCGGTCGAAACCGAGCGGGACGGCCGGCACGAGAAGCTCGACCTGCGCGCCCTGCCGGCGCTCGTCCGCTTCCGCGGGCGCGACCTCGCGGGGCTGCGCTACGACCGTCCCTACCGCACCGACCCGGCGGACGCGCCGGCGACCAGCAAGGCCTTCGACCCCGCACCCTCGGACGAGGCCGGCTGGCCGGTGGTGCTCGCCGACTACGTCACCCTCACCGACGGCACCGGTCTCGTCCACACCGCGCCGGCCTTCGGCGCCGAAGACCACCGCACCGGGCTCGACTTCGGGCTGCCGCTCTTCCGCACCATCGAGCCGACCGGCAAGGTCTCGGAACGCAAGGGCCTCGAGCGGCTCGCCGGCCTCTGGTTCAAGGACGCCGACAAGGAGGTCGTGCGCGACCTGCGGGAGCGCGGTCTGCTGCTCCACGTGGAGCGCCACCGGCACAGCTACCCGTTCTGCTGGCGTTGCGACACGCCGCTGCTGCAGTACGCGACCGAGAGCTGGTTCGTGCGCACCACCGCCATCCGCGACGCCCTGGTCGAGAAGAACCGCGGCATCGGCTGGCGCCCGCAGGCGATCGGCAGCGGGCGGTTCGGCAACTGGCTCGAAGGGGTGGTCGACTGGGCGCTCTCGCGCCGGCGCTACTGGGGCACGCCGCTGCCGATCTGGCAGTGCGACGGCTGCCCGCAGACCTTCGTCCCCGAGTCCTTCGACGATCTGTTCGCCACCGCCGGCGCCCCGCGGCCGGCGGATCCCTACGACCGCGCGCAGTTCGACCCGCACCGGCCCGGGATCGACGAGATCACCTGGCCCTGCTACGCCTGCTCGGGCGGCACCTTCCGGCGCGTCGAGGACGTCATCGACGCCTGGTTCGACGCCGGCTCGATGCCCTTCGCCCAGCACCACTACCCGTTCGAGAACGCCGCGCGCGTCGCCCCGGGCGGCGTCTTCCGCCCGGCGGAGTTCATCTCCGAGGCGATCGACCAGACCCGCGGGTGGTTCTACACCCTGCACGTGCTGGCGGTCGCGCTGTTCGACTCGGTCGCCTTCGAGAACTGCATCGTTCTCGGGCACGTCAACGACGAGCTGGGCCGCAAGATGTCGAAGCGGCTCGGCAACGTGGTCGATCCGATGACGGTGGTCGAGGAGACCGGCGCCGACGCCCTGCGCTGGTACTTCTACGTCAACGACCCCGAGCAGTCCTCCCGCTTCTCCGCCAAGCTCGTGCGCGAGGCCGCGCAGGGTTTCCTGCTCCCGCTCTGGAACGCGCTCTCCTTCTTCACCATCTACGCCAACCTCGACGGCTGGCGGCCGGGGAAGGAGAAGAAGCTCCAGAGAAGGGAAAGAGGAGACCTGGACCGCTGGATCCTCTTCCGGCTCGACGAGGAGATTCGTCAGGTCTCCGGCCTCCTCGACGCCTATTCGATTGCGCCCGCCGCGCGACGGATCGAGACCTTCGTGGACGACCTCACGAACTGGTACATCCGGCGCAGCCGCAATCGCTTCTGGTCGAGCGGCGCCGCCGAAGGGAGCGACAAGGAGGCCGCGTACCAGACGCTCTACGAAGTGCTGAGCACGCTCACGCGGCTGGTCGCCCCGTTCACGCCGTTCGTCGCCGAGAAGATGCACGAATTCCTGGTGCGGAGCCAGTCCGCCGGCGCGCCCGAGAGCGTTCACCTCGAGGCCTGGCCCGAGGTGGCTCGGGAATCGCTCGAGGAGGCGCCGGCCGACGTGCTCGGCCTGGCCGAGTCGATCGCGCTCGCGCAGCGCATCGTCGGCCTGGCGCGAGCGGCGCGCTCGACCCACAACCTCAAGACGCGCCAGCCCCTCCCTTCTATGGTCCTTGTCTTCTCGAAGGCCGACGATCGCTCCGGCCTTCGGGACAGGGTGGAGGGCGTACGCGAACTGATCCTCGACGAGGTCAACGTCAAGGAGATCCGCTGGGCGGAGCGGCGCGGCGATTTCGTGACGCACGAGGTGCGGCCCAACTTCCGGATCCTGGGGAAGCGCCTGGGCGCGAAGATGAAAGCCGTGCAGGCGGCGCTCGCGACCGCCGACGGCGACGCGCTGGCGGACGAGCTCGAACGCAACGGCAGGGTCGTGCTCGAGGCCGCGGGAGACCGGGTCGAGCTGACGGCGGAAGAGCTCGAGGTCCGCCTGATCGAGAAGGAGGGGCTGGCGACCGCCGGCGATCGCGAGCTCCTGGTCGTGCTCGACACCCACCTGACTCCCGAGCTCGTCGCCGAGGGCCGGGCACGCGAGGTGGTCAACCGCCTGCAGACCGCGCGCAAGGAGACGGGGCTCGACTATGCCGACCGCATCCGTGTCCGCTACCGGGCCGCGCCCGAGCTCGAAGCGGCGATCGAGGCGTGGCGGGACTGGATCTCCGGCGAGACGCTCGCCTCCGGCTGGGCCTCGCTCGCGGACGATGCCGGCACCAGCGCGGACGTCGAGGGTCTCGCCCTCCAGTTCACGATCGAGAAGGTCTGAGGAGACCCGACATGGCCGGCATCTACAAGGCTTACGACGTGCGCGGCATCTACGGCAGGGACCTGACCGAGGACACCGCGCGCCGGATCGGCCGCGCATTCCGCGTCGTGCTCGACGACGCCGACCTCGCCCACGGCGGCGAGCGGGTCGTCGTCTCGCGCGACATGCGCCCCTCCTCGCTGCCGCTCGCCGAGGCGTTGATCGCGGGGCTGACCGCCTCGGGCCTCGACGTCGTCGACATCGGACTCGCCACCACGCCCACCAACTACTTCGCGATCGGCCACCTCGGGGCGGCGGGCGGCATTCAGGTCACCGCCTCGCACAACCCGGCCGAGTACAACGGTCTGAAGTTCTCGAAGCACGAGGCGCGGCCGGTCTCGGGCGACCACGGCATCCCGCTGATCGAGGCCACGGTCGACTCCGGCGATTTCCCGGAAGCCGGCCGCGCCGGCAGGGTGACCTCCGCCGACGTCTACGGCGCCTACCAGCGTCACGTTCTCTCGTTCCTCCACCGGCCCGCCGGCGCGCGCCGGCTGCGGGTCGTGGTCGACGCCGCCAACGGCATGGCGGTGGTCGACCGCCCGATCTTCGACGCGCTCGGAGTCGACCTGGTGCCGCTCTACTTCGAGCTCGACGGCACCTTCCCCAACCACGAGGCGAATCCGCTCAAGCTCGAGAACCTGCGCGACCTCCAGGCGCGCGTGCGCGAGACCGGCGCCGACCTCGGCGTGGCCTGCGACGGCGACTTCGACCGTGCCGCCTTCGTGGACGAGACCGGCGAGCCGGTCGGCAGCGATCTCGTCACCGCGCTGATCGCCGGCGAGCTGCTCGCCGCCGACCCCGGCAAGCACGTCCTCTACGACCTGCGCTCGTCGCGCGCGGTGCCCGAGTACGTGCGCGAGAAGGGCGGCATCCCGGTGCGCGAGCGCGTCGGCCACTCCTTCATGAAGGCGACGCTGCGGCGGGTCGATGGCCTGTTCGGCGGCGAGCTCGCCGGGCACTACTACTTCCGCGACAACTACTTCGCGGACTGCGCCATCCTCGCGGTGGTCGAGGTCCTCGACCTGCTCTGGCGCACGGGCAGGACCCTCTCCCAGGTGGTCGCCCCCCTGCGCCGCTACGCCAAGAGCCCGGAGACCAATTTCGAGGTCGAGGACAAGGCGGGCAAGATGAAGGAGCTCGAGGCCGCCTTCGGCGACGGGCGCATCGACTGGCTCGACGGCATCACGGTCGAGTACGACGACTGGTGGTTCAACGTCCGCCCCTCCAACACCGAACCCCTGCTGCGCCTGGTCTGCGAGGCGCGCACCGAGGCGATGCTCACCGCGCGCATGGCCGAACTGGTGGCGCGTATCGGCGCGCCCGTACGGCATTGAGCAGCGCTCTCGCACCCTGTTGACCAGTCCGGATCCGGAGTCGCGCGTCCGCTCCCGCCGCGTCGTGCTGGGCGGCGTGCTCGCCGTCGTCGCCTTCACCCTGGCCCTGCAGGGCGCGCGCTCCCTCTGGGAGCCCGACGAAGGGCGCTACGTCAACGTCGCGCTCGAGATGATCACCAGCGGCGACTGGATGACGCCCCGGCTCCACCACGAAGTTCCGCACTATTCGAAGCCGCCCCTGACCTACTGGACGATCGCCGCCTCGCTCGAGATCTTCGGCCGCACGGAGTGGGCCGCGCGATTGCCGGGCGCGCTCGCGTTCGCGGGCACGATCCTGCTCGTGGCGTGGAGCGCCCGCCGTCTCGCTCCCGGCGCCGAGGTCACGGCGGCGGTCGTCTACGCGACGTCGTTGCTGCCCTTCGTCGCGGCCAACATCGTCTCGACCGACACCTTGCTTGCCTTCACCGCGATGACGGGCGTGGCCGGCTTCGTCGAGCTCGCCTTCGGCGACGGCTCGCCGCGGCTCGCGCGCGCGATGCTCTGGGGGGGCTTCGGCCTGGCCTTCCTGACCAAGGGGCCGCCCGGGCTGCTGCCGCTCGCTGCTCTGCTCGTCTTCTCAGCGCGCGACGGGCGTTCCTGGCGGGGCGCGCGCCGACTGGCCTCGCTGCCCTCGTTGGCGCTCTTCGCCGCGCTCGCCTTCACCTGGTACCTGCACGAGATCGCCCATCGCCCCGACCTGCTGCGCTACCTGTTGGGCGCCGAAGTCATGGCGCGGGTAGGCTCGCCCGAGTTCGATCGCAATTCCGGGCTGCGTGGCCTGGTCCGGATGTACGCCCCGGTCGTCCTCGCGGGGATGCTCCCCTGGTGGCCGCTGGCGCTCGTCCGCGAGCGGCGCCGGCGCGCCTCGGAGCAGGTCGGGCGAGCCCCCCTCGCGCGCGAGGAGCGCCTGCTTCTGCTCTGGCTCCTGCTCCCGCTCACGGTCTTCGTGATTGCACAGTCGCGCCTGCCGCTCTACCTGTTGCCGCTGGCGGCGCCCGCCGCGCTGCTGCTCGCGCGCCGGCTGGGTCCCTTGCCCACCACGCGCCGCGAGCTGGTGGGGATCGTGCTCCTGGCCGCGGTGCTGGTCGGACTCAGGGGCCTCAGCGCCCAGTACCCAACGGCCCGCGACGGCCGCCGGTTCGCGGCCGCGCTCCTGCGCCAGCTCCCCTACCCCCCGGGCGAAGTGCTCTTCGTCGAAACGAAGCCGCACTACACGGTCGCGTTCTACCTGGGCTGCGAAGTCGAGTCGGTGGATCTCGCCACCATCCAGATCCGGCCGCGCGAGCCCTCGTACCGCCAGATGGCCGAGCCGCTCGCCTCCGAGCTCGCCGACCCCGAGCCGGCGCGCATCTTCCTGGTCACCCCGGGAGGCGACGAAGCGTGGCGGCGCGAGCTCGCCGCTCTCGGATACGAGGCGCGGACCCTGGGCAAGGTCGACCGCTACACCATCTACCTCGCGCCGCGCCGGGCCGGGCCGGCCGGTCCGGGCTAGAACCGCACGCCGACCGCGGCGACCACCTCCGAATCGTCGGAGACGACGACCTTGAGCTGCGCGTAGGGCGTCATCCCGCTCAGGCGCCAACCGATGCCGCCGAGCAGGTTGAGGCCGGCGTCGGTCTCGCTGTCGCGCCCGCCGTCGCCGTCGGTGTAGAGGATCGCCGCCCCACCGCCCGCCCACAGGTAGTAGTCGGAGGTGACGCGAAAGTCGTAGTGGAAGTCGAAATTGCCCGAGATGCGGTCGCGTTCGTCGGCGAACACGAACTCGACGTTGGGATTGAAGAACCAGTCGCTCGACCCCATGCGGGTCAGCACCTCGAGGCCGACGAACGGATCGGCGTCCTCGAGATAGGCGCCGCCGCGCACGCCGAAGTCGGTCTGCGCGCTCGCCGGCGCGACCGCGAGGCCGAGCAGCGCGACGGCCGTCGCGGTGCCCAGCAAGGTCCTGCGCAGTATCGAACGGATCGTCATCGCGAGTCTCCTCCTTCCCGTCGTTCCGACGACTCTTCCTGCGTCCGGACCGACCTTGGAGCAAGCCGGATGCCAGACTCGGGCGCCCGAATGCATCACTTCACAGGATCGCTCGATCATGTACCATCGCGTCCTCCCGGGAGGATCTCCATGGCTCGTTCGAGGCCGACTCTCCGCGTCCTGGCCACGATCGCCGCGCTCGTCGCTCTGCCGGCTCTGCTCGCGGCGGAGACGTCGGGCGTCGTGGTGCTCCAGAACGACTCCGTGGTCGATTTCGGCACCGCCAACATCCAGGTCGGATTCGTCGCCGGCGAGCGCGCCGCGGCCTGGCTGACCTCGAGCTGCGCCGGGGACCTGATCGCCCTGCGCGTGCTCTGGCTCTCGAGCCCGCCCACCGGCGGCACGACGCTCGGCGAATACCTGCGTCTCTCCGAGGCGGGCGTCTTCCCCGTTCCGGGACCGGTGCTCCAGGAGCTCGCGGGCCCGCTGCTCACCGAGGGCGCGTTCAACGAGTTCACGCTCGCCCCGCCGGTACCGGTCCTCGCGGGGGAGACCGTGGTCGTGGACTTCCAGTTCCTGACCAGTCCGCCGCTCTCCGGGCCCAGCGTGGTGACCGACGTCGACGGCTGCCAGGCAGGCAGGAACGGCATCTACGCGACGCCGCCCAACCAGTGGTTCAGCGCCTGCGTGCTGGGCGTCAGCGGTGACTTCGCGATCCGCGCGGTGGTGGACTGCGGCGCGAGCCAGCTCTTCGCGGACGGCTTCGAGTCCGGCGACACCTCCGCCTGGAGCCTGACGGTGCCCTGAGCCGGCCCTCCCTCACCAGCCGATGCCGTAGTCGTCGCCGTGGTTCGAGGAGCCGCCGCGCATCGTGCCGTGCGCACGGTCGAACAGGATGGCGTTGATCGGCCCCGAGTTGCGCTCCGCGGTGTCGACCAGATAGCCCATCGCCTTCAGCTCGTCGCGCACCCAGGGCGGCGTGCGCTCGTCGAGCGTGAGCCGACCTGGCTTGCGCTCGTGCGCGCCGAAGGAGCTGTGCAGCTGATAGGTGGTGAAGTTCGCGGCCTCGGCCGCCTCCTGGACGTCGAACCCGAACTCCGCCACGGCGAGGAAGAACTGGAGCAGGTTCTGGTCCTGGGTGTCGCCGCCCTGGACCGCGAAGGCGAGCCAGGGCGAGCCGTCGCGCAGCGCCAACGTCGGCGTCAGCGTAACGCGCGGCCGCTTGCCCGGCTCGAGCACGTTGAACGGGTTCTCGCGCCGGTCGAGCACGAAGCTCTGGAGCCGCTGCGAGAGACCGATGCCGGTCCGGCCGGCGACCACCGCCGGCACCCAGGCGCCGGAGGGCGTCATCGAGACGACCCAGCCCTCCGCGTCGGCGGCCACGACCGAGGTCGTCCCCGCCCGGAAGCCCGCCTCGAAGGCGGCCGCCGAAGCCGTGGTCAAGGGCGCTTCGGGCGCGGGCGGCCACGCCTCGAGCTCCTCCCGGAAGGGGTTCACGCCGCCCTGGAAGGGATAGGGGTCGCCCGGCCCGAGGTCGGTGCGGTTGCGGCGCGGATCGAACTCCGCCCAGCGCCGTCGCGCGTAGTCCTTCGAGAGCAGTCCGGCGACCGGCTCTTCGGGCGGGAAGGCCGGATCGCCGTAGTAGAAGTCGCGGTCGGCGAAGGCGAGGTGCATCGCCTGGGTCACGGCGTGCACGTAGCGCGCGCTGTTGTAGCCCAGGGCGGCCAGGTCGGTGGTCTCGAGCAGGTTGAGCGCCTGGAGCAGGGCCGGCCCCTGTGTCCAGGTGGTGAGCTTGTGGACCTCGATGCCGCGGTAGTCCGTCGCCACCGATTGCTCGAGCCGCACTTCCCAGTGCGCGAGATCCTCCTCCGTGATGAGCGTGCCCTCGGCGCGCGCGGCCGCCGCGAGCTCGCGCGCCAGCTCGCCGCGATAGAAGAGGTCGTAGGCGGCGAGGATCGAGCCCCGGCGGTCCGCACCCCGCGCGCGCGCCGCGCTCTCGGCCTCGACCAGCCGGCGCAGCGTGCGCGCGAGATCGGGCTGGCGGAACACTTCGCCCAACTCCGGCGGCGCACCGCCTCGCGGCAGGAAGAGCGCGCGCGAGAACGGCCAGGCCGCGAGCCGCTCCTGCTCCCGCTTCAGCGTCGAGACAAGCTGCGCCTCGATCGGGAAACCGTCGGCGAGCTCGAGCGCGGGGGCCAGTACATCGGCGAGCGTCAGCCGTCCCCACTCGGCGAGCATGACGAAGAGGCCGCCGGGGGTGCCCGGGGTCACCGCCGCGAGCGGACCGTGCTCCGGCGGGTAGCGCAGCCCCTGGGCCCGGAAGAGCTCGGGCGTCGCCCCGGTGGGCGCCACGCCGAGGGCATTGACGCCGATCACCTCGCGCCGCTGCGGATGCCAGACCAGGGCCTGGGTCTCGCCTCCCCAGCCGAGCGTGTCCCACATCGTGCAGGTGGCGGCGAGCATGGCGCAGGCGGCGTCCACCGCGTTGCCGCCGCGCTCGAAGATGCGCGCCCCGGCGGTCGCCGCCAGCGGCTTGCCGGTGATCGCGAGCCACTTGCGGGCATGGAGCACCGGCTTCTGCGTGCGCGCCGCGCCGGCGCCGGAGGCGACCAGCGCGACCAGCGCCAAGGCGGCCCCGGCGAAGGCGGTGGCGGTGGAGAGGACGGCTCGGCGCATGGCGACCCCCTTGCTCCAGGGCGTTGCCGCCGAGCCTAGCCCGTCCGGCGGCTGCGCCGAAGCGGGGCGGCGCGCGCTCAGTCGCGGCTGCGGCCGCCGAGCAGGCCGGCGCGGAACAGGAAGTAGAGCAGCGTCAGCAGCGTCGAGATCGCGGCCGCCACGTAGGTCAGCGCGGCGGCGTTGAGGACGCGATCCATGCCCTCGCGCTCCTGGGGCAGGACGATCCCGTTGGCGACGGCGAGCTGCTTGGCGCGCGCCGAGGCGTCGAACTCGACCGGCAGGGTCACGACCTGGAAGAGCAGGACCATCGAGAACAGCAGGACGCCCACCAGGAACATCCCCATCGAGCCGAGGACGAGCCCGAACGTCATCACCAGATAACCGACGGTGGAGCCGATGTTGGCGGTGGGCACCAGGGTCGAGCGCAGCCACAGCGGCTTGTAGTGCACCGCGTGCTGGATCGCGTGCCCGGCCTCGTGGCAGGCCACTCCGACCGCGGCGATCGAGGGCACGCCGTAGACCTGTTCGGACAGCGCCAGGGTCTTCGTGATCGGGTTGTAGTGGTCGGTCAGCATCCCCTGATGGGCGACCACCTTGACGTCGTGGATGCCGGCCGAGTCGAGCAGCCGCTGCGCCGCCTGGGCGCCGGTCATGCCGGTGGCCACGCGCACCTTCGAGTACTTCGAGAACGCGGACTTCGTCTTGAAGCTCGCCCACAGCGACAACGCCAGCGCCGGCGCCAGGAAGACGAAGTACATGGGGTCGAAGCCGATCATGGCGCGAAGCTCCTCTCGAGGGGTGCCAACGCGAAAACCGGGGCCGGGATTCCCGGGCCCCGCCCCGCGCGGGCGGGGAGTCTACCCGAGCAACTCCGCGATCGCCGCCTCCCGGCGCGAGAGCCGCCTCTGGCGCTCGAGCACCGTCGGCGGCGCCGCGCGGTCCGTGCAGGCCGGCGGGGCGAGCGGGCAACGCTCGCAGGTCAGGTCGACCTCGAGCCGCGCCAGGGCCGGGTCCTCGAGGAAGCGGACCACGCCGCGCAGGCGCTCGTCCACCAGCAGCCCGAGCGAGACCGAGGAGAGCGTGCGGGGCTTCAGTGCCAGCGGCCGCGCCAGCGCCACGACCAGGAACTCGACACCCTCGGTCTGGAAGCGGCAGCGCGCGGCCGCCACCGGCGGCGGATCCGTGGCGCGATGGCCGGGCAGCTCGGGATGGTCGAGGATCGCGACACCCGGCCAGCGCCGGCAGGAGTGCTCCTCCGGCGAGACGCCATAGGGCACGGCGGCGCGCGCCAGGTTGAGCACCTTGGTCAGGCGCGGCCGGCGGCGGTCCGGGTCGCGGAAGAAGCGCACGAAGAACAGCTCCGTCAGACCGAACTCGGCCGGGAGCACCTGGCTCACCCGGTAGAAGAGCATCTCGGGCGTGGCCCCGAAGCGGCGCAGCATCTCGATCAACGTGCGCGCGCGGAAACGCGACGCCGCGAAGAACCGCCCGAGCTCCGCGGCGAGGGCGGCACGCGGGATCATCAGCGCGCCTGCGAAGTAGGAGGCGCGGAAGTTGTTGAGCACCTGCTCGAACGACTCGGCGCGCAGCCACGAGCCGGTCACCGGCCGCTCCGCGAGGCCGAGCACGCGGTAGCCGATCTCGCGCGCCACCACGAACGCCCGTTGCTGCGCCGTCAGGTGCCCGTTGACGTACAGCTTCGGCGCCGGGCCCGCCGCGTAGACCGAGCGCAGCTCGGCGAGCTCGCGATGCGCCGGCAGGGTCTCGTGGTCGACCGTGACCCCGAACCTCCGGGCCAGCGCCTCGGTGAGCTCGGCCTCGCCGA
The DNA here is from genome assembly GCA_017860005.1 of Acidobacteriota bacterium. GTDB lineage: Bacteria > Acidobacteriota > Thermoanaerobaculia > Multivoradales > JAGPDF01 > JACTMI01. The sequence continues at coordinate 1,842 of JAFNAE010000028.1, read as the reverse complement.
GCCGGTGCTCGGCCGCCCAGCCCGACTCCGCGCGCAGCCGCTCGGCGGCCTCCTCGATCTCGGGGAAGGAGTTGCCGTTGAGCTGCTGGTAGGAGCGCAGGGCGCCGAACAGGAGGTGCTCGACCTCGAGATCGTAGCGCCGCGCGATGTCCCCGAAGGTGCGCAGCAGCGCACCCGCCTTCCTCGGATCGGCCGCCACGAGGTCGAAGAGATCCGACGCCTCGAGCCCGAACAGCTCGAACGGGAACTCGCGCAGGAACTCCGAGCCGGCGAACGCCGAGAGCGGCGACAGCTCGTCGGCGACGCGCGGCGAGACGAGCTCCTCGAACGGCGTCTCGAGCGCCGCCGCGAGCGCCAGCAGTTTCTCGGGCTTGGGGTACTTCTTGCCCTTCTCGATCTCCGACAGGTAGGAGATCGCCAGCCCGGCGCGCTCGGCCAGGCGCTTCAGCGTCCAGCCGCGCGCCTCGCGCAGGGCGCGCGCCTTCAGGCCGAGGACGAGACGCAGGTTTTCGGAGCCGTGGTTCATTTTCCAGGTCTTTCGCCAGTGGCGAACCATACTACGCGGCAGCGAAAGCGACTCAAGTGCGAAATTCCGCTTTACATCCTTTTTCGCCCTGGTCAGGGTCGCCCCCCTGGAGCGCCGCCGAGGGCGTCCACCAGCTATTCCCGGGCAAGCTGCTCGCGTACAACTGCTCGCCGTCGTTCAACTGGGCCAAGCACCTCGATCCGTTCACGATCCGGCGCTTCCAGCGCGAGCTCGGCGCCCTGGGCTACAAGTACCAGTTCGTGACCCTGGCCGGCTTCCACACCCTCAACTACTCGATGTTCCAGCTCGCGCACGACTATCGCGAGCGCGGCATGCTGGCCTACTCCGAGTTCCAGCAGGACGAGTTCGACGCCGAGGATCACGGCTACACCGCGACCCGGCACCAGCGCGAGGTCGGCACCGGCTACTTCGACCTGGTCAAGGAGATCGCCACCGGCGGCGGCGCCTCGACCGGCGCGCTGGCCGAGTCGACCGAGACGGCGCAGTTCTTCGCCTGAGCCGTCAGTCCTCCGGCTCGAAGCGGATCTTGCGCTTGGCCGGGTCGGGATGCTCGCGGTAGAGCACGGAGACGTGTCCGACGCGGCCCGCTTCGGCGGCGCCGGTGGCCGCCTCGAGCTCGGCGACGAGGCGGTCCTTCTCGCGCTTGCCATCGAGGAACCGGACCTTGATCAGCTCGTGCGCGTCGAGGGCACGGCCGACCTCGGCGACGAGCGCCTCGGTAACGCCCTCTTTGCCGACCCGCACCACCGGCTCCAGGGCGTGCGCGAGGCCGCGCAGGAGCTTGCGCTGCTTGCCGGTGAGCTCGCTCATGGCGGGATTCTAGCGGTGGAAGGCGAGCGGCCCCGCCTCCGGAGAGGCACGATCGCTCAGGCGAGCCTCGCCACCGGGGCCTCGCCGAGGATCTCCACGAGCCGCGCGCGCGCGGCCGGCTCGCCGACGAGCCCCGCGGGCAGGTAGGCGACCAGCCAGGCGGCCGTCGAGTCGGGCAGGATCTTGACCCGGTGGCTGTCGGTGATCGGGGTGCCGAACGGCCCCGGCCCGTCCTCGAGCAGCGGCTTGCCGGCGAGATCGAGCGGGCCGCGCATCGCATCGAGGATCTCCCCGGGCCGGCCCGCACGCAGCACGACCGGCGGCGAGAAGCTCCCCTCGCGCAGGACGCAGGCGGGCACCTTGAGCTCGATCGAGAGCTGGTTGTTGAGATCGACGAGCGGGTGGATCGAGGCCAGCTCCTCGCCCTTGAGCAGCCGTCGCAGCAGCGCCTCCGAGGAGGGACGGTAGCGGCCCGGGTCGGTGCC
>JAFNAE010000256.1 GCA_017860005.1 Acidobacteriota bacterium | reverse complement strand
CCCGAGTTCTGGTGGGGCTGGCGCCGGCAGATCCCGGCGCTCGCCGAGGCCGGGTACCGGGTGGTGGCGCCCGACCTGCCCGGCTACAACCTCTCGGAGAAGCCCCGGGGCCTGCGGCCCTACGGCCTGGACGCGCTCGCCGCGGTGCTCGCCGCGCTGCTCGCCGAGCTCGGTCCGCGCCCGGTGCCGGTGGTCGGCCACGACTGGGGCGGCGCGCTCGCCTGGTGGGGTGCGCTCACCACGCCGGAGCGCATCGACCGGCTGGCGATCCTCAATGCACCGCACCCGTCCGTCTTCCGGCGCGCGCTCTGGCACGACCCGGCGCAGCGCCGCCGCGCCCGCTACATGCTCTATTTCCAGCTCCCCGCGCTGCCCGAGCGCAAGCTGCGCGCCGCGGGCTTTCGCGCCTTCCGCTCGATCTTCCGCCGTTCGAGCCGGCCGGGGACGTTCCGCGAGGAAGACCTCGACCGCTACGCCGAGGCCGCCGCGCGTCCGGGCGCCCTGACCGCCATGCTCGGCTGGTACCGGGCCGCCCTGCGCCGGCCGCCGACCCGGCCTCCTCACCGCGAGGTCGAGCCGCCCACGCTGCTGCTCTGGGGCGTCGACGACGTAGCGCTCGGCGAGGCGCTGGTGGCGCCCTCGCTGGCGCGCTGCCGGCGCGGCGGGGCGGCCCGCATCGAGGGCGCGGGCCACTGGCTCCAGCACGAGGCGGCGGCGGAGGTGAATCGCCGCCTGCTCGCCTTCCTCGCCGCCACCGGGTAGGCTTTTCGGCGTCATGCGACGCATTCTCGTCACCGGGGCGCTCGGCCAGATCGGGTCCGAGCTCGTCCCCGCCCTGCGCGCGCGCCACGGCGCCGAGCAGGTGATCGCCTCCGACATCCGCGTCCCGCCGGCGGGGGCCGGCACCGACGGCCCCTTCGCCGTGCTCGACGTCACCAACTTCCGCCAGCTCCAGGACCTCGTGCGGCGCCACGAGATCGGGACCCTCTACCACCTCGCCGCCCTGCTCTCGGCCACCGCCGAGGAGCGCCCCCACGTCGCCTGGGAGATCAACATGGGCGGCCTCTACAAGATCCTCGAGGTGGCGCGCGAGAACCGCTGCGCGCTCTTCCACCCGAGCTCGATCGCCGCCTTCGGGCCGGGCACGCCGCGCGCGGCCACGCCCCAGGACACGGTGCAGCGCCCGAACACCATGTACGGCGTGACCAAGGTCGCCGGCGAGCTGCTCGCCGACTACTACGCCCACCGCTTCGGCCTCGACGTGCGCGGCCTGCGCTTCCCCGGCCTGATCTCGCACACCGCGCTGCCCGGCGGCGGCACCACCGACTACGCGGTGGCGATCTTCTACGACGCGCTCCGGCACGGCCGCTACCGTTGCTTCCTCGGCCCCGACACCCGCCTCGACATGATGTACATGCCCGACGCGGTGCGCGCCACGCTCGAGCTGATGGAGGCCGACCCGGCGCGCCTCGAGCACCGCAACGCCTTCAACATCGCGGCCGCGAACTTCACCCCCGCCGAGCTCGCCGCGGAGATCCGCAAGCACCTGCCCGGCTTCGAGATCGAGTACGAGGTCGATCCCCAGCGCCAGGCGATCGCAGATTCCTGGCCGCAGTCGCTCGACGACACCGCCGCGCGCACCGAGTGGGGCTGGCGCCCGCGCTACGACCTCGCCGCGATGACCGCCGAGATGCTCGAGCAGCTGCGCCCGAAGCTCAAGCTCGCCTAGGATCCCGCCATGCCCCACGACCGATTCCTCGAGGCCCTGGCCGGCGAGCTCGCCGCACTCGACGCGCGCGGCAACCCGAAGCGCAACGAGTCCGTGATCACCGGCGTGGTACCGCCCGCCGACGGCTTCGGACCGCGCTACCTGCTCGCCGGCGAGGAGCAGCGGCGGTTCCTCAAGATGAACTCCAACAACTACCTCGGCATGGGCCTGCGCAAGGAGGTGGTCGAGGCCGAGGAGGAGGCGGTGCGGCGTTTCGGCGCCGGGCCCGGCGCGGTGCGCTTCATCAGCGGCACCTACGCCCCCCACGTCGAGCTCGAGGCGCGCCTGGCCGCGTTCCACCGGCGCGAGGCGGCGATGCTCTTCTCCTCGGCCTACGCCGCCATGATCGGCACCTTCGTGCCGCTGGTCACGCCCGAGACCGCGCTGGTCTCCGACGAGCTCAACCACAACTGCATCATCAACGCCATCCGGCTGGCGCGGCCCAAGGAAAAGCACGTCTACCGGCACAACGACTCGCTCGACTTCGAGACCCAGCTGCTCTCGGCGGCCGGCACCTGCCGGCGCGCCCTGGTGGTCACCGACGGCATCTTCTCGATGCGCGGCGACCACGCGCCGTTGCACGAGATCCTGACCGTGGCGCACCGCCACGACGCGCGCTTCCCCGAGAACGTGGTGGTGATCGTCGACGACTCGCACGGCGTCGGCGCCTACGGGCCGACCGGCCGCGGCACCGAGGAGCACCTGCGCTCGGGCCCGTCCGACCTGCTGATCGGCACGCTCGGCAAGGCGTTCGGCGTCAACGGCGGCTACGTCACCGGCCCGCGCGGCGTGATCGACTTCCTGCGCGAGTCGGCGCCGATGTACATCTACTCGAATCCGATCACGCCGGGCGAGGCCGCCGCCGCCCTGACCGCGCTCGAGATCCTCGAGAGCGAGGCCGGCGCCGAGCTGCTCGCCCACCTGCGCACGATGACCCGCCGCTTCCGGGACGGCCTGGTCGCGCTCGGCCTCGAGACGCTCGAGGGCGACCACCCGGTGGTGCCGCTGCTGGTGCGCGACACGGCGCGGACCACCGCGCTGGTGCGCCACCTGCGCGCGCACGGCGTCCTGGCGACCGGCCTCAACTACCCGGTGGTGCCCAAGGGCCACGAGACGATCCGCTTCCAGGTCTCGGCCGACCACACCGAGAAGGACGTCGACTCGGTCCTCGACGTGCTCGCGAAGTTCCGCGACGGCTGACCGATCGACGCCGGACCGCGTCCCGGGGCCAGCGCCTCGGGTGGCGGCGGCCCTGCAACGGCGCGGCCGGCGCAGTGGAACCGGAGTCACCACGAGCGCTCGGCGGACCTCGACCCCCTCTATGGAGTCTTTGTCTGTAGAATCTCCGACCCGACAGCGGGACCTCCCGCCGGTAGCGTCGAACCACCGATCCCGAACCCGAGGAACGAGACATGTCGATCACGAGCAAGCCGATGCTGATCTCCGGCGGCCACAAGGGCGCCGAGGCGGAGTTCGGGCGCTGTGCCAAGCGCTGGGGCATCGACCAGACCACGCTCTCCTTCGAGGGCCACGACATGGAGTGGCCCTACGGCATCCGGCGGCTGTCCGACGCCGAGCTCTCGGCCGGGGACATCTCGATGGAGATCGTCTCGAAGCGGATGGGCCGCACCTACCACGAGGCCGAGCGGATCCGCCGCGTCGTCCAGTCGCTCTACCACATGGTCAA
>JAFNAE010000113.1 GCA_017860005.1 Acidobacteriota bacterium | reverse complement strand
GCGCTCGGGCGTGCCCGCGCTGTGCGGCACCCCGCCCTCCTCGCCGGGCGCCACGATGTTCGAGCGCGGCTGCGACAGCCCGTGGCCGGCGAAGATCAGGGCCACCTCGCGTTTCAGGCGCGCGACGCGCAGGGGCTCGCCCTCGAGCGCGAGCTCGCCGCCGGGGCGCAGGGTCGCGGCGGCGAGCAGGCCCGCCACCGCGCGCATCGCCTCGGCGACCGCGCCCGTGACGCGCAGGATCTCTTCGACCTCACCCGGCCGCTTGCGCTTGCGCGCGCGCCGCATGGCTTCGTTGCCGGAGACGAAGCTCCAGCCGGCCCGCTCGAGCTCGCCCGCGGCCGCGACCAGCGCCCCCGCCGGCCAGGAGCCGGCGAGCGCGACGCAGCCGGGGGCGACTCCGCTCCAGCGCAACGCCTCCGCGAGCCACGCCGCCAGCAGCGCGCCCGGCTCGGTGTGTTCGCGCGTCAGCCGCGCGACGTCGAGCGTCTCGGGCGCGAGCAGCGCGAGCCCGGTCGCGGCCGCCTCGTCGCGCTCCATGGGAGTCAGGAAGGCGAGGCGGGGCGCGCCTCCGCGCGGCGCCACCACGAACGCCTCGCCGAGCTTGGCCGCGCCTGCGAACGCGGCGAGGTCGGGATCGCCGCCCTCGCCGCCCAGCGCCACCAGGGCGACGGCGCCCAGCCGCTCGAGCTCGCTCCCGAGGGTCGCGCTCAAGCCACGTGGGACGACAGGAAGGTCTTGAACGCCGACTTGGGCATGGCCCCGACCGTACGATCGACCGCCTGCCCGTTCTTGATCAGCACGAAGGCCGGGATGCTCGAAACCCGGAACTGCATGGCGAGCTCCTGGTTCTCGTCGACGTTGACCTTGCCGATCTTGAGCTTGCCGTCCAGCTCCTCGGCCAGCTCGTCGAGCACCGGCCCGACCACGCGGCAGGGGCCGCACCACACCGCCCAGAAATCGAGCAGCACCGGTACGCTCGACTGGAGCACGTCCTTCTCGAAGTTCGCTTCCGTCACCGTGATCACCCTCGGGCTGGCCATTCGAAACGTCCTTTCTTCCATTCAGGGAGTCGAGGCCCCGCCGCGGGGCCCGGAGCGCGCCCCGGCGCCCGCGCTCCGCCGGTCAGAACGTCCGGCGGCATCGAGGTATTCTCTCGCGGAACGGACGTCGCGCGCGATCTGCTCGGTGAGCGCCGGCAGGGAGGGGAACCGGCGCTCCTCCCGCAGGCGGGTGAGGAACCGGAGCTCCACCTCCTCGCCATAGCACTCGCGTCCGAAATCCAGCAGGTGGGCCTCGACCACCGGCGCCGCGTCCCGGCCGATGGTCGGGCGCAGCCCGACGTTGGCCACCCCGGGGGCGCGCTCCCCCCGCTCGGGGAACTCGGCCTCGACCACGTAGACGCCGTCCGCGGGCAGGATCTCGTTGAGAGTCTCCAGGTTGAGGGTCGGAAAGCCGAGCGACCGGCCACGCCGGTCGCCCTCGACCACGCGGCCGTCCACGGCGTAGGGCCGGCCGAGCAGCTCGGCCGCGTCTTCGACCCGGCCCGCTGCGAGAGCGCTCCGGATGCGCGTGGCCGAAACCGGTTCGCTCCGCACCTCGACCTCCGGCACGCCGAACGACCTGAAGCCCAGCTCGGCGCCCAGCCGCTCGAGCAGCGCCAGCGAACCGGCGCGCCCGCGGCCGAAGGCGAACCTCGAGCCCACGTACAGCTCGTGGAGCGCGAACCTGCCGGCCAGCAGCTCGCTCACGAAGCGCTCCGCCGGCCAGGACGCGAGCTCGGGCGTGAACTCGAGCACGCAGAGCGCGTCGAGCCCCAGAGCCTCGAGCAGCCGCAGGCGCTGGAGGTCGGTGGTCAGTCGCCTCGGCGCCCGCTCCGGCGCCAGGACGCGCAGGGGATGCGGTTCGAAGGTGATCGCCAGGGCGGGCCGGTCGAGCTGGCGCGCGCGCGCGACCACGCGCTCGAGCACGGCGCGCTGGCCGAGGTGGATGCCGTCGTAGTTGCCGACCGTCGCCACGGCGCCGCGCGGCGCCGCCCGCTCGCCGTCCGCCTCCCGGATCACGCGCATCGCATCAGGCGGCCGCCGGCACGACTCCGGGAGCGCCGACCGGACCCACGATGCGGCCCACGAGGTCGCTCGGGTAGGCGTCGGTCACCTCGAGCTCCACGATGGCGCCCGGCGGAGCGAAGCCGTCGTTGATCAGCACCCGGCCGTCGACGTCGGGCGCCATGCCGCGGTGGCGCCCCTGGAGCAGGTGCTCGCTCTCCTCGCACGCTCCCTCGACGAAGACCTCCAGCTGCCGCCCCACGAGCGCCCTTCGCCGCGCCAGCGCGATCGGCTTCTGGTGCGCCAGGAGGCGGCGCCAGCGCCGCCGCGCGACCTGCGCGGGGACGGCGCCCGGCAGGGCGGCCGCGGGCGTGCCGTCCTCGGCGCTGTAGACGAAGGCGCCGAGGTGGTCGAAGCCGGCCGCGCCGACGAACTCCAGCAGGTGCGAGAAATGCTCGTCGGTCTCGCCCGGGAAGCCGACGATGAACGTCGTGCGCAGAAAGACCTCGGGCGCGAGCTCGCGCGCGCGGTCGAGGATCCGCCGGTAGCGCTCCGGCGAGCCGCCGCGCCGCATCGCGCGCAGCATCTCCGGATGGCTGTGCTGGAGCGGCATGTCGAGATAGGAGAGGAAGCGCCGCTCCGCACCCATGAGGCGGAGGAGCTCCTCGTCGAGGGTCGTCGGATAGGCGTAGAGGAAGCGCAGCCAGGGGATCGAGGTGGCGGCGAGCAGCGCCTCGACCAGGCGGGTCAGGCCATGGCGTCCGTAACCCAGGTCCTCGCCGTAGCGGGTGGTGTCCTGAGCGATCAGGCAGACCTCCCGCGCGCCCTCGGCCTCGAGCCGGCGCGCCTCCTCCACCAGGCTCGCCACCGTCCGGCTCCGGAAGCGGCCGCGCCAGTGCGGGATGGCGCAGAACGTACAGGGGTTGTCGCAGCCCTCGGCGACCTTGAGGTAGGCCCAGCCGCGGGTGGTGAGCAGGCGCGGCGCGGTGTGGTCGAACACCAGGTGGGCGGGCGCGGGCGGCGGCGCACTTCCCCCCAGCTCGACCAGGCCCCCGACCTCGGCGAGCTGGTCGAGAGCGACGAAACCGTCGATCTCCGGGATCTCGCGCTGCAGCTCGGGGCCGGAGCGGTTGACCAGGCAGCCGGCCACCAGAAGCTTCGAGACCCCGTGGCCCTTGCGCGCCGCCACCTCGAGGATGGTCTCGATCGACTCCCGGCGGGCCTCCTCCACGAAGGCGCAGGTGTTGACGATCACCGTCTCGGCCGCCGCCGCGTCGCCCACGATCCGGTGACCGCGGCGGGCGAGCTCGCCGAGCAGGATCTCGCTGTCCACCTGGTTCTTGGCGCAGCCGAGGCTGATCAGTCCGATCGACGGACGGCGAGGCTCCGGAGCCATGGACGGGCGAGTCTATCGAACCGGGCCGGCCGCTTCGGAGCCGGCCGCGGCGGCCACCGGCATGCGCCGCAGCAGCCAGCGCACGAGCTGCTCGGGGGGCGCCAGCTGGGTCATTCCGAACTCGGTCGGGAGCCGGGGCGGCTGCATCAGCGCGAGGGCGCGCGCCACGCAGTAGGAGAGGTTCTCGCGCACGCCCCCGCCTCCGCCGCCCGCGAAGATCGTGCGCAGCCGGTCGAGCTGCTCGCCGAGCAGGGCGTCGACGGGGTCCTTGGCCACGGCCAGCGTGCGCTGGCGCGCGATGCGCTCGGACGGCCTGCGGTCGAGACCGAGCGCGGCGGAGCGGAGCGCCTGGAGCTCGGCCAGGAGCGGATCCCCGGCAGCCGTGCGCGCGCGGGGGGCCTCGTCGTCGAGCAGGACGGGCCGGCCCTGGCAGTTGGCGCGGTGGAGCGCCGCGTCCTGCGCCAGCCAGCCCAGCTGGGTCAGCTCGAGGCGCGCCGAGACGCCGTCCGAGAGCGTGCGCACGAAGGGCACCACCGCGCGCTCGTGGCTCGCTTCCACGCCGTCGAACTGATTGAGCACGTAATGCACGCGGAAGTCGGTGAGCAGCTCGCCGAGCGCGGACACCAGCGGGTGGTCGCCGTAGACGTCGCGCAGGTCGCGGAGCAGGTAGTCGAGCGAGGGCACCGAGCTGTCGTAGGCGTCCTCGGCGCGCCCCAGCAGGTCGCCGATCAGCTCCCGTCCGGCTGCGATCCCCGGCAGCTCGAACACTCCCGAGCGCGCGCCGAACACGACGCGCAGGGTGCGGAAGACCACCGCCTTGACCAGGTCGGCCGCGGCCGCCGCAGCCTGCGGCAGCTGCGGGGTGAAGATCAACACGCCGCTGTTCGTGTAGGGCAGGAACTCGAGCACGGTCGCGTCCACCCCGGCACGCAGATCGAGCACGACGTAGTCGGCGGGCAGCGACGCGATCTCGCTCGCCAGCCGGCGGCGCAGCTCCGGGCCCATGGCCGCCAGGTCCTCGAGATAGTGGATCGGCCCGGCCACGAAGCCGAAGTCGCGGAAGCGGCCGCGCCGGTCGAGCGCGCCGTCGAGCTGGGTCACGCACTCCGCGAGGCGGTGACCCTTGCGGTGGAAGTGGTAGAGGTCGTGCGTGATCGGGACGCGCAGCGTGTTGCGCAGCGAGGAGGTCGCGGTGTCGAGGTCCACCAGCACGGTGGGCGCGCGCCGGGACAGCTCGAGCGCGAAATGCACCGCGAAGGTGGTCTTACCGACCCCCCCCTTGCCCGACGCGATCGGAATGATGCGCTTGGGCATCGAGCGCTAAGCTTATCTCCGGAAAGGACTTTCTCCTACGGTGCCGCCCCGCGGCGGGCCCCTTCCCGGGCGTGGGCGGTGGCGTGCTGCGGCGCCCCGGCTCAATCGTCGATGCGCACCACGACCTTGCCGAACGGCCGCCCCACTTCGAGATGGGCGTACGCCTCCGCGATGCGTCCGAACTCGAACGAGCGCTCGACCACCGGCACCAGCCGCCGCAGGGCGAGCAGCGGCGCCGCGAACGCCAGGAATCCGGCCACCAGCTCGGCCTTCTCGCCGCGGCTGCGCGAGCGCAGGACCGAGCCGACGAGGCGCAGGCGCTGGCGCAGCACCAGCTCGAGATCGAGCTCCGCCCGGCGGCCGGCGACCAGGCCGACCAGCACCAGCCGCCCGCGCGCGCCGAGCGCGGCGAGCAACCGCCCGAGCTGCGCGCCGCCGACCAGGTCGAGCACGAGGTCCACGCCGCGCCCTCCGGTGGCGGCGCGCACGCGCGACGGCAGGTCGTCGGCGAGCGGGAAGACGCCCTCGGCGCCGAGCTCGCGCAGGCGCTCGAGCCGCTCCGGATCCCGCCCGGCGACCAGCACGTGCGCGCCCAGCTCGCGCGCCAGCTGCACGGCGACGATGCCGACGCCGCCGCTCGCGCCCGAGATCAGGACCGTCTGTCCGGCCACGAGCACGCCCTCCACCACCAGATTGGTCCAGGCGGTGAGCGCCGCCTCGGGCAGCGCTGCGGCCTCCTCGACGCTCCAGCCGCGCGGCAGCGCCAGGAGCTGTCCCGCGGGCACGGCCACGCGCTGCGCGTGGCCACCGCCGGCGAGCAGCGCCGCCGCACGGTCTCCCGGGCGCCAACCCTCGACGCCGGAGCCGACCGACACGATCTCGCCCGCGGCCTCGAGCCCGGGCACCCCGCTCTCCCCTTGCGGCGGCGGATACCGGCCCCGCACCTGGAGCAGGTCTGCGCGGTTGATCGCGGTGGCGCGCACCGCGAGCACGACCTCGCCGGGACCGGCGACCGGTTCCGCGACCTCGCCGAGGCGCGGCACCCCGTCGCCTCCGGCACCTGCGGCCACCGGCAGGACGGCTCTCACGGCCGCCCGGAGGGGAGCGCGGTCGCCAGCTCCGGCTCTCCGCCGGCGGGGGCCGGAGCGGGACGTTCGGCGGCGGCCAGGGTCCCCTCGCGGATCCACTCGTGGTCGCCCTCCACCACCGCCACGCCGGCGCGGTACCTGCCCGCATCGTCGTTGCGCCACAGCTCGCGGAAGAGACGCGCCACCTTGCGGCGCGCGTTGCGGCAGAACAGGTCGGCGAGCTCCCCCGCGCGCGCCGCCTCCGGTGCCCGGCGCGCGCCGAGCGCGTGCGCCCGCGCCACCACGGCAGCCATCGCGAACAGCTCGTTCTCGACGTCCACCAGGCGGAAGAGGAAGCCCTGCCTGTGCTGGAGCCGCGCGCGATGGACGATCATGCCGTGGAAGACCTGGCGGGCGAGCCGGCGCGAATTGCGCTCGACGAAGCGCAGGTGCCCGGCGAGCGGCCCGAAGTCCGAGTAGCGGGGCCACCGCCCCCAGCCCGCCCAGCGCGTCGGGTACCACCAGGAGTAGAACGCCGCCGCGCGCAGCAGCGCGCGCCCCTTGGCCGCCGCCGGCTTCTCCGGATCGACCATGTCCCCCGCCACCTGGAGGTGCTTGTCCACCGCCTCGCGCGCCATGAACAGGTGCATGATCTCGGACGAGCCCTCGAAGATGCGGTTGATCCGGTAATCGCGGAAGATCTGCTCGACCGCGATCGGCCGTTCGCCACGCCCGGCGAGCGAGCGCGCCGTCTCGTAGCCCCGGCCGCCGCGGATCTGCATGGTGTCGTCGACGATCTCCCAGGTGCGCTCGGTGCTCCAGAGCTTGGCCGCCGCGGCTTCGAGCCGGATGTCGTAGCCGCCGCGGTCGGCCATCTGGCAGGCGAGCTCGGTCATCGCTTCCATCGCGAAAGTGGTCGCCGCCATGTCGGCCAGCTTGTGGGCGATCGCCTCGTGCTTGCCCACCGGCCGGCCCCACTGCACTCGCTCCGCCGCCCAGCTGCGGCAGATGTCGAGGCACAGCTTGGCGGTGCCGATCGAGCCCGAAGGGATCGCCAGGCGACCGGTGTTGAGCGTGGTGAGCGCGATCTTCAGGCCCTTGCCCTCGTCGCCGATCCGGTCCTCGACCGGCACCCGGACGTCCGTGAACGAGAGCACGGCGTTGGAGATCGCGCGCAGGCCCATGAACCGGCAGCGCCGCTCCACGCGCACCCCCGGCGTCCCGGTGTCGACCACGAAGGCGCTGATCCGGTTCGTCCTCGGATCGCGCGCCATGACCACGAGCAGGCGGGCGAAGGTGCCGTTGGTGCACCAGAGCTTGCTGCCGTTCAGCACGTAGGCGCGTCCGTCGGCGGTCAGCTCGGCGGTGGTCGCCAGGCGCGCCGGATCCGATCCGACGTCGGTCTCGGTGAGCGCGAAGCCCGAGATCTCGCCCGCCGCGCAGCGCGGCAGGAAGCGTCGCTTCTGATCCTCGGTCCCGAAGTAGAGCAGGGGCGTGGGCACGCCGATCGACTGGTGCGCCGAGAGCAGAGCCTCGACGTTGCCGTCCACGCTGCCCAGCAGCTCCATCAGCTTCGAGTACTCGAGCATGGTGAAGCCGAGGCCGCCATACTCCCTGGGGATCTTGAGGCCGAAGGCACCCAGCTTGCGCAGGCCCTCGACCACGCGCTCGGGATACTCGCCGCTCTCGTCGATCGCGACCGGATCGACCTCGTTGCGCAGGAACTCGCGGAACGCGCGGTAGAAGGCGACGAACTCGGGGCGCTCCCGCTCGGCGAGCGGATAGGGGTGGACCAGGTCGAGCCGGAACCTGCCGAGGAAGAGCTCGCGCAGGAAGCTCGGGCTCCTCCACTCCGTCTCGCGCGAAGCCTCCGCGACCTTGCGCGCCTCCTGCTCGCTGACCTGATGGCGGGCGGGTTGGCTCATCGGGCGCTCTCCTCCGGGAGGCCGGCTTCGCCGCCGTCGGCCGGCGCCCGCGGCGAGGCGGATTCCCGGTGTTTCCGCACTGCGGCGAACATTTTACCGCACCGCGGCAGGCGGGTCGCGCCGCGCCGGGACCGACCTGCCACCCAGCGCGCCCGCGACGCCGCTCAGCACCAGCAGCCCGCCCAGCCCGACGCGCGCGGTGAACGGCTCGCCCAGCACCGAGGTCCCGAGCGCGACCGCGACGAGCGGCGCCGTGTAGGAGACGAGGGAGGACGCGATCGCGGTGCGGCGCGCGAGCAGCCAGAAGTAGATCGTGAAGGTCAGTGCCGAGCCGAACACCGCCAGGTAGACGGTGGCCAGCACCGGTGCCGCGCCGAGCTCGAGCGGGCGCCCGCGCTCGAGGGCCAGTGCGGCGGCGCCGGTGACCAGGCCGGTGCCCAGCATGGGCACTGCGGCGAGCGAGATCGGCGAGATCCCCCCGGCCCAACGCCGCAGGGCCACGCTGCCGCTCGCCGAGACTCCGGCCGCCAGCACGAGGATCGCCGCCGGCACCCGGACGCCCTCGCCGCCCAGGCGGCTGAAGTCCTCCGAGAAGATCACCGCCACGCCCAGGAATCCGGCCACCACCCCGGCCAGCCGTCGCCAGCCGGGGCGCTCGCCGGGCAGGGCCCAGCGTCCGATCGCGACGATCCAGAGCGGGAAGGTGGCGAACAGGATCGAGGCGAGCCCGCTCGGGACCCACTGCTCCGCCCAGTAGATGACGCCGTAGGGAACCACGAAGGTCGCCAGCCCGTTGCTCAGCCAGAGCCAGCGCTCGCGCGCCGTGCGCCCGAGCGGCACGCCGCGCGCCAGCGCGATCGCGAGCAGCAGGGTGCCCGCGATCAGGAAGCGGATCGACACGCCGGTGAGCGGCGGGATGCCCTGGAGGCCGACGCGGATCGCCGCCCAGGTCGTGCCCCAGATCACGGTGAGCGCGGCGAACGCCGCCGCTTCGCGCCAGCCCCTCATGCGTCGGGCACTCTACCCGAGCGTTCCCCCTTCCGGGCCGCGACGCGATCGCTCAGAATGTCGCGCATGACCGACGTCTCCGGATTCCTCGAGCCGCTGCTCGGCAAGGCCCTGCCCTGGCTCTACGTCGATTCCACCTGGTGGACCGCCTTCGGCCTGCTCGGCAACGCCCTCTTCTCGAGCCGCTTCGTGATCCAGTGGCTGTACTCGGAGAAGAAGAAGATGCTGGTCGTGCCGCCGGTCTTCTGGCACCTCTCCTTCTGGGGCAGCGCCATCTCGCTCGTCTACGCCCTGCACATCGACAAGCTGCCCATCATCCTCTCCTTCGCCTTTCTGCCCTTCCTCTACTTCCGCAACCTGATCCTGCTGAAACGCGGCGCCCCCGCCCCCGCGGGCTGA
>JAFNAE010000112.1 GCA_017860005.1 Acidobacteriota bacterium | reverse complement strand
GTGCAGCGCACGAGCTTGCCCTGCGGATCGGCGGTCTGGGTGTGGAGCCCGCGCAGCGTGCCGCGCCTCGACTGGGAGTGATTGTCCTGGACGAAGGCGACCTCCAGGCCCTGCGCGGCGAACTTCCCCGAGTGGTAGACCTCGAGGAAGAATCCGCGCTCGTCGCGGTGGACGACCGGCTCGACCAGCAGGACCCCGGGCAGCGCGGTCTCGCGCAGGCGCACGCTCAGGACTCCGCCTCGGTTACCAACCGACGCAGGTAGTCGGCGTACTCGGTGCGGCCCAGCCCGTCCGCGAGAGCGAGCACGCGCCCGGTGTCGAGCCAGCCGAGCCGGAAGGCGATCTCCTCGAGGCACGCCACCTTGAGCCCCTGGCGCGCCTCCACCGCGGCGATGAACTCCGCGGCCTGGAGGAGCGACTCGTGGGTGCCGGTGTCGAGCCAGGCGATGCCGCGGCCGAGCCGGGCGACCTCGAGCTCGCCGGCTTCGAGGTAGGCCCGGTTGACGTCCGTGATCTCGAGCTCGCCGCGCGGCGACGGGCGGAGCGCGGCGGCGATCTCCAGCACGCGGTTGTCGTAGAAGTAGAGCCCCGTCACCGCCCAGGGGGAGCGCGGCTGCGCCGGCTTCTCCTCGAGCGAGACGGCACGGCCGGCGCCGTCGAGCTCGACCACGCCGTAGCGCTCCGGATCGCGCACGCGATAGGCGAAGACGGTGGCGCCGCGCTCGCGACGGGCCGCCTCGCGCATCAGCTCGGGGAAACCGTGTCCGTAGAAGACGTTGTCGCCGAGCGCGAGCGCCACCCGCTCGCCGCCCACGAACCGGCGCCCGATCAGGAAGGCCTGCGCCAGCCCCTCGGGCTTCGGCTGCGCGGCGTACGAGATCGAGATGCCGAAATCGGAGCCGTCGCCGAGCAGGCGCTCGAAGCCGGGCAGGTCCTGGGGCGTCGAGATGACCAGGATCTCCCGGATGCCCGCCAGCATGAGCGAGGACACCGGGTAGTAGACCATCGGCTTGTCGTAGATCGGCAGCAGCTGCTTGGAGACGCCGCGCGTGACCGGGTAGAGCCGCGTGCCGGACCCGCCGGCGAGGACGATTCCCTTCATCGCTTCGAGCGCGAGACTCTATCAATGCCTGGCGTAGGATCGCGCGCCGTGGACGCGCCGACGCAGGCCCGCGCATGACGCCGATCCAGGCGATCGTCCTCGCGCTCGTGCAGGCGGTGACCGAGTTCCTGCCGGTCTCGTCGTCGGGCCACCTCATCCTGGTGCCCCGCCTGCTCGGCTGGGCCGACCAGGGTCTCGAGTTCGACATCGCGACCAACAGCGGCACGCTGCTCGCAGTGCTCGTCTACTTCCGGACCGACCTCGCAGGCGTGGTCCGCGGCCTGCGCGCGAGCTTCCGGCGCGGCGGCGCGGGTGCCTGCGCGCCGGAGGCGCGCCTCGGCTACGCCCTGCTCTGGGGCACCGTGCCGGCCGGAGCGGTCGGCCTGCTGGTCAAGGACTGGGTCGCGAGCTACGCCCGCGCGCCGTACCTGATCGCGACCACGGCGATCGTCTACGGGCTGCTGCTCGGGGCCGCGGACCTCTGGGGGCGCAAGCGGCTCGCGTTGAGCGCGCTCGGAGCGCGCCAGGGCCTGCTGATCGGCTGCGCGCAGGCGCTCGCCCTGGTGCCCGGCACCTCGCGCTCGGGAGTGACCATGTCCGCCGCGCTGGCGCTCGGCGTCACGCGCGAGGCGGCGGCGCGCTTCGCGTTCCTGCTCGCGGTCCCGGTCGGCCTGCTGGTCGGGGCCAAGCAGCTCGTCGACGCGCTGCGCGGCGAGCCACTCGGCGTGCCGCTCGACGCGCTCCTGGTCGGCATCGCCGTCTCGGCGCTCGCCGGCTACGCGGTGATCGCGATCCTCCTCGGCTGGGTGCGCCGGCGCTCGCTGCTCGTCTTCGCTGCCTACCGCGTGGCGCTCGGCGTCTTCCTCTTCCTCTACTTCTCCGGCTCCTGAGCGCTCGGCGCGCGCGGCGGGAACAGGAAGGAGGCGAGCACGGAGCCTCCGAGCAGGGCCACGATCACGCCCAGCGAGATGCCGATCGGCACGTGGAACCAGGCGCTGCCGACCATCTTGAGACCGATGAACGAGAGCACGAGGCCGAGGCCGACCGACAGGTAATGGAAGCGATCCATGAAGTCCGAGAGCAGGAAGTAGAGCGAGCGCAGGCCGAGGATGGCGAAGATGTTGGACGTGAACACGATGAAGGGGTCGCGCGTGACGCCGAAGATGGCCGGGATCGAGTCGACCGCGAACACCACGTCGGTGGCCTCGATGACCACCAGCACGAGCAACAGCGGGGTGGCGAACAGCCGGCCGTCCAGGCGCACCAGGAAGCGGTGCCCGTGGTACGCCGGCGTCACCGGCAGGAAGCGCCGGACCAGGCGCAGCACCGGGTTCTTCTCGGGCTCGACCTCGACCTCCCGGGCCAGCAGGAGCTTGATGCCGGTGACCAGCAGGAAGACGCCGAACAGGTAGATGAGCCATTGAAAACGCGCGAGCAGGGCGGCGCCGAGGACGATGAACACCGCGCGCAGCACGAGCGCGCCGAGGATGCCCCAGAACAGCACGCGGTGCTGGTGCTGGGCGGGCACTCCGAAGTAGGAGAAGACGACCAGGAACACGAACAGGTTGTCGACCGAGAGCGCGTACTCGATCAGGTAGCCGGTGGTGAACTCGAGGCCGACGCGCGTGCCGAAGCGCCAGAACAGCCAGGCCGCGAAAAGCGTCGCGAGCGAGACGCAGAACAGCGTCCAGAGCGCGGCCTCGCGCGGCCGCACGACGTGCGCCTTCCGGTTGACCACCCCGAGGTCGAGCGCCAGGACCACGCCGACGCCGAGCAGGAACAGGGTCCAGAACAGGGGGGTGCCGACCGACTCCATGGGCGGCGAAGTCTAGCGCGGCGCCGAGCGGGCGGAGCGCGGAGGCCGGGCGTCGGCGAGCCCGCGCCCGCGTGCTAGTTTCGACGGCGTGGCGCTCTTCGTCACCTTCGAAGGGCTCGACGGCAGCGGCAAGTCCACCCACCTCGAGCGCGCGGCGCGCTGGCTCTCGGAGTCCGGCGTGCCGCACGTCGTCACGCGCGAGCCGGGCGGGACCGAGCTCGGCGGCGCGATCCGGCAGGTCTTCCTCGACCGCCGCTTCCAGGGGATGGACGGCACGATCGAGCTGCTGCTCGTCTTCGCCAGCCGCCGGCAACACCTGCTCGAGGTGATCGAGCCCGCGCTGGCGGCCGGGCGCCACGTCCTCTGCGACCGCTTCACCGACTCGACCCGCGCCTACCAGGGCGCCGGCCGCGGCGTCGCGGAAGAGGTCATCGACCGGGTCGACCTGCTCGCCACCGGCGGCCGGTGCCCCGACCGCACGCTGCTGTTCGACCTCCCGGCCGAGGTGGCTCGGCGCCGCGGACACTCGGCGCCGCGGCGGCGCAGCGGCGGCGTGGACCGGCTCGACGCCGAGGAGCTCGACTTCTACCAGCGGGTGCGGGACGGCTTCCTCGCGCTCGCCGCGCGCGATCCGAAGCGCTTCCGGGTCATCGACTCGCTCGGCTCGCTCGAGTCGACGGCCGCGGCGGTGCGCGCGGCGCTCGCCGACCTCGTGGAGCCCACACGGTGAGCGGCGGACCGCTCTCCGGCCTGCTCGACCTCGCCCGTCGCGCGCGGCTCTACCCCGCGGTGATCCTCCACGGCGGCTCGGTCGCGGCGCGCCGCGACGCCGCGCTCGCGCTGGCGCGCACGCTCCTGTGCGCCCGCGAAGCGGCGGCCGAACGGCCGTGCGGCGACTGCCCCCACTGCCGGCGGGTGGTCTGGCCGGAGGAGAAGAGCGACGCCTTCCACCCCGACTTCGCGGTGCTCGCGCGCGACCTGAAGACCGCGACCTCGGCCGAGGCGACGCGCGCCTTCCTGCGCGTCGCCCACTCCTCGCCGTTCGAGGCGCGCGGCCAGGTGTTCGTGGTCGGCGAGGCCGACACGCTCTCGGGGGAGGCCGGCGACGCGCTGCTCAAGCTCCTCGAGGAGCCGGGCGCGGGCGCGCCGCGCCACTTCCTGCTGCTCGCGCCCTCGCGCCTGGACCTGCCCGAGACGCTGCGCAGCCGCTCGCTCGCGGTCTTCCTCGGCTCGGCCGAGTCGGCGCCCGAGGAGCTGCTGGCCGAGACCTCGCGCGGCCTGGTTGGGAGCCTCGCGCGCTGGCGCTCCGGCGGCAGTGGCGGGCTCTTTCTGCTCGACGCGGCGGCGCGGCTGGCGGCGCTGCCGGGCTTCGAGGATCCGCGTGCCGACGCGCCCTGGTCGGCCGCCGCCGAGGCGGTGCGCCGCGCCGCGCTGGGCGGGGAGCTGCCGGCCGAGCTGCGCCGCCCGCTCTTCGCGTTGGCCGAGGACCTCCTCGCTGCCCCGGCGCTGCGCCTGCGCGGCATCCCGCCCGAACGCATCCTCGAAGGCCTGCTCGCCCGCCACCTTGCCGGGCGTCCGGAGTCGTAGCGGGGATCTCGAGCCGGTTTCAGCCGCTGCCAGAGCCGCGCCGGCGGCGCGAGACCGGCGCCGACGTGCCGGAGGCGGTCACTTCTTGGGTGGAACCGACGGCCGGATCTCGATCAGGCTGGGGAGAGCGCGCTCGGGGAAGTCGAGCAGGTCGGTGACCACCTTGGCGACGTCCTCGGGGCGGAGCATCCAGTCCTGGGGCTCGGCGCGCATCGTGGTGCGCATCTCCGTGGCGACGCTGCCCGGGCAGATCGCGGCGATGCGGATGCCCGCGTGGCGCAGGTCGAGCATGGCGGCCTCGGACAGGCCGACCAGCCCGGACTTCGAGGCGTTGTAGGCGGCGCCGCCGGCGAAGGCGTTCTTGGCCGCCAGCGAGGCGACGTTGAAGATCCAGCCGCCGCCGCCGCGCTTCATCAGCGGCGCCCCGGCGCGGATGCCGTGGAAGGCCCCGAGCAGGTTGACCTCGATCACCTCGCGGAAGCGCTCCGGCTCGATCTCGTCGACCGGCGCGAAGTGGCCGAGCCCGGCGTTGTTGACCAGCACGTCGAGCCGTCCGTCGGCGGCCTCGATCTCGGCCACCAGCGCCGCCACCGCGTCGAAGCTGCGCACGTCGCAGACGCGCCCGCGCACCGGCGTGGGGTAGAGCCGCGCGAGCTCGGCCTCGGTGGCGCGGACCGCCTCGGGGCTCCTCCCACAGAACCAGACGCGGTGGTCCTTGCGCAGCAACGCCTCGACAATGCCGCGGCCGATGCCCCGGCTGCCTCCGGTGACCAGCGCCACCCGTGCGGTCGCCTTCGTCATCGCCTCCCCCTCCTCCCGGGCGCTCGGACCCCGGCGCGGCAGATCGTAGCGGACCCGCGGCCCTCCCCCCGGGGCTTCCCGTGCGGGCGGTTGGCGTGCCGGTGGCGGGAGGGTCTACAATGTGTGGTTCGATGACCGCCGGGCGCCGCCTTCTCGCACTCGCCTTCCTCGGCGCGCTCCTCGCCGCCGCGGTGCCGCTCGCCGCCGATCCGTGCGGCGCGGGGTGCTGCTGCGCGGCGATGCGGGCCGCGCCGGCGCGCTCGGCCTGCCCGCCGGGCGCGGCCTGGGCACCGGAGTCGAGCTGCTGCCGGACGCCGGCGCCGCCGGCGACCGCGCCCAGCGCGGCCCTCGCCGCCGGCTCCGCGCTGCCGGCGCCCGAGGGCGCGCCGGTCGACCGCACGGACCTGTTCGTGGCGCCGCAGCCGGCGGCCGCCCTGCCGGTCGCGGCTCGCGCGGTGGCCGAGCGAAGACACGAGCTCGGCCTCTTCACCCTGAACTCCATCTACCGGATCTGAGACGCCCGGCTGCGAGCGTCACGCCGCGCCGCAGGGAGCGACGCGGTCGCCGCCCGTTCCGGGAGGAGTCTCGTGAGGTCGAAGCGCTTTCTTCGAGTCGTACCGTTCGCCGTCGCCGGGGTCCTGGCCGCCGCCGGTTCCGCCGCGGCCCGGCAGGCCGAGCCGCCGCCCGCGCCGCCGGCCGCGCCGGCGCGCTCGAGCTCGCACCAGGAGATGGAGGAGCGCGAGGACCCGGGCACGATGCTCGAGTTCGCCGGCGAGGAGGCGCCTCCGCTCGAGCGCCTGCTCGAGCTCGCCCGCGAGCGCTCGCCGCGACTGACCGAGCTCGCGGCGCGCGCCGCCGCGGCCCAGGAGCGGGTGACCCCTGCCGACTCGCTCGAATTCCCGAAGCTCGAGGCGCGGCTCGCCAACGCGGGTCTCACGAGCTGGACGGTGGGCGAGGAGGAGATGTCGACGATCGAGGTCGGCGTGCGCCAGGACCTGCCCTGGCCGGGCCTGCGCGGCGCGCGGCGGGGTCTGGCCGAAGCGGAGGCGGCGGTGGCCGAAGTCGAGATGCTGTCCGCGCAACGCGACCTCGAGCGCGACGTCGCCTCCCTGTACGGCCGGCTGCACGCGCTCGACCGCGAGGTGCGGCTCTACGACGACGCGCACGAGCTGATGGCGATGCTCGAAGCCACGGCGACGAGCCGCTACGGGACCGGCGAAGGCGGGCTGGACGCCGTGCTCCGGGTCGCGCTCGAGATCGGACGTCACGACGCGCGCCGGGAGGAGGTCGCGCGGGAGCGCGACCTCGCGGCGGCGGAGCTGCGCCGCCTGCTCGCGCTGCCGGAGCGCACGCCGGTACGGCGCGTCGCGAAGCTCCCGGAGCCGCCGCCGCCGCCGGCCGAGCTGGCGCGGCGGGCGGCCGCCGAGGCGCCCGCGGTGGTGGCCGCGCAGGCCCGCCTGCTCGCCGCCGAGCGACGGCTCGAGGTCGCGCGCATCGGGCTCAAGCCCGGGCTCGCGGTCGCCGGCGGAGTGGGTTACCGGGGCGAGCTCGATCCGATGGTGATCCTGGGCGTCGGCATCGAGCTGCCCTTCTGGCGCAGCCGGCGCCGCGAGCCGCTCGTGCGCGCCGCCGAGCAGGAGCTCGCGGCCGAGATCGCGGCCGAGCACGATGCCTCCTCCACCGCGTCCGCCGAGGGCGGCGCCCTGCTCGCCTCCTGGCGGCGACTGGCGCGCCAGGTCGAGCTCTACGATCAGGCGGTGCTGCCGCAGAGCTCGGCGGCGCTCGACAGCGCGCGCGCCGCGTACCTGGCGGGGCGCGGCGACTTCTCCGACGTGCTCGAGGACTTCAATCTCTGGCTCGAGGTGCGCATGGAGCGCGCCCGCCTGGACGGCGAGCGCTTCGCGGTGCGCGCCGCGATGACCGCCCTGGTCGGCGCCGAGCCGGCGCCCGCCCCCGAAGGAGCCCGGCCATGACCTTCCGTCGATTCGCTCCGGGGGCGCGCGGCGTCCTCGCCTCGCTCTGGATCCTGCTCGTGCTCCTCGGTCTGGGCGCCACGGGCTGCGGTGAGACCGGCGAGGCGCACGAGGTCTGGTACTGCCCGATGCACCCGACCTACGTCTCCGACCGGCCGGGTGCCTGCCCGATCTGCAACATGGACCTGGTGAAGAGGGAGGCGCCGAAGCCGGCGCCGGAGAGCGCCAGGGTCTGGACCTGCCCGATGCACCCGGAGGTGGTCTCGGACCGGCCGGGCACCTGTCCGATCTGCCACATGGACCTGGTCGAGAAGGAGTCGCCGGCTGCGCCCGGGGGCGGCTCCGGCGCCGAGCCCGCATCGCCGGGCGGCGCGAGCCACGCCACGGTCGAGGTCGGGGCGGAGGGTCTCCGACTGGCCGGCGTGCGCACCGAGCCGGCGCGCCGCGAGCGCGTGACGCGCACGCTGCGCACCGTCGGCACGGTCGTGCCGGACGAACGGCGCCTTCGTCGCGCCCAGACGAGGATCGCCGGCTGGGTCGAGAAGCTGCACGTCAACTTCGAGGGCCAGTACGTGCGGAAGGGCCAGCCGATGCTCTCGATCTACTCGCCCGAGCTGCTGGCCAGCCAGCAGGAGTACCTGATCGCGCTCGCCAACGCCCGGCGTTTCCTGTCCTCGACGCTGCCCGAGGTCCGGCGCGGCGGCGAGGACCTGGTGGCGGCGGCGCGCCGGCGGCTCGAGCTCTACGACGTGCCGGAGAGCCTGATCGCCGAGCTCGAGCGCACCGGCGAGCCGCGCCGGACCGTCGACCTGGTCGCCCCGGCGAGCGGGTACGTGGTGTCGAGGGAGGTGGTCGAGGGACGGCAGGTCGAGCCGGGCATGGAGCTCTACACGGTCGCCGACCTCGCGCGGGTCTGGGTCGAGGGCGAGTTCTACGAGTCCGAGGCGCGCCTGCTCGCGCTCGGCCAGGAGGCGAACCTGCGACTCGCCTACGACCCCGAGCGCAGCTTCGCCGGCCGCGTCGACTACGTCTACCCGGCGCTCGACCCGGCGACGCGCACGCTGAGGGTGCGCTACGACCTCGACAACCCCGGCCTCCTGCTCAAGCCCGGCATGTTCGTCGACGTCGAGCAGCGCCTCGAGGTCGGCGAGGGCATCGTGGTGCAGGACCTGGCCGTGCTCGACACCGGGCGCGAGCAGATCGTCTTCGTCGAGAGCGCGCCCGGCCGCTTCGAGCCGCGCCGCGTCGCCGTCCTCTGGCGTGGCGAGGGCCGCGCCCTGCTCGCGCCGGGCGCGGTGGCGGAGGGCGAGAGCGTGGTGGTCAAGGCCAACTTCCTGCTCGATTCCGAGTCGCGCCTGGCGGCGGCCCTGGCCGCCCTCGGCGCGGGCGCCGGCGCTGCGGTGCCGGCGGCGGTGCCGCCGGGGCACAGCGGACACGGCGCGGAGGGCGAGCGGCCGTGATCCGGCGCATCATCGAGTTCTCGGCCCACAACCGGCTCCTCGTCCTGCTCGGCACGGCGGCGCTGGTGGCGGCCGCGGTCTACACGCTCGGCGTGATCCGGCTCGACGCGCTGCCGGACCTCTCGGACACCCAGGTCATCGTCTACTCGCGCTGGGACCGCTCGCCCGACCTGCTCGAGGACCAGGTCACCTACCCGATCGTCACCGCCTTGCTGGGCGCTCCGAAGGTCAAGGCGATCCGCGGCTTCACCGACTTCGGCTTCTCCTACGTCTACGTCATCTTCGAGGACGGCACCGACCTCTACTGGGCGCGCTCGCGCGTGCTCGAGTACCTGTCGAAGATCCAGGCCCGTCTGCCGGACGGCGTCCGGACCGAGCTGGGTCCGGATGCGACCGGCGTCGGCTGGGTCTTCCAGTA
>JAFNAE010000255.1 GCA_017860005.1 Acidobacteriota bacterium | reverse complement strand
GCGTCGAGCACGGCGGCGGAGATCCCCCGTTCGGCGGCGGTCGACATGGGGGCGCGAGTCTATCGCGCCGGACGCGCGCGGCGGCGCTGCTGCCCGCGCCGGGCGCTCGCCGGCCGGGCCGGGGTCCCTACGGGCTCGCCGACGACCAGCGCCGCGTGTCGGTGGTTTCGAATCCGTCGTCGAACACCGGCAGCTCGTAGCTCGCGATCGCGAGGCCGGACGTCGGGCCCGAACCGCCGGCCGGAGGCGGGGCGAGCGAGAGGAGCGCACGCACGAAGATCTGCCGGTACCTCTGCAACATGGCCCGCGCCAACACGATGTAGTCGTCGGCATCCCACTCGACATCGTGGGCGGGCTGTCCGCTGCCGTGGGGGGGCCACACCGCGCGCTGGATGATGGCGTCGACCTGCTCGGCGGTGAGCGTGCTGGCGAGACCGAAGGCGGTTCCGTCGGGCGGCGGTGCGGGTCCCAGCTCCAACGGTCCCAGGAGTTGCTGATCGATCGGGTTGAGCCGGAAGGTCCGCACCGTCTGGCTCTGGCGGTGATTGTAGACGCCCTGGACGAACAGATGCTCGAGATAGACCCGTTGCCCGCGCGCGTCGGTCAGGCGGTCGAGCACCGGGTTCGAGTACGGCACGTCGGTGTCGAGCGTGACGCTCCACTGGAACGCCGAGCCGAGGAAACAGGCGGCGCGGCGCGCCGTGGCCGTCGGGCTGGTCGCGACTTCGAAGGTCAGGCAGCTCAACGCGGAAGCGACGTCGGTGGCCGTGGGATCGACGACGAAGTTGATCCGACCACAGCCGTTGTACTGGCCGCAGACACCCGCGGTCTCCGGCGGGGTGTAGCTGTAGAGAGGGGTCCAGACGATGCCGTCCGGCGAGGTGCGGACGCTCAGGGTCCGGGGCACGGTGTTGTTGAGCGCGGCGGTCCAGAAGTGGTTCACCGACGCGCCGCTGTCCGTGTCCACGAAGGTGCCGGCGACCACGGGGCTGTTGGTCGCGCTGTCACAGGTCCCGCCGCAGTGGCCGAAGCGGGCGTCGAAGCTGCCGTCGACGAACGAGAGGCCCATCTCCCCCGATCTCCGGACGAACGTACCGAGGCCGAAGATGTTGCCGGTGGCGACCGCGGTCGTCGAAGGCGCCGGCGGATCCACCGACAGGTCCACCCGCACCATCTCGAGCGAGTTGGGTGCGCCCGCGAACAGCACCGGTGCGTAGACGGTCGGCCACGCGAAGATCGTCGGCTCGATCTGCGGCAACTCGACGACGTCACGGGCATCCACGACCACCGGTGGCGACCAGATGGGGACCGCGCGGACCGCGACCGGCGCCAGGACCAGACCGAAGAAGACGAGAGGAGCTCGGAGCATCGGTGCTCCCTCCACAGGACCTCGCTGACTGGATTCCGGCGCAGGATACCGCAACCCGCGGCACGCCGGCCGCCGCGCCGCCCCCCCGTTCCCGACTCCACTAGAATGCGCGGCCATCCGCGCTCACCTGCTCGCCCCCGCCCCGCTCGTCGCGCTGCTTGCCGCCGCGCTCGCCGCGCCGCTACCGGCCACCGAGGCCCGCGTCCTCCCCTCCGCGCTCGAGCCGGCCTCGACCGGCGGCGCCGAAGCCGTCGATCACGCTCTCGCCCGGCTGGCGCAGAACCGCCGCCTGCTCGTGATCGGGGCGCATCCGGACGACGAGGACACGGCGACCCTGGCGCTGGTCGCCCACGCCCAGGGAGGCGAGGCCGCCTACCTCTCGTTGTCGCGCGGCGACGGCGGTCAGAACCTGATCGGCCCCGAGCTGGGCGTGGAGCTCGGGATCGTCCGCAGCCACGAGCTGCTCGCGGCGCGGCGGGTGGACGGCGCGCGCCAGTACTTCACTCGCGCCTTCGACTTCGGCTACACGCGCGCGCTCGACGAGACCCTGCGCCGCTGGCCCCAGCAGGTCCTGCTCGAGGACGCCGTGCGCGTGATCCGGAGGTTCCGGCCCCAGGTGATCCTCTCGATCTTCGGCAGCGACGGCTCGGGCGGCCACGGCCAGCACCAGGCGGCGGGCCACGCGGCGTTCGACGCTCTCCCGCTCGCCGGCGACCCGGCGGCCTTCCCCGGGCTCGCCGCCGAGGGGCTCGTCGCCTGGCGGCCGCAGGCGCTCTACCGCTCGGCCTGGTTCGCGCCCGAGCGGGCGACGGCGAAGACGCCGCTCGGCACCATCGACCCGTGGAGCGGGCTGTCGATCCTCCAGCTCGCGCGGCTGTCGAGGAGCCAGCACGGCTCGCAGGACATGGGCGGCCTGCTCGACCTCGGCGGCCGCGACGCGATGGCGACCTGGGTCGCCGGCGCCGGCGAGGGCGGCGGCGACCTGTTCGCCGGGGTGGACACCTCGCTCGCCTCGATCGCCGCGACGATCCCCGACGGGGCCCTGCGCGTGCGCATCACCGAAACGCTCGCGCGCGCCGGCGCGCGCGCTGCGGCGGCGCGCCGGGCCCTGGCGCCCGAGCAGCTCGGACCTTCCGCGCAGGCGCTCGCCGCGATCGCCGGCGAGCTCGACGCGGCCGCCGCGGCGCTCGCGCCCTGCCGCGAGCCGGGGTGCCTCGCCGCCGCCGCTCTGGTCGCCGAGAAGCGGCGGATCGCGGGCGAGGGGCTCTCGGCCGCCCTCGGCCTCGCCTACGAGGCCGCGCTGGATCGCGAGGAGCTGGTGCCGGGCGAGTCGGCGAAGCTCGCCGTGACGGTCTGGAACGCGAACTCGGAGCCGGTCGAGGTGCGCGCCCTCGCGGTGCCGACCTCCTTCGGCGACGCGCCCGCGCCCGTGGAGCTGCCGAGGACGCTGGCTCCCGGCGAGCTCGCGACCTTCGAGCTCCCGCTCGCCGTGCCGGCCGGCGCCGCGCCCACCTTCCCCGCCTTCCTCGCCCGGCCGCTCGCGGGCGACCTCTACGACTGGAGCACGCTCCCGCCCGCCGAGAAGGGGGAGCCGTTCGGGCCCGCGGCGGTGCGCGCGCGCGTCACGATCGCCGCCGCTGGCACGGCGTTCGAGATCGAGCGCGACGCGGTCTATCGCTACGCCGACGCCGCGCGCGGCGAGGTGCGCCGGCCGGTGCGCGTGGTGCCGCGCGTCGAGGTCGCGGTCGTGCCCGGCCTCGCGGTCGTCCCGCTCGACCGCAACGAGCCGCCGCGGATCGCGATCGCCCTGCGCTCGCACGCCGCCGTGCCCCTGGCGGGGACGGTCCGCCTCGAGCTCGCCTGCGCCGGAGGACCCCGCGAGGTCGGCCGCTTCGCGCTCGCCGCGGCGACGGCGACCGCGCCCGGCTCGGCCAGCCTCGCGGCGGCGCTGCCCCGTTGCGGCGGCGCGGGCACCGACGTCGCGCGCGTCGTCGCGCGGCTCGACGACGGCGAGGAGTTCGCGCGCGCGCTGCCGCTGGTCGAGCACGCGCACATCCCGCCGACGCCGGTGCCCCGCGCCGCCGAGGTCCGGGTCGTGCGCGCCGACCTCGAGCTGCCGAAGCTGTCCCGGATCGCCTACGTGCCCGGCGTCTCGGACCGCGTGCCGGAGCTGCTCGCGGAGACGGGTCTGCCGGTCGAGACGATCGACGGCGCGGGTCTCGCCGCGGCGGACCTCGACCGCTACGACGTGGTCGTCCTCGGCACGCGCGCCTACGAGGGGGATGCCGGCCTGCCGCGCGCCCACGCCCGCCTGCTCGACTGGGTGCGCGCGGGCGGCACCTTGATCGTCCAGTACCAGCAGTACCCGTTCGTCGAGGG
>JAFNAE010000254.1 GCA_017860005.1 Acidobacteriota bacterium | reverse complement strand
CTCGCCGCCTCGTTGAACTCGACCACCAGGTCCTTCATGAACGGGTGGAACACCTGCTCGCGGCTGCGCTCGCGGACGTAGTCGCGCATCCGGCTCACGATGCCCGTGAGGATCTCCGCCTGGTGGCGGTAGTCGAGCCCGAAGCTCAGCGGCACGGCGAAGCCGTTCAGGGAGAGGTTGCGCGGGTGCCGGCCGAGATAGTCCGCCACCGCGTAGGTCTGGGTGGCGCCCACTACCTGGAGCTGAACCGTCTCGGGCGTCTGCAGGATCACCTTGCCGAAGACCTCGCCGTCGAGGATCACGAAGTCGTTCTCGCGGCTCGGAAACCAGGGCTCCTCCTTGACGTGCTGGCGCGACTGCAGGCCCGCCATCTCGTCGATGGGGACGCGGATGGTGCCGCCGCTCAGCAGGGGGTTGTGCAGGGTCGAGTAGAGGTTGAGCGACTTGATGCGCCACGGGATGCCCCGGTGGATGACGCGCTCGCCTTCGCGGACCCCGCCCAGATTCAACAGGACCCGCACCTTGTCGAGATAGCGCGGCAGCGAGCTGCGCAGGGACAGCAGACTACCGAAGAGCGCCAGGATCAGCAGGCCGAGGATGAGCCAGTCGCCCCGCACGGACAGGATCGCCATGGCGGTTAGCAGCGCGACCACGAACGACAGGACCTGGAACAGCAGGCCGCCCGCCTTGGCGAGCCGGCGGGCCCTCGGCTCGCGGCGGCGCATCGCCAGCCGGGTGACCGCGCCTCCGGCGGCGGCGAGGGCGAGGTAGGTCGCGGCAAACCCCGCGAGCGCGAGCAGCGCATTGAGCCCGCGGCCGGCGAAGAACTCGCGGATCGCGGCGAGCACGCCGTCGCCCGCACCCCCCTCCGGCGCCAGCAGGCGCTCCAGCTGGCCCTCGACCAGGTGCAGCCGGCTGCTGACGTCCTCGCGGCGGCTGGTCCAGTCCGCCTTCAGCTCCGTCAAGGTCTTCTTCAAGGTCGCCGAGTCCGCCTGCGCGAGGCTTTCCTCGAGCCGCGCCAGCGCGACGTTGGCGGTCTCGAGCCGGTCCTCGTAGACCGCCTGCTCGCTCCGCAGCCGCTCGATCATCCGCGGCCGCTCCGTCATGCGCTTGATCTCGTGGAGGAGCGGCCGCACGACGTCCTCGACCTCCTGCTTCCAGTCGAGCGGCTTGAGCTCCACGCCCGTCTCCAGGCCGGCGATGCTCAGCCCGCCGGTGGCCGACTCCTCGAGCGAGGTGCGCAGCTCGTCGAGGCGCCGGTTCAGCCGCTCGACATCCGCCCCGAGCTCCTTCGCCTCCACGTCTGCCGGCGCGGCCTTCAGGCGCTTGACGATCTCGGCCCGCTCGGCCTTGGCCGCCTCGATCGACTTCAGGATGGCGTCGAGGCGCTGGTCGCGCGGCGCCTTCGCCGACGGACTCGCGCCCGTCGCGCCGGAGCCCCGGTCAGCCGGGGGGGCCTGGTCGCCGGCCGGTTGGGCCCGCGCGACATCCGCTGCGCCAATGGCCAGGAGGCCAGCCAGGAGCCAGGGGATGGTGCGGATCGAAAGAGCGTGCATGGCTTGACCTCCGTTCGACGGTACCGCGCCGCCGCGCGCCGTGCCGACGAGGCTAGCGGTTCGCGCCCCTCGCGGCCGCGATATGCTATCCACTCCCGAGGCCCCCGGCGCTCGTCCCCCGCAGATGTCCAGCCTCGTCCACGCGGATTCGCCCTCGCCGCCGTGCGCCGGCGCCCGTCGGCGCGCGGCCGCACCTGCGTTGCCGCCGAAGGGCTCGCGCACGCGGAGACGAGCGGCGTGAGCGCCGATTCCCTGCCGGCGTTCCTGCGGCGGCTCGAGGCGAGCGCCGACGGCGATGCCGTCGACGTGCTGCGAACCTTGATCGACTGGCTGAGGCCGCCCGCCAGGGGCGGGGTCGCCGGGGTTCTCGAACGCATCGAGCGGTTCGCCCTGGCGCTGGAGACGAGCCCCGATCTGCGACGACGGCTTTGCGCCACGCTCGGCGGAGGTGTCGCGGGCTGGCGGCACTTGGCCGTCTACACCGAGATCGGACTGCAGTCGCGCCGCGGCTTCCTTCGCGAGCTCTTCCACCGCGCCTACGAGCGCGTCAACCCCGGGCCGCTCGACCTCGGCGACCTGAAGGACGTCCTGGCGCTGGTGTTTCGCGATCGGGACGACCCGCGTTGGGTCTGCGCCCTCCCGGACGACGCTTGGCTGCGCCTGCTCGACGCGCTGGGCTGCACGGCGGTCGATCACCCCGAGGCCGCGCACCGCACCCGGGATGGAGCGCTGTACGCGCTCGAGATGCTCGGGCTCTGGATCGCCGCCGAGGAGCTCGACCCCGAATTGCGACGGCTCGAGTCGCGGATCGCCGAGCACGACTCCGCCTTCGTGGCGCTGCAGCGCGAGCTCGCGAGCTTCGTGCGCGACTACGCGCGGTGGGACGACGCCGGCGGCGGCGAGTATCACGACGACGCCCACGCCCGGGTGCTGCTCGAGCAGTGCGCGCAGCAGGTCGACCGGCTGCGCAAGCGCGCCGTGACCCGCGGCAGCAGCATCTCCCTGACCTATCTGCTCGAGCGCCTCGACCAGACGCTCGCGCGTATCGCCGCGCTGCTCGACGTGCTCGATCCGACCAGCGCGCAGCGGCAGCGCGCCACGGCGGTCCGCCTGTTCAAGGAGCTCGTCGTCGGCAACGCCGCGCGCCACGGCCTGGCGCCGCTGTGGCGGGAGAACACGCGCCTGCTCGCGCGCAGCGTCACCGAGCACGCCAGCCGGACCGGAGAGCACTACATCACGCGCGACCTGCGGGAATACCTGCAAATGCTTCGCGCCGGGGCCGGGGCGGGCCTGGTCATCGCCGTCATGGCCTTGGTCAAGATCCAGCTGATCGCGCTGGGCCTCGGCCCGGGGCACGAGGCCTTCTGGGTCTCGCTCAACTACGGCCTCGGCTTCGTCCTGATCCACGTCCTGCATTTCACGGTCGCGACGAAGCAGCCCGCCATGACGGCGGCGCTGCTCGCCGCAGCGATCGAGAGGAGCGACCGGGGAACCGCCGACCGCCGGAAGCTGGCGGGACTGCTCATCCAGGTCGGTCGATCCCAGTTCGCGGCAGTGCTCGGCAACGTGGCCGTCGCCCTGCCCGTGGCCATCCTGCTCGGCTGGCTCTGGCGGCAAGGCTTCGGCGCGCCGCTGCTCGACGGCGGCGCCGTCGCCTACCAGCTCGATGGACTACGGCCTTTGGCCGGCCTCGCGCTCCTGTACGCCGCCATTGCCGGCGTCTGGCTGTTCGTCTCGGGCCTGATCGCCGGCGCCTTCGATAATCGCGCGGCCCGCCTCGACCTCGGTGCGCGCCTGCGCCACCACCCCCTCCTCGCGCGCCTGCTGTCGGCGCCGCGGCGCGACCGCTTCGGAACCTACCTCGAGGGCAACTACGGCGCGCTCGCCGGCAACTTCTTCTTCGGCGTGCTCCTGGGCACGACGAGCTACCTGGGCCACCT
>JAFNAE010000253.1 GCA_017860005.1 Acidobacteriota bacterium | reverse complement strand
TCCTTCTATGGAGCCTCTCTTCTCGATCGGCACGGCTGTGCCGGTTGGCCAGAAAGGCTTGCTGTTGAAGGGGGCGGCCGGCGGGGCTCTGGCTGGCCCCTCGAGCAGCGGCCGCCCCGGCGGCGAGCCTCTATCCTTCTATGGAGCTTCTCTTCTCGGAGGCTGCGGCTGCTGCGGCGAAGGCACGGTCGCTCGCGCCAGGGTTGGTTGAGGGCGCGGCGTGGGTCCAGAGTGGCGCGGCGGTGCCGGTCTCGAAGCCGTCCACGAAGATCCCCGCGCAGGCCTCGAACTGGGTCGTGCCGGGCACGACCAGGCCGGGCACGACCGAGGTCAGCAGGTCGTTCTCGACCACGACGTGGCCGTGGACGTCGGTGATCCGCAGGTCGAGAGGAAACTGAAAGCCGCTGCCGCCCGCCTCCGCGATGAAGTAGTTCCAGTCGGCACGCGGCAGGAGCTGCCAGGCCGAGGCGCTCTGCTCGCGCAGCTCGACGCTCGCCACCGCGTGGCGGTGGTCGCGGACCTGGAGCCCGAGCCACCAGTTGTTGGAGCCCTCCTTCTGCCGCACCGACAGGTTGCCGGCGACCGGGCAGGGCACCGAGCGGAAGGCGATCGGAACGATGCCCATCACGGGGTCGGCGATCAGGTCGAAGGCCTCGGCCGAGAGGTCGAGGTGCCCCGAGGGGCACTCCGGACAGCGGTCCACGACGCGCACGACGATCGTCGCCTCGGGGCCCCAGACCTCGAGGCAGCGGCCGCACTGGGCCGAGCCCGCCCAGTCGGGATTGGCCACCGCGGTGACCAGGAGGTCCAGGGAGGGGTCGAAGCCGCAGTTGCCGGAGCCGTCCGCGTCGTAGAACGTCGCCACGCCGTCGAGATCCTGGAAGGCGGCCGGGCAGTCGGGCACGCCGTCGGCGCCCGAGGCCGCTGGGACGAGGAGCAGGAGGGCCGCCGCGCAACGGGCGCGGAGTCCAATCGCCGCCGGGAGCATCCGCGCACGATACGCGCGCCCGCCGGGACCGGGCAAGCCGGCGGCGTGCGAGACTGCGCGCATGGACCGCTGCCTGCTCACTCCGTTCCTGCTCGACCGGGCCGAACCCGGCCTCCTCGCCCTGGCGCGCGCGGGGTGGCAGACGAACCCCGCCGCGCCCGGCG
Organism: Acidobacteriota bacterium; assembly: GCA_017860005.1. GTDB lineage: Bacteria > Acidobacteriota > Thermoanaerobaculia > Multivoradales > JAGPDF01 > JACTMI01. Next base: position 2,346 of record JAFNAE010000253.1, on the reverse strand, counting down.
AGGGCGCGTTGCTCGAGCGCATGGCGGCGATCGAGGAGCCGGTCGCGCGGCACTTCCAGGCCTGCCTCGAGCGCGGCGACCGCCCGCTCTCGGTGGCCGGCGACTGTCTCTCGGTGCTCGGCGTGGTCGCGGGCTACCAGCGCGCCGGGCGCGCGCCCCGCCTGCTCTGGCTCGACGCGCACGGCGACTTCAACACCCGCGAGACCTCGCCCAGCGGCTTCGTCGGCGGCATGCCGCTCGCGATGCTGGTCGGACGCGGCGACCAGCACGTCCTGCGCAGCCTCGGGATGGAGCCGCTCGACGAGGCCGCGGTCTCTCACTTCGACGGCCGCGACCTCGACCCGCTCGAGCGCGAGGCGCTCGACGCCTCGCACGTCCGGCGCGTCTGCGCGCTCGACGAGCTCGCCCGCTTCGCGCCGGGCGGCGCGCCGCTCCACCTCCACCTCGACTGCGACCTGATCGACCCGCGCGACGCTCCGGCGATGCTCTACCCGGCGCCGGGCGGGCCGCGCGCGGCCGAGCTCGCCGACGCGCTCGCGCGCCTCGCGCGGAGCGTGCCGATCGCATCGCTCTCGCTCAGCGCCTGGTCGCCCGACCTCGATCCCGACGGCGCGACCGCGCGCGTCGTCGAGCGCGTCTTCGCCGCGGCGCGCAACGTCTGAACCACCGCTCCGACCGCGATCCACGCGCGCGGCCGCGCGCAAGGTCGTTGCGCTCGCGAAGCCGGAAAAGAGAGGCCTTCTGTTGAAGGAAGGGGCGAGCGGGGCGCAGGGAGGTCCGGCGAACCGTTGGGGATCCGAGGGAGGTCCGGCGAGCCGCTGGCGACCCGGCGGCCGCAAGTCTCGTTTCTTCCTCGTCTCTTCTGCCTTGTCTCTTCTACCTTCTATGGAGCTTCTTGCCGGACGCGTCCTCGATGCCGCACGGAGCCGCGACGGTCCGGCCGCGGCGAGCGGGCCTTCCCGGGCGGTTAGCGCGGCAGGGCGTCGTAGGCCTGCTGGATCCAGGCGGGCGGGTCGGGGGAGGGGGAGCGCGGGCGCTGCGCGGTGAGCTCCCAGTGGTGCAGCCACGAGATCCCCCAGTTGCCGACGTAGTCGTCCGGCAGCGCGTAGGCGGGATCCCGGAGCGTCTCCTCGAGCGTTGCGAAGCGGTACCCGCGCGCCTCGATCCTCTTCGCGAGCTCGCCGAAGTGGTCGGCGTTGAGCTCGTTGGCGTGGATCAGGAGGATCTGCGCGATCTCGCGGCCGGTCAGCCGCCGCGAGACCTCCTCGACGAACGCGAAGACGCGCTCCATGTAGTCGAGGTACCCGGCGGCGACCCGTCCGGCGCGCTCGCCGTCGCCACGTCGGAGCGCGTCGGCGTAGACCGCCGCGAAGACGTAGTCGTCGTTGTCCACCGTGACCGGCGCGACGGTGTAGCCGCGCTCCGCGAGAAAGCGCTCGAACTCCCGCCGCTTCGGCAGCTCGAGGCCGACCTGGAGGAACGGGTGACGGAAGTAGCGCAGCGGCCTGCCCGCCTCGGCGAGGAGCTTGCGCGTCACCGGCTCCCCGCGCACCACGTCGGCCTGGAACTCCTCGAGCGGCGTCCGGTTCAGGCTGCGGTGCGAGTAGGTGTGGTTGCCGAGCTCGAGCCCGGCCTCGGTCCACAGGCGCAGCACCGCCGTCCTCGCCTCGGCTCCGCCCGCCTCCTCGCCGTCGAGATGGAGCTTGCCCTCGTTGACGAAGCCGACCGCGGGCACGCCGTGCGCGGCGAGCGCCGCGAGCAGGCGGCGGGTCAGCGCGGCGAGCGCGGCCGGCTGGTTCGAGACCACGCCGGCGGGCGGCGCGGGCAGGTCGTCGATCGTGATCGCCACCGACCGCGCCGGAGCGCTGGCCCCGCCCGCGACGGGCGCCGTGCCGAGAACCGCGACGAGGGCCGCGAGCAGGAGCGGCGAAACCAGGCGGGTGGCGCGCATCGGGGCAGTCTAGTCCAGCGGTTCCCGGGCCCGGGCCGCGCGGCTGGCGCCGCGCCGGCGAGGTTGCGTAGGATCCGCGCCGTGCCCCCCGAGAGCGCTCCTCTCGCCGCGCCCGAGCCCGGTTCGGCGCGCGTCGAGACCTTCTCCGACGCGGTCTTCGCCTTCGCCGCCACGCTGCTGGTGGTGGCGCTCGAGGTGCCGTCGAGCTTCCAGGAGCTCGAGCGCGTGCTCGCCGGCTTCGCGCCGTTCACGCTCAGCTTCGGCGCGCTGATCCTGATCTGGTCGGTGCACCGTGCGCTGTTCCGGCGCTTCCCGATGGCGGACCGCACCACGGTCGTGCTCAACTCCTGCCTGCTCTTCGTCGTGCTCTTCTACGTCTATCCGCTGAAGTTCCT
>JAFNAE010000252.1 GCA_017860005.1 Acidobacteriota bacterium | reverse complement strand
CATCATCTTGAGGTCGCGCATGAAGCCGAACGTGCGCGCTGGCGCGATCGTCTCGCGGTAGGCGGCGAAGTCGGTGAGCTCGAAATCGAAGGCCTGCTCTCCGATCGGCGGCGGGTAGCGCAGCAGGTAGGAGACGGCGAGGCCGTCGAAGGGCTCGACCACCAGCGACTTGTCGCCGGATCCGACCTCGTAGCGGCGGTCGGCCACGAACTCCAGGCGTGGCGCCGGCTGGTCCTCGAGCCCGATCTCCTCGAGCGTGCGGCAGAACTCCAGCGCCGAGCCGTCGAGCACCGGCACCTCGCCGTGGACCTTGATCAGGAGGTTGGTGACGCCGGCGGCGTGGAGGGCGGAGAGCAGGTGCTCGACCGTCTTGACCTGGGCGCCGTGGGCCGAGAGCGTGGTGGCGTACTCGGTGTCGGCCACCGAGCTGGCGTGGGCGGCGATCGACTCGCCCGTGGGCAGGGAGACGAAGTGGATTCCGCTCGACGGCGGCAGCGGCTGGAGCACGAGGCCGGTGCGCCCGCCGGAGTGGAGCCCGAGGCCGTAGAGCACGGTCGAGTGGCAGATCGTGCGCTGCGGCAGGGCGCCGGCGACGAGTCCGCGCAGCCGGGGCGGGGGAGTGCGCGCGGGCTCGCCGCCCGCGTGGCGGTCCGGCGCGGGCGGCAGGGAGGCCGGTCCGAGGGCGCGCGCCGCGCGGCGCGCCTCGACCGCGCCGCGCGCGGCGTTCACCACCTGCTCGGAGGAGGGGGGCTTCGCGAGATAGTCGAAGGCGCCCATGCGCATCGCCCGCACCGCGGTGGCGGTGGTGCCGTGCCCGGAGAGCATCACCACGGCCGCCTGCGGGTCGTGCTCGCGCAACAGTGCGAGGGTCTCGAGCCCGTCGCGGTCGGGCAGCCAGACGTCCAGGAAGACGACGTCGGGACGCCGTGCGAGGTAGATCTCCACCGCCTCCTCGCCCGAAGTCGTGAGGACCGTCTCGTAACCGTGGTCGGAGAGCACTCCGGACAGCGTTTCGAGGATGCCGATCTCGTCGTCGACCAGCAGCGCCAGCGGAGCCATGTCGGCGCGAGTCTAGCGCCGATCCGAGGCCGGGATGGTGCGCGGGCGCGTGTTATCCTGCCCAGCGCCGATGGAGACGGGCGGAGAAAGGCGCCATGGCGCCCTGGCCGAGACTCTCCTGCGCTACCTCGAGCGCGGCGCCCACGCCAACGTCTCCAAGCTGCTCGGTCGCGTCCGTCCCGAGGACGTAGCCGCGCTGCTCGACCGGCTCGAGCTCGAGCGGGGGCTCGAGGTCTTCCGCGTCCTCATCCGCGACGATCCCGACGCCGCCGGCGAGGTGCTCACCGAGATGGAGCCCGCGCGGCGTCTGGCGCTGCTCGAGCAGCTCACGCCCGAGCAGGTGGCAGGCCTGCTCGAGCGCATCCCGGTCGACGACGCCGTGTTCGTTCTCGAATCGCTGCCCGCCGCGTTGCACGACCGGCTGCTCGAGCTCGTCGACCTGCGCGACCTGGCCGACGTCCAGACCCAGCTCGCCTACCCGGAATCGAGCGCCGGGCGGTTGATGGACACCGAGTTCTTCGCGCTCCCCGAGACCGCCACCGTGCGCGAGTCGATCGCGGCGCTGCAGGAGAAGCGCGATGTCGAGATGATCTTCTATCTCTACGTCATCGACCGCGACGGCCACCTGGTGGGCGTGACCTCGCTGCGCCAGCTCCTGCTCTCGAGACCCGAGCAGTCGCTCGCGGAGATCATGCAGCGCTCGGTGATCAAGGTGCACGTGGATACCGACCAGGAGGAGGTGGCGCGCCACGCCACGCGCTACGACCTGCTGGCAGTGCCGGTGGTCGACGACCAGAACCACCTGGCCGGCATCGTCACCGTCGACGACATCATCGACGTGGTCAAGGAGGAGGCCAACGAGGACCTGCTCAAGATGGCCGGCACCTCCGAGAACGAGCTGCTCTACGAGGAGCGCACGCTCAAGGTCGCCCGGCTGCGGCTGCCCTCGTTGCTGCTCAGCCTGGCCGGCCTGCTGATGACGGGCGTGCTGCTGGAGACCTTCCAGTCGCGTTTCGCGGAGGCGCTCTTCCTGCTCGCCTTCGTGCCGGTGATCATGGGGCTGTCGGGCTCGATCGGAAACCAGGCGTCGACGCTCGCCGTCCACGCCTTTGCCGCCGGACGGCTCGACCGCGGCGCCGGCTCGCTGGCCGGCTTCCTCGTCCGCCAGGCCAAGGTCGGCGCCGTGCTGGGCGTCGCCTGCGGAGCGCTGGCGGGGCTCGCCGCGCTCGCGCTGCGCCAGAACCTCTGGCTCGGCGGCGTGGTCGGGCTCGCGCTCGGCCTCGCGATCCTGCTCGCCGCGGTGCTGGGCGCCGCGACGCCGGCGGTGCTCTCGCGCCTCAACCTCGACCCGACGGTGGTCTCGGGCCCCCTGCTCGCCACCGTCAACGACATCTCGGGCATCCTGATCTACTTTGCCCTCGCTTCGCTCTTCCTGAGACACCTGGCGAGCTGAGGATGGCCGCCCGGGCACCGCGCTGGAGGTCGTCGAAGCGAGCGCTCGAAGCGCTCGCCTGGCTCTCCGTCGCCGCCGCGCCGGTGCAGGCGGCGACCGAGATCGCGCTGCCGGGCTGCGCCGCCTCGGCCGAGCTCGCGGCCGGGCTGCGCGAGCCCCAGGCCATCGGTGCGCGCTGCGGCGGCGATGCCGCCTGCTGGAGCGCGGCGCTCGAGGCCGCGCGCGCGACCCGCGACCGGTTCGCCGACCAGTACGACGCCCACCGCGCCTACCTGCTCGCCGCGCGCGCCGCGGTGCGCGTGCTCGGGCCCTCGGCGGTCGAGCCGCTGGCCGCCGAGTACGACGCGCTCGCCCAGGCGCATCCGGACAACCCGGCATACCGCCATCTCTTCGGCCAGCTCGCGCTCGAGGGCGAGGACTACCGGCGCCTGCTCGAGCAGCTCTCGGCGCGCTTCCCGGACTATCCGTGGGCCCATCTGTCGCTCGCCTTCCAGGCGCGTCCGGGCGCGACCGAGCAGGCGCGCTCCCAGGCGCGCTCGAGCCTGACCCGCTTCCTTTCGATCTGTCCGCAGCGGGTGGCCGAGTCGGCGCGCGCCCTCGACCTGGTGGGGGATGCGGGGCTGGTGCGCGAGCACGCCGAGCGGCTGCGCGGCCTCGCGCTCGCGCTCGGCGACGCCGATTCCCTGGCGCTGCTCTGGCCACTCTCCGTGCGCGCCGCGGGGAGCGACACGAGGGAGGCGGTGCGCGGCGCCGTGGCGGCCGAAGTCGCGACCTTCGCGGCGGGCCCGGCCGCGAGCTCGACGGCCGGGTTGCGCGCGCTCCAGCGGGCCTACGACGCGCTCGGCGACCGGGCAGCGCGCACGCGGGTCGAGGACGAGCTGCTGGCGAGAGTGCCGTGCGGCGACGACTCGAGCCGGATCCGGGCAGTCCGTTTCCGCGAGCGGCCCGGGCCGGCCCCGGACGCGGACGCCGGCGCGCGCGAAGCCTG
>JAFNAE010000251.1 GCA_017860005.1 Acidobacteriota bacterium | reverse complement strand
GGCGGCTCCGGCCGCCGCGCCCGGCGCGGGGCGGCGCGGCGGGTGGCGGGCCGCGGCGGGCGTGGCCGCGGCCCTGCTCGCGGCGCTCGGCGCGGCGATCTGGCTCGGGCGAGGGGAGCCGGGCGCCGGCCCCGTGCTGGAGGCAACCGCGCCGGTCCCGGAGGCGGGCCGCGAGGTGCCGCCCGCGGCCCGCGCGGAGCCGGCCCTGCTCGTGCTCGACGCACGGCCGTGGGGGAGCGTCACCCAGCTCGTCTCGCTCGCCGACGGACGCGAGCTCGAGATCCCGGGCGACGGCTTCACGCCGCTGCGGGTCGCGCTCGCCGCCGGGCGCTACCGCGCGGTGGTCGTCCATCCGAGCTTCGGTTCGCGCGCGCTCGAAGTCGAGCTCGCGTCGGGCGCGGTCGAAGTCCGCGAGGTGCGCTTCGGCACCGATCTCGCGGAGAGCTTCGTGAGGGGGTTCTGAGGTGAGCGGCCGGACCGGGCGCGCGCGCCGGTGGGTGCCGGGCCTCGCGCTCGTGCTCGCCCTGGCGTCGGCGCTCGCGGCCGCGCCGGCGGGCGCCGCCGGCGCCGAGGAGTCGTTCCGCGAGGGGATGTCGGCGCTCGACCAGAACAAGTGGGGTGTGGCGGCAGCGGCCTTCCGCGCCGCGCTCGCCGAGCGCCCCGCGGAGGGCGGCCGGCGCGTGCGCATCTACGGCACCTGGCTGCTCGACTACCTGCCGCACTACTACCTGGGCGTCGCGCTCTTCCAGCTCGACGACCTCGAGGGCGCGGCGGCGGAGTGGCGGGAGAGCCGCCGGCAGGGCGCGATCCTCTCGACGCCCCTGGTCGCCGACCTCGAGCGCTGGGAATCGAGGCTGCCGCGCGAGGCGCGGCGCGCGAGGCCGAGCGGGAGACGGCGGCGGCCGCGGCCCAGCCCGCCGCGCCCGAGACCGACGCCGCGCCGCGCGAGAGGGTAGCCGCGGCGCCGGTGACCCCTGCGCCGGCGCCTTCGGCCGTGACCGCGCCGGCCGGGAACGACTCGGCGGGCAACCTCGTGCCGGCGACGGCGCCCGGAGACCTGCCGGCGGGCGAGGCCGCGGCTCCGGCCTCGCCGCTCGCGCCGCCGCCGAGCGCGCCGCCGGCGGCTGTGGACGGGCGCGAGCTGCTGCTCGCCGCGGCCCGCCTCTACTTCGACGGCCGCTACCGCGAGACGCTCTCCGAGCTCGCCGCGGCGCGCTGGCCGGGGCGCGCGCCCGCCCGCGCCTGCGTGCTCGAGGCGGCGAGCGCGCTCGCGCTCTACCGCCAGGCGGGCGCGGCCGACGCGCGCTACCTCGAGCGGGCGCGCGCGGCGCTCGCCGCCTGCCCGCTGCTCTCGGCGCGGGATCGGCCCGATCCACGCCTGTTCTCGCCCGCCTTCACGCACCTGTTCGACGAAGCTCTGGCCGCGCGCGGCGCTCCGGCGCCGGCGCGCAGGGAGACGCCATGACGAGTCGGTCCCCGCTTCGCCTCGGGCTCCTGGGCGTCCTCTGGGCGGGTGTCACCGCCGCCCAGGTCACCAACATGGACGTCAACTCGGACCTGCCCTACACCTTCCTGCCGCCGGGAGCGCGCAGCGCCGGCATGGGCGGCGCCTTCACCGCGCTCGCCGACGACGCGACCGCGGCCTACTCGAATCCGGCCGGGCTGCTCCAGCTCTCGCGCCCGGAGGTGTCGGTGGAGGTGCGCCACCAGACTTTCGAGACCCCGATCGCCGACGGCCCGGGCAGCTACGGCGTGGCCCCGGACGGCTCGCTCGCCTCGTTCCCGCCCTACACCGACTACGCCTCCGACGCGACCGGGCTGTCCTTCCTCTCCTACACCTGGCCGAAGCCGCGCTGGGCGGTGGGCCTGTTCCGCACCGAGGTGACGCGCTTCTCGATCGCGGCCCGGACCGACCAGATCGACGGCCCGGCGGCGTTCCGGGAGATCGCACCGCTCGACATCCGCGCCGACCTGACGATCGAGATCTGGGGCGCCGCCTTCGCCTGGCGCGCTACGCCGAAGCTCTGGCTGGGCGGCGCGCTGACCCTGCAGCAGCTCGACTACGAGGCGCAGCAGCTCGACCGTCGCGACCCCGACCTCGATTGGGGCCAGCGCGCGAGCGGCGACGATGCGGCGCCGTCCGGCACGCTGGGGCTGCTCGTGCGCCCGACCGACGCGCTGCGTGTCGGTTTCGCCTGGCGCGGCGGCGCCGAGCTCGACGCGCGCTACGCGTTCACCTGCGGCACCCGGCCGAGCGGCGCGCGGCCGTCGCTCTGCCTGCGCGGCGGCATCCCCGACGGCCAGCCGGTGCCCTCGCTTTCCGGCGACACCACCTTCAAGGTGCCCGACGTCTGGACCCTCGGCGTCGCCTTCGCGCTCTCCGAGTCGCTCACCGCCTCGGTCCAGTACGACCAGATCGAGTACTCGGACCTGCTGGACGGCATGCGCAACAGCCTGACGGTGGAGACCGACCCGGCCGGCTACTCGATCGACGACGCCGGCGACCTCCACTTCGGGGTCGAGGGCCTGACCGACACGCGCGCGGGCGGCACGATCGCGGTGCGGGCCGGCGCCTGGCTCGAGCATCAGCACTCGCTGCGCTACCGCGGCAGCCTGGCCGCCGGGCGCGAGGAGCTCGCGGTCGCCCTCTTCTCGACCCCGATCGGAGACGAGTGGCACGCCACCGCCGGGCTCGGTTTCACCGTCGGCAGCCGCCTGCAGGTCGACCTCGCCGCCGACCTCTCCCGCTACCGGGACACCTACCTGGTCTCGACCGTGGTGCGCTTCTAACAGCCTCTCCGGGCCGCCTCCCGGCCCCCTCCGTGCCGGGCCCGGGAGGGAGTAGACTGCGCGCCGTCACAGCCTCAGAGAACTGGAAGCGGGAGGTGGTGGGCATGGCCGCGCTGCCCGATCTCCAGCCCGTCGAGGGCAAGTACGAGATCCTGCAGAAGCTGCGCGAGGGCGGCATGGGGGCGATCTACCTCGTGCGCCACCGGCTCCTGCACGAGCTGCGGGTGGTCAAGGTCCTGCGCTCCCAGCTGCGCGACGAGAAGGACCTGCGCGAGCGCTTCGTGCGCGAGGCGCGCACCGCGATCCAGCTCCGCCACCCGAACGTCGCCCAGCTCTACGAGTTCGAGGTGGACGCCGACGGCACCGCCTACATGGTGCTCGAGTACATCGACGGCCGCACGCTCGAGGAGGTCGCCGCGGCGCCCGAGGCCTGGAGCCCGCGGCTCAAGCTCGAGGTCGTCCACCAGTGCCTGCGCGCGCTCGGCTTCCTGCACCGCAAGGGGTTCGTCCATCGCGACATCGCGCCCGACAACATCATGCTCACGCGCGACCAGGACGGGCATCCGCTCGCCAAGCTGCTCGACCTGGGCATCGTCAAGGCGCTGCGCGGCGACGACGGGCTGACCGGCACGGCGGTGTTCGTGGGCAAGGTGCGCTACGCCTCGCCGGAGCAGCTCGAGCACGGCAGGGTCGACCCGCGCTCGGACCTCTACTCGCTCGCCGTCGTCTTCTACGAGATCCTGACCGGCCTGCATCCGTTCCCGGGCGGAGACCTGCGCTCGGTGATGAGCGGCCACCTGTTCAAGCCGCCGGTGCCGTTCGAGGTCTCGGATGCCGAGCGGCGCGTCCCCGACGACCTGCGCGCGCTGGTGCTGCATGGACTCGAGAAGGACCGCGACTCGCGCCTGGAGTCGGCGGACGAGTTCCGGCGCCGGATCGAGGCGCTCGCCTCCTGGCAGGAACCGCTCGACACGCTGGAGGGCGGCTGGAGCGGGAGGACGCCCGCGACGGCGCCCGCCGCGGCGCCGCCCTCGGCGACCTCGGCCCAGCACCGCCTCGACGAGCGCTTCGACGCCGAGCGCTCGACGCCCGTTCCCGAGGGCGGCGACGCGCTCGAGCGCGAGCGCGCCGCCACCGCGCAGGACCTCAGGCGGCGCATCCGCGCCCTGCTCGACGAGTCGCGCTTCGAGGAGGCGCGCTGGCTGGTACTGGGCGAGGCCTGGGCGCTGTTCACCGCCCAGGAGGCCGAAGGGCTCGGGCGCGAGATCGACTGGCAGGAGACCCAGGCGCGCACCCTCCAGTTCGAGATCGCCCACTCGTGCGCGCTTTCGGCGCTCGCCGAGGGCGACCTCGACAGCGCCCGCCGCTCCTGGGAAGAGGCCCGCCGCCTGCTGCCCGGCGACCCCCGCGTGCGCGCGCTCGAAGCCCGCCTCCACGGCGCCCCGCCGCCGCGCGCCACCTAGGCCGCCGCGCGCGAGGGCGCGACGCCCGCCGCCCTGCGCGGCTCAGCCGAGCTTGAAGACCAGGCGCACGGTGCCGATCTGGACCCGGTCGCCGTCGGCGAGCGGGCGCTCGCCGATCTTCTCGCCGTTGACGT
>JAFNAE010000250.1 GCA_017860005.1 Acidobacteriota bacterium | reverse complement strand
AGGATCAGCCCGACGATCGAGCGCGGCGTCGCGCCCAGCGCCTTGCGGATGCCGATCTCGCGGGTGCGCTCCTTGACCGCCACCAGCATGATGTTCGACACCCCGACCACGCCCGCGAGCAGGGTGCCGATGCCCACCACCCAGATGAAGATCCGGATGCCCTGCATCAGGGAGACGAAGCGCTGGAAGTTCTCGACCGCGTTCTGGACGAACACGGCGCCCTTGTCCTCGGGGTCGAAGTCGTGGTTCTCGGCCAGGATCTGGCGCGCCTCCTCGGCCATCGCCTGGCTCTGCTCGAGCGTCGCCTGGCCGGTGGTGAACAGGATCTGGTTGACCCGGTTCTTGCCGTTGAACGTCCGCTGCGCGGTCGAGATCGGCAGGTAGATCAGCTCCTGCTCCTGTTCGCTGCCCTCGTCCTCGAAGATTCCGACCACCTTGAAGGCGATGCCGTTGATGCGGATCAGCTCGCCCAGCGCCGGCTGCTCGCCGAACAGCGCCTGCTTGACCAGGATGCCGATCACCGCCACCTTGCGGAACTGCTCGATGTCGAGATCGTTGATGTAGCGGCCCTCGGTCACCTTGGTGCGCTCCAGCACGCGGTGCCCGGGGTGGACGGAGCGGATGTTGAAGCTGCCGTACTCGCGGCCGTAGTTGACCTGCTGGTTGCCGAACACCATGAAGCGCGCCGAGGAGTACTCGACGCCCTCGATGCGCGTGGTGACCTCGTCGTAGTCGTCGTTGACGAACCGGATCTGGCGCCCGGGCTGGAGGCCCTTGTAGGGCTTCGAGGTCCGCCCGGAGGAGGTCCAGATGCTGTTCATCGCATCGTCCCGGAACTGGTACTCGACGCCCTGCGCCAGCCCCTGGCCGGAGCCGAGCAGGACGACGAGCATGAAGATCCCCCACGCCACCGCGAAGCCGGTGAGCGCCGTGCGCAGCTTGTTGCTGCGGATGGTGTCGAGGATCTCCTGCCAGGTGTCGAGGTCGATCATGGCTCTCGCGCCGCGCCGCCCGTCAGCTGCCCGCCGCCGCGGCGGCGACCTCCGACTCCTCGTGCCCGGCCGGCTCGCGGCGCAGGTTGGAGCGGTCCCAGTCCACGCGCCCGTCGACCAGGTGGATGATGCGGTCGGTCATGCCGGCGATGTCGTGCTCGTGGGTGATGATGATGACGGAGACGCCGTCCCCCTGGACGCGCTGCAGGACCTTCATGATCTCGTAGGAGGTGCCCGAATCGAGCGCGCCGGTGGGCTCGTCGGCGAGCAGCATCTTGGGGCTGGTGACCAGCGAGCGCGCGATCGCGACGCGCTGCTGCTGGCCGCCCGAGAGCTCGCGCGGCAGATGCACGGCGCGGTCCGCGAGGCCGACCTTGTCGAGGATCTCGGCCGCCCGCCGGTTGCGCTCGCGGCGCGGCACGCCCTGGTAGAAGAGCGGCAGGGCGACGTTCTCGACCGCGTTCTTGAACGGGATCAGGTGGAACGACTGGAAGACGAAGCCGATGTGCCGGCTGCGCAGCTGGGCGGCGCGCGTCTCGGAGAGCTCGGACATGTCCTCGCCGTCGAGGCGGTACTCGCCCTCGTCGAAGCGGTCGAGCAGGCCCAGGATGTTCATCAGCGTCGACTTGCCGGAGCCGGACGCGCCCATCACCGAGACCAGCTCGCCGCGCCCGACCTCGAGGTCGATGCCCTTGAGCACGTGCAGCTTGCTCGCGCCCATGGCATAGCTCTTGTGCAGGTTGCGCAGTCGGATCATCGGCGGACGAACCCTCCCCTCGGGGGGACCGGCCCCCCACACACTAGATACGCCGGCGCGTCGCCCGGGTTTACCGACCGGTCGGAAGGCGAGGCCGGCCGCGGGGTGTCAGGGGCGGCGAGGACCCTTCCCGGGCGGGAAGACGGGGATCGGGAACGGGGTCACGATGCCGCTCGGCTCCTTGACCGCGTGCACCCTCGCCGCTCCCTCCTTCTCGACCTCCTCGATGCGCACGATCGAGTGGAGCGGCAAGAACAGGCGCCGGGCGCCGCCGAACTCGGTGCGCAGCGCCTCCTCGGACGGGTCCACGACCACCTCCGAGCGGGCTCCGAAGACCAGCTCTTCCACCTCCACGAAGCCGAACAGGCCGCCCTGGGAGACCTGGCGGGCGTAGAGCTCCACGACCTGGCCCTGGCTCTGGAAGACGATCTTGTAGAGGGCGGCGCGCTTGCGGCTCATGCGGGCGGAATCGTAACAGACGGAGCGCCTGCTCCTCCGCCGCCGGTCACCCCGGCCGACTCGCCGGGCAGCTCCAGGAACCGCGCGCGCTCGCCGGCGGTCGGTACCCGGCAGGCCGGGAGGCGCCCGAACCAGCGCGCCCTGCGGCGCGCGACGAACCGGTAGGGGGGGTCGAGGAGCCAGGCGGGCAGCGCGCGCAGGACCGCGAGCAGCCGCCAGGCGCCGCCCAGCGCGACCAGGATCCCGAGCGCCGCCCGCGAGCGCACGCTCACGCGCTCGGCGGCGGTCGCGGGCCGCTCGACCAGCACCATCGTCTCGTCGGCGTCCGGCAGCTCCGGATGGCGCCCGCGCACCACCGCCGCGAGCGGCCCCTCGAGCGGAGCGAAGCGCAACGCCCCGCGCCGGTCCCGGCGCAGCAGCCAGGCGACGGCGGCGTCGCACAGCCCGCAACGCCCGTCGAAGAACACCCACCGGACCTCCACCGCTGCCTCGCCCGCCGCCCGCACGGCGCCACGGGAGCGCTGCGGGCGAGGCGCGGCGCCCCGGCTCACTGGCGGAACGTGGCGTCGAGTTGCTCCTTGAGCTCCTCCCAGCGCTTGCGCAGCATCTTCTCCTCGTCGTCGGTCATGATCCGGAACGGCACCTGGATCGAGCTGCCGGCGAACTGGACGTGGAGCCAGTGCTGGCCGATCTGGATGCCCCCGGGGACCTTGAAGTAGAGCCGGCCCACGCAGGCGCGCTGCCAGCTGATGTCGGTCTCGTCGAACGCCGGACCCGGTCCCGCCGTGTCGGCGAAGAAACGGAGAGCGCAGGCCTGGGTCGCCTCGGTCGGGAAGTAGCTGATCGAGTCGGCGACCATCCGCGCCCGCCGGTTGAGCCCGGCGAGAGAGCCGGCCGCCTCCATGTACTCCTGCTGCGTCGCGAGCGGGATCTTCTTGCCGTCCGGAGTCGTGACCCAGAGGTGCTCGCGCTTCAGCCGGTAGTCCGGGGCGGGCTTGCGCAGCGTGACGCCGAACTGCAGGAGCATCCACTCGTCGCCCACCTTCTCCTGCGCCATGCGATAGCCGAGGGTGGCGTAGCCCTCGTTGTTGTAGGCGGTGCGCACGAACTCGCCCTCGAGCGTGAACACCTCGGGGACGGTCGGCTGGGGTGCCGTGACCTGGGTCTGGGCGCGGACGGCACCGCTCCCGGCGAGCGCGATGGCGACGAGCGCCAGCGCGACACGGTTGAATCGCTGCGTCGAGACTCCACGTCTCGTCCGAATGCCCATGTTCGTCCTCCTTCGTCGATCCTTCGGGAGCTCACTGCTCCACGGC
>JAFNAE010000249.1 GCA_017860005.1 Acidobacteriota bacterium | reverse complement strand
GTCGTGCCGGAGCATAAGCCCGCGCCGGGCGGCGGGAGCCACCCCGCCGTGGGGCGCCCGGCTCAGGCGCCGGCCAGCGGATCGACCACGCCGCGGTGCCCCTGGAGGGCGACGCGCTGCAGGTAGGGCGCGAGGCCGCGCAGGCCGCCCAGCTCCTCGCCGCCGCCGGCACGCCCCGGTCCGCCGTGGCTCGAGGCCGGCAGCGCCGCGCCCGAGCCGAACCCCTCCGCGCCGGTCGAGCCGACGTAGAGACGCCCGGTCCAGGCACCCGCGCCCGCGACCAGCCCGGCGAGCCAGTCCGGATCGTCCGAGTAGGCCGAGGTGACCAGGGTGCCGCCCGCCATCGCGACCAGCTGCGCCGCCTCTTCGGCGGTGCCGGAATAGGGGAGGACGGTCGCCACCGGGCCGAATACCTCGCGCTCGTGGACGGGGGTGAGCTCGAGCGGCACCGGCGAGGCGAGCAGGGTCGGGGCGAGGAAGAAGCCCTTGCCCGCCGGCGCGCCGCGCCCGTCGGCGCGCCGGCCGGTGCCGGCCACCAGGTCCGCGGTGGCGAGCAGCTCGGCGACGCCGTCGAGCGCGTCGGTGAGCTGCGCGGCGGTGGCGAGCGGGCCCATGCCGACTTCCGGGTCGGCCGGGTTGCCGGTCACCACGCCCGCGAGCCGGGCGGCGAGCGCCTCGGTGGCGGCGCCGGCGTGCGCGCGCGGCACCAGGATGCGGCGCACGGCGGTGCACTTCTGGCCGGCCTTCTGCGTCATCTCGCGCGCCACATCGCGCACGAATGCGTCGAACGGGGCCGAGCCGGGGGCGGCGTCCGGCCCCAGCACGGCGGCGTTCAGGCTGTCGGCCTCGACGTTGACGCGCACGCTCGCGGCGAGCAGGTTGGCGCGCCCGCGCAGCTCGCGCGCGGTCGCCGCCGAGCCGGTGAAGGCGAGCACGTCCTGGGCGCCGAGCCGGTCGACGAGGTCGCCGGTCGCTCCGACCACGAGCTGGAGCGCGCCCGCGGGCAGGAGACCCGATTCGAGCACGATCTCGACCATGCGATGAGCGACCAGCGCGGTCGCGGTGGCCGGCTTGACGATCGACGGCACGCCGGCCAGGAAGGCGCAGGCGAACTTCTCGGCGAAGCCCCAGGCCGGGAAGTTGAAGGCGTTGACGTGGAGCGCCGCGCCCTGCTTCGGCACCAGGGCGTGGCGGGTCCAGAACGCCTCGGTCCTGGCGAGCTGGAGCCCGTCGCCGTCCACCAGCCAGCGCCGGTCGCCGAGCGCCAGGCCGAGCCCGCCGTAGAAGGCGAGCGTGCCGCCGGCGCCGTCCACGTCGAAGGCGCCGTCGGACTCGGTGGCGCCGTTGTTGGCGCGCGACAGGTCGAGCAGCTCGGCGCGGCGCTCGCGCAGGGTCTTCGAGAGCGACTTCAGGATCTCGCCGCGCGCGCCGAAGGAGAGGGCGCGCAGCGCCGGCCCGCCGGTCCCGCGCGCCCAGTCGAGCGCGGCGGCGAAATCGGCGCCGGTCGAGGAGGCGCGCGCCAGGGGCTCCTCGGTCGAGGGGTCGAGCAGGATCCGGAAGTCGCGGTCGGCCGTCTGCCAGCGGCCGGCCAGGTAGCTCGCCAGGGTCTTCATTCGAAAGGTCCTCTCGCCCTATCCTGCGGTCGTTCCGGGGCCTGCGTCGAAGGCGGGCATGCTATCAACGGCGCTCGGGCCACCCTCGGGGGTGGCGCTCGCCGGCGGGCCGGTCGTCTACCGTGCCCTGTGCACGGCGGATCCGCCACGGGGGGAGGAGAGTCATGAGGGAACTGTTGTCTGGCCGCACCCGCGAGTACCAGGAGAAGGCCCGCCAGGTGGCCGAGACCGCCGTGCGTCCGATCGCCGCCGAGCTCGACCGCACCGGCGAGTATCCGTGGCCGGTGATCCGGGCGCTGCGCGAGGCCGGGCTGATGGGGATCTGGATCCCGGAGGCGTACGGCGGCAAGAGCGCCGGGGTGCTCGACCTGTGCGTCGTGGTCGAGGAGCTCTCGCGGGCCTGCGGCGGCGTCGGCGTCGCCTATGCGGTCAACGCGCTGGGCAGCTTCCCGATCGTGATCGGCGGCACCGAGGAGCAGAAGCAGCGCTGGCTGCCGTTCATCGCAACGGGCGAGAAGCTGATCGCCTTCGGCCTCTCCGAGAAGGCCTCGGGCTCCGACGCCGGCAGCCTGCGCACGCGCGCCGAGCGCGACGGCGACGCCTGGGTGATCGACGGCGACAAGAAGTGGAACACGAACGGCAACGCCGCCTCGCTCTACACCGTCTACTGCTCGACCCGCCCCGACCGCGGCAGCCGCGGCATCTCGGCGATCGTGGTCGAGAAGGGCACGCCCGGCTTCGAGATCGGCAAGCGCGAGGACCTGATGGGCATCCGCTGCGTGCCCGTCCACGAGCTCCACTTCCGCTCCTGCCGGGTGCCGGCCGGCAACCTGCTCGGGGGCGAGGAGGGGCGCGGCTTCGGCAACGCCATGGCGACCCTCGATCGCGCCCGCCCCGGGGTCGCGGCCCAGGCGGTCGGGCTCGCCCAGGGCGCGCTCGACTGGGCGATGCGCTACACCTCGGAGCGGCAGCAGTTCGGCCAGTCGGTGATGAGCTTCCAGTCCACCCAGTTCCGGCTCGCCGACATGGCGACCGAGATCGAGGCCGCGCGCCAGCTCGTCTACGGCGCCGCCCGCTACATCGACGAGGGCCACCCGGGCGCCTCCAAGTACGCCGCCATGTGCAAGGTGTTCGCCACCGACGTCGCGATGCGCGTGACCACCGAGGCGGTGCAGATGTTCGGCGGCTACGGCTACTGCCGCGACTACCCCGTCGAGAAGTACATGCGCGACGCCAAGATCACCCAGATCTACGAGGGCGCCAACCAGATCCAGCGCCTGGTCATCGGGCGCGCCCTGACCAAGGAGGCCGCGGCGCTCGCCTCGACCCTCCAGGTCCAGGTCGAGCACTTCGCGCCGGGCGAGGAGCCGGTGGCGCCGGCCGGGAAGAAGCCGTGAGCACCGCGACCCTGGCGCGCGAGCTCGAGTGCCGCGGCCGCGTGCGCGTGGGCGGGATCGGCGCCGCCTCGCGCCGCCGCCTGGCGGGCTTCGCGGGCGAGTGGCTCGAGTACTCGCCCGACGAGGAGGCGCTGGTCGTGCGTCACGTCCAGCCCGGCGGCTCGCCCGCGCTCGCCGCGGTGCCGGCCGAGCTGATCGCCATGCTCGACCTGCTCGAGGCCGACGAGCGCGACGAGGGCGCGGGCGGCACGCTGGTCGTGCGCGAGCGCGATCGGCTCGTGCTCCGGCTCATGGTCGAGCGCGGCGAGATCCGCATCCAGTGGCCGCGCGAGGACTGGGCCAAGGCGCGCGAGGTCGAGGTCGAGACCGTGTTCCGCGCGGTCGACCCGGTGTCGGCGCGCGTCTCCGGCACGGCGCGGCTCCAGGCGCGCGCCGGCGCGGAGGGCGACCTGGTGGGCCTGATCGAGAGCTTCGAGGGGCTCTACCCCGAGGGCGACCTGCGCGTGACCCGCGACGGGCCCTGGCTCCACGTCGAGCTCCAGGGGGTCAACGTCGGCCCCGAGGAG
>JAFNAE010000248.1 GCA_017860005.1 Acidobacteriota bacterium | reverse complement strand
CGAGGTCGGCCAGGTCGGAGAGCACCCGCTCGGCGTCGCCGAGGTCCTGGGTCAGGGTGACGTGCGCGACGCCGTGGTCCCGGAACGCCTCGAGCGTCTCGGGCGGCATCGTGTTGACCGTGTCGGGGCCGATCAGCTCTTCGACGTAGAGGGTGTCCCGGTAGGCCGGGTTCTTGGTGCTGGTCGACGCCCAGAGCAGGCGCTGCGGGCGCGCTCCGGCTCCCGCCAGGCGCCGCCAGCGCGCGCTGGCGACGAGCTCCTGGTAGTGGCGGTAGGCGAGTTTCGCGTTGGCGATCGCGACGCGGCCGCGCAGGTGCAGGGCGAGCGCGCGCTCGGCCGGCGACCCCGCGGCGGCGCGTTCCTCGAGCCGGCGGTCGACCAGGGTGTCGATGCGCGAGACGAAGAAGCTCGCCACCGAGGCGACGCCGTCCACCGCCTCGCCGCGCGCGGCGCGCGCCTCGAGCGCCGCGAGGTGCGCCTCGGCGACCGCCGCGTAGGCCGAGCGCGCGAACAGCAGCGTGACGTTGACGTTGATGCCACCGGCGAGCAGCTCGCGCACGGCCGGCACGCACTCGGGCGTGCCCGGGACCTTGATCATCAGGTTGGGGCGCCCGACCGCCGCCCAGAGTCGGCGCGCTTCGGCCACCGTGGCACCGGCGTCGCGCGCGAGCGCCGGCGCGACCTCGAGGCTGACGAAGCCGTCGGCGCCGCCGCTGGCGCGCCAGGCCGGGGCCAGGACGTCGGCCGCGCGCCGGATGTCCTCGACCGCGAGCGCCTCGAAGATGCGCTTGGCGTCCCCTCCCGCTCCGGGCGCCACGTCGAGGATCTGTGCCGTGTACTCGTCCCCGGAGGCGATCGCCTTCTCGAAGATCGCCGGATTCGAGGTCACGCCGGAGACGCCGTCCTCGCGCGCCAGGCGGGCGAGCTCGCCGTCGTCGAGCATGCGGCGGCGGATGTAGTCGAGCCAGACCGACTGCCCCAGGCGCGGCAGCTCGAAGAGCGGATTCGGGCGCGGGTCGGGGCGGGTCGGCATGGGGGATCTCCCGGGGGTCGGCCCCGATACTACCCGCCCGCGCGGGCGGCAGGCGACGCGCGGTTGCTAGCATTCTCCCGCTGGCACCGGTCGGCCCGTCCGTCCCCGAGGGAGCCCATGAGCGACGCCCCGAAGCGCCACCTCTCCACCCGCGTGATCCACGCCGGGCAGCATCCCGACGCCGCCACCGGCGCGGTCTCCACGCCCATCTACCAGACCTCGACCTTCGCCTTCACCGACGCCGACCAGGGCGCGGCGCGCTTCTCGGGCGCCGACCCGGGCTGCAAGTACACCCGGCTCGGCAACCCGACCGTGGCGGCGCTCGAGGCCTGCGTCGCCGACCTCGAGGGCGGCTGCGGCGCGCTCGG
Organism: Acidobacteriota bacterium; assembly: GCA_017860005.1. GTDB lineage: Bacteria > Acidobacteriota > Thermoanaerobaculia > Multivoradales > JAGPDF01 > JACTMI01. Next base: position 2,177 of record JAFNAE010000248.1, on the reverse strand, counting down.
CGCCGCCACCGGCATGGCGGCGGTCAACGCCGTCTACCTCGCCCTGCTCGGCTCGGGCGCGCACGTGGTCGCCACCGACGCGCTCTACGGGCCGTCGCGACTCGTGCTCGAGACCGAGTACTCCCGCTACGGCGTGTCCGCGACCTTCGTCGACACCACGGACCTCGCGCGCGTCGAGGCCGCGATGCGGCCCGGAACACGCATGCTCTACGTCGAGAGCCCGTCCAACCCGACCCTGGCGGTCACCGACCTCGAGGGCTGCGCGCGCATCGCGCGCGCCCACGGCGCCCTGATGGTGGTGGACAACACCTTCGCCTCGCCCCTGCTGCAGCGGCCACTCGAGCTGGGCGCGGACCTGGTCGTGCACAGCCTGACCAAGTTCATCAACGGCCACACCGACGTGGTCGCGGGCATGATCGTGGCGCGCGACCCGCAGCTGCTCGCGCGCCTGCGCAAGGTGCACCAGACGCTGGGCGGCACCATGGACCCGCACCAGGCCTGGCTCGTGCTGCGCGGCGTCAAGACGCTGGCGCTACGGCTGGCGCGCGCCCAGGCCAACGCGCAGACGATCGCGGCCTGGCTCGAGGCCGATCCGCGCGTCTCCTGGGTGCGCTACCCCGGCCTCGCCTCGCACCCGCAGCACGAGCTCGCCAGCCGCCAGATGGCCGGCCCGGGGGCGGTGCTCTCCTTCGGCGTCGAGGGCGGCTTCCCGGCCGCCAAGCGCTTCATCGAGAGCCTGCGCCTGGCCACCCTCGCGGTCAGCCTGGGCGGCGTCGAGACGCTGGTCGAGCACCCCGCCTCGATGACCCACGCCGGCCTGCCGCGCGCCGAGCGCGAGGCGGCGGGCATCCGGGACGACCTCGTGCGTCTGGCGGTCGGCTGCGAGGACGAGCGCGACCTGCTCGCCGACCTCGACCAGGCGCTCACCGTGGCGCAGCACGTGCCGCAGCCGGTGACGGCGCGCTAGCCGCCGCCGCGCCCGGCGCGGGTTGACCGGATAGGCCGGACCTTCTCCGCCATGACCTTCTCCTCCGCCGCCATCCTGCTGTTCCTGGTCATGGACCCGCTGGGCAACGTGCCGCTCTTCGTCTCGGCGCTCTCCCGCGTCGCGCCCGCGCGGCGCACGCGCGTCCTGGTGCGCGAGCTGGTGATCGCCCTCGTCGCCCTGCTCGCCTTCCTCTTCTTCGGGCGCTCGGTGGTCGGCCTGCTCGGCATCCGCGAGGAGTCGATCTCGATCGCGGGCGGCATCGTGCTCTTCCTGATCTCGCTGCGCATGCTCTTCCCGCCGCCGGGCGGCGCCGGGGAGGCGGACGCCGGCGAGCCGTTCGTGGTGCCGCTCGCCATCCCGCTCGTGGCCGGGCCGTCGGCGCTCGCCACCCTGCTGCTGCTCGCCGGCCAGGAGGGCGCGCGGCCGGGGCTGCTCGCCGCGGCGCTCGGCGCGGCCTGGCTCGCCTCGTCGCTCATCCTGCTCGCCTCGCCGCTCCTCCACCGCGCGCTCGGCGAGCGCGGCCTGGTGGCCTTCGAGCGGCTGGCGGGTCTGCTGCTGGTGGCGCTCGCGGTGCAGATGTTCCTGGACGGCCTCGCCGTCCACCTGCGCTGAACGAACCCCGGGCGCGCTCCGGCGGCCCCGACCGGGACGCTCAGTAGAGCAGCTCGACCCAGCGCCCGCCCGCCTCGAGCTCGGCCTTGCGCCGGCGCCACTTCTCGGGCGAGCCCGCCAGGCGCGCGAAGACCCGGTCCAGCTCGTCGCGCATCTTCTCGAGGCCGGCCAGGTAGACGTAGGTCTTCGGCTTGCCCAGCAGGTCCCAGACCTCCTCGCCGCGCGCCTCGATCGCCAGGTCCCAGGCGATCGGGTCCGCCCAGCTCGGGCGCGGCGAGAGCGCCTTGAACGCCTCGAAGGTCTCGCGGTCGTAGTACTGGGCGAAGTCGTCCTTGGCGTCGTTCATGTAGAGCAGCTCGAGTCCGCTCCTGGCGCCGTGGAAGAGCAGCACGCGCCCCTTCCAGTCGGGAACGTCGCGGTAGAGGTGCTTGACCAGGGCCCGGAAGGGCGCGATGCCGGTGCCGCTGCCGATCAGGATCAGGTCGGCGTCCTTCTCCTCGGGGACCTCGAAGGCGAGCCCGAACGGGCCGGTGATCGTGATCACGTCGCCCGGCCGGCGGTCGCACAGGTAGTTGGA
>JAFNAE010000247.1 GCA_017860005.1 Acidobacteriota bacterium | reverse complement strand
CCGCGGCCGGTCTTCCTGCCCAGGCGGCCGGCCTGGACGTACTGGCGCATCAGGTTCGAAGGGCGGAAGGTCTCGCCCAGCGTCGCGTGCAGGTGCTCGAGGATGCCGAGGCGCACGTCGAGGCCGACCAGGTCGGCCATCTCGAACGGGCCCATCGGGTGGTTCAGGCCCAGCCGGACCGCCTTGTCGATGTCGGCGGCGGTGGCCACACCCTGCTCGAGCATGCGGAAGGCCTCGTTGCCGATCAGCGCGTTGATGCGCGAGGTGGCGAAGCCGGGCACGTCGCGCACGACCACGCACTCCTTGCCCATCTTCTCGCCCACCACGCTGAACACCTCGACCGTCTCGTCCGAGGTCTCGAGGCCGCGCACGATCTCGAGCAGCTTCATCAGGTGCACGGGGTTGAAGAAGTGCATGCCGGCGAAGCGCTCCGGGCGGCCGGAGGCCGCGCCCATCTCGGTCACCGACAGCGAGGAGGTGTTGGAGGCGAAGTAGGAGTCGGCCGGCGCGAAGCGCGCCACCTGCTCGAACAGCTCGAGCTTGAGCGGCATCGACTCGGGCGCCGCCTCGATCACCAGGTCGGCGTCCTCGACCGCGGCGGCGAGGTCGGTGTCGAGCGCCAGGCGCAGCTTGGCGGCCTCGGCCTTCGCGGCGTCGAGCTTGCCCAGCGACACGCCCTTGTCGAGGTTCCTGTGGATCGACTCCTCGGCGCGCGCGAGGACCTCCTTGTCGACGTCGTAGAGCTCGGTGTCGTAGCCGGCGAGGGCGGCGACGTGCGCGATGCCGCGCCCCATCGTGCCCGCGCCCAGGACGGTGACGCTCTTGATCTGCACGGTCGCTTCTCCAGTTCGGATTGCGGGCGCCGGGATCGGGGAGCCGGATCAGGACGCCGGGATCGGATGCAGGCCGGTGGCGCGCTCGGCGAGCGCGGCGAGCTCGTCGGCGATGGCGAGCGTGGTGCGCGTGGCCTCGGCCGCCGCGGCCTGGAGCTCGGGCGTGACGCAGTACTTCTCGAGCAGCTCGCGCCCGAGCCGGTGGTGGAGGACCTCCTCGGGCTGGATGACGTCGCGGTAGAGGTCCGCGGTCGCCCGGTCGCCGGCGCGCTCGCACAGGGCGATGAACTGCTCGTTCCTGACCTCGGCGATCGCCTCGCGCGCGAACGGTCCCGCGGCGACGCGCTCGACCGTGGACTTCAGGCCCTTGATGTAGTGGTAGAGCGGGCTGTAGCCGCCCTCGAGCGGGTCGAGCGCGGCCGGGTCGCGGCCGAGCTCGGCCAGGCGCCGGACGATCAGGTGGTAGTGCTTCATCTCGTCGCCGCACTGGCGGGCGAAGGCCATCTTGGCGTCGATCTCGGGCGTCGTGGGCATGAAGAAGCCGGCCAGCTCCGAGGCCTCGACCTCGCTCTTGAGCGCCAGCTCGAGCAGGGTCACGATCTCGACCCGCCCGCCCGACTCGGCCTCGAGCGCGCCCTGCTCGCCCAGGCGCGCGAACAGCGTCCGCATCTCGGCGACCAGCCCGGCCACGAACTCCCTGGCGTCCATGACGTCCTCCCTTCAGTCGCCCTTCGGCCGCGGTACCTCGGCGCCGCCGCCGCCCACGGTGAGCACGATCTTGCCGAACACGCCGCGCGCCGCGAGCAGCTCCTGCGCCGCCGGCGCCTCCTCGAGCGGGAAGGTGCGCGCCACGACCGGGCGGAGCGCGCCGGTCTCGAACCAGGGCAGCAGGCGCGCCAGCTCGGCGTTCGAGCCCATGGTCGAGCCCAGGATCGAGAGGCTCTTGAAGAAGACGGCGCGCAGCGGCAGCCCGGCGCTGGCGCCGGCGGTGGCGCCGCAGGTGACCAGCCGGCCGCCCCAGGCCAGGCACTTCAGGCTGCGCTCGAAGGTCTCGCCGCCCAGGTGGTCGAAGACGACGTCCACGCCGCGGCCGCCGGTCGCCTCGCGCGCGGCGCGCGCGAAGTCGGTCGTGGTCACGTCGATCAGGTGGGTCGCACCGAGCGCGCGGGCGCGCTCGAGCTTCTCGGCCGACGAGGAGGTCACCAGGATGCGGCGCGCACCCAGCAGACGCGCGATCTGGATGCCGGCGGTGGTCACCCCCGAGCCCGCGGCGTGGAGCAGCACGTCCTCGTGGGGCGCGAGCTCGGCGCGCGCGGCGAGCATGTGCCAGGCGGTGAGGAAGACGAGCGGCGTCGCCGCGGCCTGGGCGAAGGAGAGCCCGCGCGGCAGGGGGAAGAGGTTGCGCCGCGGCACCACGACGAGCTCGGCGTAGCCGCCGTCGCGGTGCTCGCCGAGCAGGCCGTAGCGCGGGCAGAGCCAGTCCTGGCCGGCGAGGCAGCGCACGCAGTCGCCGCACGAGACGCCGGCGCCGACCAGGACCGGGTCGCCGGGTGCCAGGTCCTCGACGCCGGGGCCGAGCGCCTCGACCGTGCCCGCGACCTCGCTGCCGGGCACGAGCGGCAGCGGGAAGCGGTGGCCGGGCACGCCGTTGCGCAGCCAGAGGTCGAGGTGGTTGACGCCGCAGGCGCGCACCGCGACCCGCACCTGCCCGGGCCCCGGCACGGGGTCCGGCCAGTCGCCCCAGGCGAGCGCCTCGGGGCCGCCGTGCGCGGCGATCCTGAATCCCTTCATCGGCCGCCGAGTCTACCGCCCGCGCCGGATAGGATCGCGCCATGCGAGTCCCCGTCGCGTCCGCGCTCGTCGTCCCGCTGCTGATCGCCGCCTGCACTTCGGCCCCGCGCCAGCCGCTGCCGCCGCCGGGCACGCCGCCGCCGGTCGCGCCGCAGCTCGAGCAGGACCCGCTCGCGGCCTACCCGGAGCTGCTCCTGCTCTCCGGGCACGCGACCGACCTGCGCTACACGCCGGACGCGCTCGATCGCGCGGCCCAGGTGCAGCGCCGGCTCGAGGAGATGGCGGAGGTCTTCCAGCTGATCGCCGGCGATCCGGTCCGGCTCGAGGCGCTGGTGCTCGACCGCGCGGCCTGGGCGAAGCTGCTGCCGGAGCGCGCCTGGGGCCTGCCGGCGCTGACCCTGCCCGGGGTCTTCGCGGTCGCCGCCGAAGGCGACGAGGAGAGCGTGCGGCGCGTGCGCGCGCTGACCGGCGGCTGGCTGCCGCCGCTGCCGGGCACGCCGTTCCGCGGCACGGCGGACGAGGCGGCCGCGCTGGCGGCGGCCGACACCCTGCTCCAGCTCGGCGTGGCGCGGGCCTTCCTCGAGGATCGCCAGCTGCGCGGCGAGGAGCCCTGGCTCTCGGCGCTGCTCGCGCAGCTGCTGGCGCGTGTCACCTGGGAGCGCACCGACGCGGGCCAGATGCACCTGGTCGCCGACCAGTTCGACCGCATGGCGCAGGTCGCCGGCCGCGGCCAGCCGCTGCGCCTCTCCGACTACCAGCTCGGGCTGCCGCTCGCCGAGGACCTCGCCTGGGAGGCCGCCTTCCTGCGCGGCGCCGACCTCGCCTGGGTCGAGATGGGCGAGGGCCGCGCGCTGCGCTATCTGCGCTACCTGATGCGCGCGCGCGCCGTGGTCACGCGCGAGGAGCTCGAGAAGGAGGTCCCCGCGCTCGCCGCCTGGGCGTACGCGAGCTTCGTCCCCGAGATCCCGCCGAATCCGTAGTAGG
>JAFNAE010000246.1 GCA_017860005.1 Acidobacteriota bacterium | reverse complement strand
GCGTGGAGGTGGCGGTCGAGCTCGGTGAGCAGCTGCTGGTCCTCGCGCCAGTCGGGCTCGTAGCGCACGCGCAGGTCGAGGAAGACCCGGCGCTCCAGGAACTCCTCGATGTCGAGGCGCGCCGCCGTGCCGATCCGCTTGATCATCTCGCCGCGCTTGCCGACCAGGATCGACTTGTGGCTGTCGCGCTCGACCAGGATCGAGGCCGAGATGCGCAGCAGGCGCCCGGGCCCCTGGTCCTCCCAGCCGTCGACCAGGACCGCGGTGGTGAACGGCAGCTCGTTGCGGGTGACCTCGAGCACCTTCTCGCGGATCCGCTCGCCGACCAGGAAGCGCTCGCTGTGCGGCGTCAGCAGGTCCGCGTCGTAGACGGGATCGCCCTCCGGCAGGAGCTGCCAGAGCTCGGCGAGCAGGCGCTCGCAGCCGTCGCCGTCGAGCGCCGAGATCGGCACGATGGCCGCGAAGTGGTCGCCCTCGGCGTAGCGCGCCATGCGCGGCAGGAGCTTCGCCTTGGCCACCTGGTCGATCTTGTTGAGCACGGCGATCCTCGGCGCCCGCGCGGCGCGCACCAGCTCGAGCAGGAACTGGTCGCCGTGACCGTGCGGCTCCGCCGCATCGACGATCAGGCAGACCGCGTCGGCCTCCTCGATCGCCTCCGTGGCCTGGCGGACCATCTGCCGGTTCAGGCGGTGCAGCGGCCGGTGGATGCCGGGCGTGTCGAAGAACACGATCTGGCCCTCCGGCGCGGAGAGGACGCCGACGATCCGGTGGCGCGTGGTCTGCGGCTTGTCGGAGACGATCGCCACCTTCTCGCCCAGGAGCCGGTTGAGCAGGGTCGACTTGCCGGCGTTGGGCCGGCCGACCAGCGCCACCGAGCCCGATCTAGGCATCGGGCATCCCTTCCTCCCCCTCGGAGCGGCGCACGCGCAGAGCGAGGATCCGGCGTTCGTCGGCGCGCTCGACCTCGTAGCGCAGGCCTTCGTGCTCGAAGCTCTCCCCCGCCTGCGGCACATAGCCGAGCAGGCCGGAGATCAGGCCGCCCACGGTCTCGCTCGACTCCGTGTCGGGGCGCCAGGCGAAGAACTCGTCGAGCGTCTCGATCGGCGCCCGGCCGTCGAGCAGGAGGCTGCCGTCGGGCAGCAGGCGGTTCTCCGGCTCGCCCTCGTCGTGCTCGTCGGCGATCTCGCCCACGATCTCCTCGACCAGGTCCTCGACCGTCACCACGCCCTCCGTGCCGCCCCACTCGTTGATCACCACGGCGAGGTGCTGGCGCCGTGCCTGGAACACCTTGAGCAGGTCGCCCAGGAGCTTCGTCTCGGGCACCAGCAGCGGCGGCTGCGAGAGCTCGGCCGCGGTCGGCCGCGGCGTGCGCCGCAGGCCGGCGAGCAGATCGCGGATGTGGAGCACGCCGACGATCTGATCGACGGAGCCCCGGTAGAGCGGCATGCGCGAGACCGACGACTCGATGAAGCGCTCGGCCAGCGCGTCGAGGGACTCCTCGGCGCTGGCCGCGATCACGTCCACGCGCGGCGTCATCACGCTCCTGACCTGGGTGTCGCCGAAGTCCACCACGCCCCAGACCAGGTCGCGATCCGCCGGCTCCAGGATGCCCTCGCGCGTGCCGACGTCGATGAACGCCTCGACCTCCTCCTCGCTCGCCTCGTCCTCCGCCGCCGGCTCGGCCACCTCCCCCTCCCGCCGGCGGGGCACGAGCGCCGCCAGCGCCACCACCAGCGGCGCCAGCAACGCCAGGGCGAGGCGGAAGACCCAGGTCAGCCTGCGCAGCGATCGTTCGGAGTCGTGGGCGAGCAGCGACCGGTTGCCGAGCTCGGTGGCCGCCACCGCCGCCGCAACCAGCAACCCGGAGAACGCCCAGGGCGACAGCGCGCCGCCCAGCGAGAGCGCGCGCCAGGAGGCCACGAAGAGCGCCAGCGGGGAGAGCTTGGCGACCAGGTTGAGGAGGTAGCGGAAGACCTCGAAGCGCACCGGATGCTCGTAGAGGGCGCGCATCCGCCCCCCGGCCTCCTCGACCCAGTGCCGCATGCGGATCGGGCCCGACCGCTCGAGCAGGGCCGTCATCAGCGACGAGAGCGGCACCAGGGGCAGCAGGGCGAGCGCGAGCGCCAGCCAGCGCGCGGGCGAGGCGGCGTCAGGCATGGTCGAGGAAGCGCCGGCGCAGACGGCGCTCGAGGCGCTCCATCTCGCCGCCGTCGGTCTCGTGGTCGTGGCCCAGGCAGTGGAGGATCCCGTGCAGCGCGAGCAGTCGGATCTCGCGCCCGGCCGAGTGTCCGCGCGCTCCGGCCTGGCGGGAGGCCTCCGGCACCGAGACCACCACGTCGCCCAGGTGCAGCCCATCCGGGCTCGGAGCGCCCGGGAAGGAGAGCACGTCCGTGGTGGCGTCGTGGCCGCGGTACACGCGGTTGAGCCGTCTCATGGCGCGGTCGCCGACCAGGCGCAGGACCAGGGAGTCCGCCTGCGGCGCCAGCGCGGCGAGCAGGCGCTCGAGCCAGGGCTCCAGGCCGGGCGCGCGCAGCGCCGGAAAGCGTCCCCGGCCCGAGATCTCGACGCGGCGTCGCCGCGCCGGGCCGCCCGAGGCAGCGTTCACGGGGCGCTTTCCAGGCGCCGCTCGTGCCGGTCGTAGGCGCCGACGATCTTCTGCACCAGCGGATGGCGCACCACGTCGCGCTCGTCGAAGGCCACGAGCGCGATCCCCTCGACGCCGCGCAGCACCTCGAGCGCCTCGCGCAGGCCCGAGGTCACGCCCTTCGGCAGATCGACCTGCGTGATGTCGCCGGTGATCACCGCCTTCGAGTTGAATCCGATGCGCGTGAGGAACATCTTCATCTGCTCGGAGGTGGTGTTCTGGGCCTCGTCGAGGATCACGAAGCTGTCGTTGAGCGTGCGTCCGCGCATGAAGGCGAGCGGAGCCACCTCGATCACGCCCCGCTCCATCATGCGCGCCACCTTCTCGAAGCCCAGGATGTCGTGGAGCGCGTCGTGCAGGGGGCGCAGGTACGGATTCACCTTCTCGGCGAGGTCGCCGGGCAGGAAGCCCAGCTTCTCGCCCGCCTCGACCGCGGGCCGCGCCAGCACCAGGCGCTTGACCCGTTTCTCGACCAGCGCCGCGGCCGCCATCGCCACCGCCAGGTAGGTCTTGCCCGTGCCCGCCGGCCCGACCGAGATCACCATGTCGTGCTCGGCCATCGCCTTGACGTAGAGCTGCTGGTTGAGGCTGCGCGGCGCGATCAGGCGCCGCACCGAGGCGAGCGAGCCGTCGGCGACGAAGAACTCGACCAGCGAGGTGCCGGGCCGCTCGGCCAGCACCCGGATCGCGGTCGAGACGTCCTCGGGCTTGACGCGGTAGCCCTTCTCGAGCAGCTTCGAGAGCTCCTCGATCAGGGTCCCGGCGGCGGCGACCGCGGCCGCCTCGCCGGCGATGTGGACCTGGTTGCCGCGCGCGCCGACGGTGACGCCGTAGGCGGACTCGATCCGCCGCAGGTTCTCGTCGCGCGTGCCGAAGAGCAGATCGATCCCCTCCTCGGCGAGGGTGAGCTGCGTCATCGCGGCGGGAGGCGAGGCTGGGTGGGGGACGCGACCGGTCTCAATCCGG
>JAFNAE010000245.1 GCA_017860005.1 Acidobacteriota bacterium | reverse complement strand
GCCGGCGCCCGAGGAGCGGCGGCGACGCCTGGCCGCGGCGATGGAGGAGCGGGCCGCCGCCGCGGGCGGCCGGCTGGTCGAGGACGGCGAGCTGCTCGACAAGCTCGCCGCCATCTGCGAGGTCCCGGGCGTGCTCGAGGGCGGCTTCGAGGCGGCCCTCCTGGCGCTCCCGCGCGAGGTCCTCCAGGCCTCGCTGCGCGACCATCAGAGCGCGCTCACGGTCGAGCGGGAGGGCCGCCTGGCGCCGCTCTTCCTGACCGTCATGGACCGCCCCGACGATCCCGCCGGCCGCGTGCGCGCGGGCAACGAATGGGTGGTGGCCGCGCGGCTGGCCGACGCCGCCTTCTTCTGGCAGAAGGACCGCGCACAGAAGCTCGAGGACCTGGTGCCGCGCCTCGAGCATCTCTCCTTCCACGAGAAGCTGGGCCACTACGACGCGAAGTGGCACCGCATGAACTCCCTCGCCTCCCACTGGAAGGGACAGCTGGGGCTCTCGGAGGCGGCGATCGGAGACCTGGACACCACGCAGAGGCTGCTCAAGGTGGATCTCACGACCGAGATGGTCCGCGAGTTCACGACCCTCCAGGGAGTCATGGGCGGCATCTATGCGCGCGAGGACGGCCAGCCGGAGGCGGTCTGGCAGGCGATCTACGACCAGTACCAGCCGGGAGGCATCGACGACCCGCTGCCGCGCGGACGCATCGGGCGGATCGCGGCGCTCGCCGACCGGATCGACACCCTGGTCGGCTTCTTCGGCCTGGGCGCGATTCCGACCGGCAGCAAGGATCCCTACGGCCTGAGACGGGCCGCCCTCGCCGTCGTCCGTCTGCTCCTCGAAGGGGGGATCGAGCTCGGTCTCGAGCAGCTGACGCGCGGTGCCTGGCAGTGCCACTCCGGCCTCCGGCTCTCCGAGGACGAGACGTGGGCGAAGCTGAAGCCGTTCTTCGAGGATCGCGTGCGCTACCTGCTGGGCATGCGCGGCCTGGCCTACGACGAGATCGAAGCCGGTCTCGGCGCGGCCGGCTCGCCGCTCGAGGCGCTGCCCTCGCTGGAGCGCCGCGTGCGGGCGATCCACGAGGTGCGCGAGGATCCCGAGCTCCTCTCGGTCGTGCTCTCGTTCAAGCGCCTCACCAACATCCTCAAGGACGCCGCCGAGCCGTCGCTGCCGGCACGCCCCGAGGTCGGCGCGTTGACGTCGGAGGCCGAGCGCGCCCTGCTCTCGGCGCGCGCCGAGCTCGAGAGCGAGCTCGCCGCCGCGGCGGATGCGGGAGACTTCTCGCGCGCCCTCGCCGCGGTCGGGCGCTTCGCCGGTCCGCTCGACCGCTTCTTCGTCGAGGTGCTGGTGATGGACCCCGATCCCGTGGTGCGCCGGAACCGGCTGGGGCTTCTGGCCGCCATCCGAAGCTCGATCGCGACGGCGGCCGACCTGTCGGCGCTGGTGGTCGACAAGGCGCAGCTGCGCACCCGCGGCGACTCCTGAGCCGCCGCGCGGCAGGTTTACCACCCCGCAGGGGAGGCAGGAGCCTCCGGGCCCCGGTCTAGGATCCTCGAGGACGGTCGCCGCCGGGATCGCGGCCCGCCGATCATGGGGAGTCCGGGCATGAGCCAACGGAAGTGGGTGTACGGGTTCGACGAGGTGGCGGCGGCCGAGGCGGCGGCCGGGGGCTGGGACGGCGCGCGCGGACTGCTGGGCGGCAAGGGCGCCAACCTCGCCGACATGACCCGGATCGGGGTGCCGGTGCCGCCCGGCTTCACGGTCACCACCGAGGCGTGCAACGCCTTCCTGGCCGCCGGCGACCAGTTCCCGGACGGCCTCTGGGAGGAAGAGTCCGAGGCGCTGCGCCGTCTCGAGCAGCGCACCGGCAAGACCTTCGGCGACCCGGGCAACCCGCTGCTCGTCTCCTGCCGCTCGGGCGCCAGGTTCTCGATGCCGGGGATGATGGACACCGTCCTCAACATCGGCATGAACGACGCGGTGGCCGAGGGCATGGCCCGACTCACCGGCGACGCGCGCTTCGCGTTCGACAGCTACCGCCGCCTGATCCAGATGTTCGGGTCGGTGGTGATGGGCATCGCGGACGAGCCGTTCGAGGAGGTCCTCGCCGAGGCGCGCCGGCGCGCGGGCGTGGACAACGACTCCGACCTCGGCGCGGAGGACTGGCAGCGCGTCACGGCCGAGTTCGAGCGGCTCTTCCGCCGCCATACCGGGCGCGGCTTCCCGCAGGATCCGATCGAGCAGATCCGCTACGCGACCGAGGCGGTGTTCCGGAGCTGGAACGGCAAACGCGCCGTCGACTACCGCAACGCCGCGAAGATCCCCCACGACCTCGGCACCGCGGTCAACATCTGCACGATGGTGTTCGGGAACCTGGGCAACGACTCGGCCACCGGCGTGGCGATGACCCGCAGCGGCGCCACCGGCGAGAAGCAGATCGAAGGCGACTACCTGACCAACGCCCAGGGCGAGGACGTGGTGGCGGGCATCCGGCTGACCAAGCCGATCGAGCAGCTCAAGGTCGAGATGCCTGCCGCCTACGAGGAGTTCGCCCAGATCTGCAGCCGGCTCGAGGGGCACTACCGGGAGATGCAGGACGTCGAGTTCACGATCGAGCGGGGCAAGCTCTGGATGCTGCAGACCCGCGACGCCAAGCGCACCGCGCAGGCCGCGGTGCGCATCGCGGTCGAGATGGCCGAGGAGGGGCTCATCTCGCGCGAGCAGGCCGTGCTGCGGGTCACCCCCGAGCACGTCGACTTCTTCCTGCACCCGCAGTTCGACAAGGCGATGGTGAAGCGCGCGGTGGAGGCCGGGCAGCGGCTGGGCGCGGGCCTCAACGTCTCCCCGGGCGCCGCCGTGGGCCAGATCGCGCTCGACGCCGATATCGCGGAGCGCTGGGCCAAGCAGGAGGGGCGGCCCGTCGTGATGGTGCGGCCCGAGACCAAGCCCGACGACGTGCACGGCATGCTCGCCGCGCTCGGCATCGTGACCAGCCGCGGCGGCCGCACCAGCCACGCCGCCCTGGTCGCGCGCCAGTTCGGCAAGCCCGCGGTGGTGGGAGTGGCGGCGCTCGAGGTCGACCTCGAGGCGCGCGAGATCCGCGTCGGCAGCCGGGTGCTCCGGGAGGGCGACTGGGTCTCGATCGACGGCACCACCGGCGAGGTCTTCGCGGCGCGCTTCGAGACCGTGGTCCCCGACATCCAGGATCCGTTCCTGAACAAGCTGCTCGGCTGGGCGGACGGGTTCCGGCGCCTCCAGGTGTGGGCCAACTCCGACTATCCGGCCGACGCGCGACGCGCGCGCGAGTACGGCGCCCAGGGCATCGGCCTGTGCCGTACCGAGCACATGTTCTTCGAGACCCACCGGCTGCCGCACGTGCAGCGCATGATCCTCGAGAAGGAGAATCCGGAGGTCGTCGCCGAGTGCCTGGCGGTGCTGTTGCCCTACCAGCGCGCGGATTTCGACGGCCTCTTCCGCGCCATGGCCGGCCTGCCCCGATGCTCGGCCTGCGCGGCGTGCGGCTCGGCATCCACCTGGCGGCGCTCACGCGCATGCAGGTGCGGGCCATCTTCGAGGCCGCGTGCCAGTGCGCGCGCGACGGCGTGGACGTCCACCCGGAGGTGATGATCCCGCTCGCCGGGCACTGGCGGGAGCTCGAGGTCCAGCAGCAGGCGCTCGAGGCCGAGGCCGAGAAGGTCATGGAGGAGCAGGGTCTGCGCGTGAAGTACAAGTTCGGCACCATGATCGAGATCCCGCGCGCGGCGCTCACCGCCGACCAGCTGGCGCGCTTCGCGCAGTTCTTCTCGTTCGGCACCAACGACCTGACGCAGACCACCTACGCCATCTCGCGCGACGACGCCGAGAAGGGATTCCTGATGGAGTACCTCGAGCGCGGGATCCTCAAGGAGAACCCGTTCGCGTCGATCGACGAAGAGGGGGTCGGCAAGCTGATGTCGATGGCGGTCGGGCTCGGCCGGGGCGCGCGCCCGGGCCTCGAGGTCGGCATCTGCGGCGAGCACGGCGGCGACCCGAAGTCGGTGGAGTTCTGCCATCGCATCGGACTCGACTACGTCTCCTGCTCGCCCTTCCGCGTGCCGATCGCCCGCCTCGCCGCCGCCCAGGCGGCGCTGCGGGAGAAGGGATTCAAGGCGCGGGGGTAGACTCGCCCGGTGCCGCGCATCCGCATCCTGCCCGACACCCTGGTGTCGCAGATCGCCGCCGGCGAGGTGGTCGAGCGCCCGGCGTCGGTGGTCAAGGAGCTGGTCGAGAACGCGCTCGACGCCGGCGCCGGCGCGCTCGAGATCGAGCTCGAGGGCGGCGGCGCGCGGCGCGTGCGGGTTGCCGACGACGGCCACGGCATGGACCGCGACGACGCGCTGCTCGCGTTCGACCGCCATGCCACCTCGAAGATCGCGAGCTTCGGCGACCTCGAGCGGGTCGCGACGCTCGGCTTCCGCGGCGAGGCGCTGGCCGCGATCGCGGCCGTCTCGAAGGTCGAGCTGCTCAGCGCGGAGTCGCCCGGAGGCGGCACCCGCGTACGCCTAGAGGGCGGCCGGGTGCTCTCGGTCGAGCCGGCGGCGCGCGCGCGCGGCACCACGATCGAGGTCGCGTCGCTGTTCTGGAACGTGCCGGCGCGGCGCAAGTTCCTCAAGTCGCGCGAGACCGAGCTCCGGCGCGCGGTGGAGGTGGTCGAGGGCTACGCGCTGGCGCGGCCGGACGCCGCTTTCAGCGTGCGCCACGAGGGGCGCCTCGTGGTCGAGGCGCCGGCGCTCGCCGCCGGGGCCGCCGGGCTGCGCGCGCGCGTGGCCCAGGTCTTCGGCCCCCGGCTCGAGGCCGACCTGGTGGAGATCGAGGGTCCCGGAGTCTGGGGCCTGGTCGGCACGCCGGCGACCGCGCGCGGGCGGCGCGCCTTCGTATTCGTGAACCGGCGCCTGGTGCGCGACCGCACCGTGCTCGCGGCCTTCTACCGCGCCGTGCGCGAGGAGTGGCGCAGCGACGAATTCCCGTCTCTGTTCCTCTTCCTCGATCTGCCGCCCGACCAGGTCGACGTCAACGTCCATCCCCAGAAGGCCGAGGTGCGCTTCCGGGACGGGCGCCTGATCGACGTCGTCGGCGAGTCGCTGCGCGCGGCCCTGGGCCGCGCGCGGCGCGAGGAGCCGGCGCCGCTGCGCGCCGCGAGCGGTCCCCTCGCCGCGCCGGCGGCGTGGGAGGGTCTGGGGGGGCGTGGCGCCGGTGCGGGCGACGAGGTGCGGGAAGGAGGGTGGCCGCGACCGGGAGAGCCCGCCACCGCGCCGGGCGCGGCGGGGGAGGCGAGGATCGCGACCGCTGCGTTCGCGCCGCTCGACCGTCCGCAGGTGCCGCTCTCCGGCCGGTCGGGCGAGGTGCGTCCGTTCCGGCTCCTGGGGCAGTACAAGGGGACCCTGGTGCTGCTCGAGGGTCCCGACGGTCTCTATCTCCTCGATCAGCACGTCGCGCACGAACGGATCCTCTACGAGCGGCTGCGCCGGGCCCTGGCCGGAGAGACCCCGGCCGCCCAGGCCCTGGTGACGCCGCTCCTGCTCGAGCTGTCGCGTGCGGAGAGCCTGCACCTGGCCCACCTCGCGCCGGCGCTCGGCGCGGCGGGATTCGAGCTCGAGGTGCTCTCCGGTGGCACCCTCGCCCTGTCGGGGGCGCCCGCCGCGCTCGGTCCCGAGGAGGCGCGCGGCCTGCTGCTCGCGCTCGCCACCGACGCCGAGGCGACCTCCGAGAACCTGCGCCGTCGCCTGCTCGACGACCTGGCGGCCTCGATGGCCTGCCGTGCGGCGGTCAAGATGCACCACCCCCTCTCGCCGGAGAAGCTCGAGGCCCTGGTCTCCGAGCTGTTCCGCGCCGAGAACCCCTATGCCTGTCCGCACGGCCGCCCGGTGGTCCTGGTGCTCACCGACGCCGACCTCGAGCGCCGCTTCGGGCGCCGCTGAGAGCCGGCCGGCCCCGGCCGTGGCCGGGGTCACCGCCGCCGCGGCGCTGTCGGAATATCCTCGGCGGCGGGGATGGAGGCGAGCGAGATGGAAGCCCGCGCCGAGCCGCGCTCCGCAGCGCGAGGCCTGCGCTGGGTGGCGCCGGCGTGCGCTCTGCTCGTGATCGGATGCGAGCTCGGGCTCGTCGCCGCGCACGCGCGGCTGCCGACCAACGACGGCCCCTCCCACCAGTACAGCGCCTGGGTCGCTCACCGGCTCGCGGTCGATCCCGGCGGTCCGCTGGCGGCGGCGTTCGAGTTGAATCCGCGTCGGATCTACCCGAACGTCGTCTATTCGTGGTTCCTCGAGGCCTTCGCCGGCACGCTGCCGATGCCGCTGGCCGAGCGCCTCGGTGCCGCGCTCTATCTGATCGCGCTGCCGTTCTCGGTCGGCCTCTTCTCCCGCGCGCTGGGAGGAGAGCCGTGGCTGCCCGCGCTCGCCGCCGCGGCGCTCGCCCTCGGCTTCCCGTTCTTCATGGGCTTCTTCGGATTCCTCTGGGGCGTGCCCCTCGCGTTCCTCTACTGGGCGGTGACGATCCGGGTTCGGGAGCGGCCCGACGCGCTCGGGCTCGTCCTCGCCAACGCGCTGGCCGCGCTCGCCTTCTGCGCTCACCTGGTGGCCTTCGTGGTGGCGGTCGTCGGGGCCTTGGTCCTGATCGTGAGCGGACCGTGGCGGCGGCCGCGGACGTGGCTCGCGCTCGCGGGCGTGCTGCCGGTAGCCGCCCTCGCACCCTGGTTCTGGCCGCGCACGGTCGGTCCGGGTGCCGAGCTGCACTGGACGGAGAGCCCGGTCGAGCGGTTCCTTTCGACCGCGACGCTCGGCGTCGGGAGCGCCTTCGGCGGCGC
>JAFNAE010000244.1 GCA_017860005.1 Acidobacteriota bacterium | reverse complement strand
GGCCGCGCCGGCGCCGCGGCCGCGGCCCGCGGTGGCACCCGCCCCGGGCCCGGCGCCCGTCGCGGCGCCCGCTCCGGCGGCGGCCCCGGCCGCCGCGGCGGCCCAGGACGCGCAGCGGGCGCGCGTCGCCGAGGCCGAGCGGTTGCTCGACAAGTACATGCGCGAGCACAAGCAGTCCCTGGCACGCTT
Organism: Acidobacteriota bacterium; assembly: GCA_017860005.1. Taxonomy (GTDB): domain Bacteria; phylum Acidobacteriota; class Thermoanaerobaculia; order Multivoradales; family JAGPDF01; genus JACTMI01. The sequence goes on along the minus strand of JAFNAE010000244.1, from coordinate 4,073 downwards.
CGCGCTCGACACGCTGCTCGAGTTGATGCCGAACCATCCGCGGCGCGGCGACTACGAGACCTGGGTCTCGATGATGGGCGAGGAGGCGGAGCAGCACAAGCGCGCCCAGGCCGCGTTCGAGGAGGGCCGCCAGGCGATCGCACGCGGCGACTTCGCGGCGGCGCGCTCGAAGGTGACGGAGATCGAGAAGGTCGATCCCTCGAACCGGCTCGCCGACACGCTGCGCGAGGAGACCGAGCAGAGCGCGGCGCGCTCGCGCGCCCAGGAGGAGGAGGGCCGGCGCCGGGACCGCATGGAGAACCTGCTCCAGGACCGCCGGCTGGCCGACGCCGAGAGAGAGCTCGAGCGCCTCGCGGCGGGCGGCATGGCACGCGTCTCGGTCGAGAACTACCGGCTGCGCATCGCCGACATCGCGGCGCTCGCGGAGCGCGAGTCGAAGGCGCAGGAGTTCGAGCGCCGCTACCGGGAGCGGGTGCAGAAGCGCGACTGGATGGGGGCGCGCGACGTGGTGCTCGAGTTCGAGCACACCATCCCGGATTCGCCGCGGCCGGCGCTGCTCTACGCCGAGGTGGCGCGCTTCGAGGAGGTCCACCGCAAGCAGCTGGGAATCGAGTCCGGGATCCGCCAGCTCGAGACTTTCCTCGATCAGCGCAAGGCCGCGGAGGCGGAGATGGCGCTCAAGATCGTGCTCCAGATGGCGCCCGACCATCCGCAGCGCAACGCCTTCGAGCAGCGCGTGCGCGCGCTCCGGCTCGGCGGCCGCTGACCGGCCTTGCCGCCTGCGCGCGCGCGGCTTAGACTCGCGCGGCCCGTTCCCGAGCCCCGTCGATGGACGACCCGACCCGGTACGCCCTGCGCTACGCCTTCATGAAGCTCGCGCGCGAGTTCGACGCGCGTTTCGAGTCGCTCCTGCTCACCGGCCGCGTCGCGAAGTGGTACAGCGCGATCGGCAACGAGGCGATCTCGGTGCCGGCCGGCCTCGCGCTCGAGCCGGGGGACGTGCTCTGCTCGCTGCACCGCGACCTGGGGGCGATCCTCGCCTTCTACCTCGATCCGGCGCGCGCCTTCCCCGGCTTCGGCTTCGGCGCGCCGGACGGCCGGCGGCCCGACCCGGAGGCGCTGTTCGAACGGCTGGCGCGCCAGGTGCTCGGGCGCGCGGGTGGCTTCTCGGAGGGGGTCGAGCGCTCCTACCACTACGGCTACTTCGCGCCCGACGAGGGCCTGCTCCACGTCGGCATGATCAGCCACCTGGGCGCCATGATCCCGGTCGCCGCCGGCTGCGCCTTCGCCCTCCAGCGCCACGGCACCGACCGCGTGGCGGTCAACTTCATCGGCGAGGGCGGCACGTCGACCGGGGACTTCCACGAGGGACTCAACCTGGCGGCGGTGTGGAAGCTGCCGCTGGTGCTCGTGATCGAGAACAACCGCTACGCCTTCTCGACGCCGGCGCGCCAGCAGTACGCCTGCCTGCAGCTGTCGGACCGCGGGCCCGGCTACGGCATTCCCTCCGAGACGGTGGACGGCAACGACCCGGACGCCATGGCGCGCGCGCTCGAGATCGCGGTGGCGCGCGCGCGCACGGGCAAGGGGCCGACGCTGCTCGAGGCGATGGTCGGGCGCCTGCGCGGCCACGCCGAGGGCGACGGCTCGATGAAGGTGGTGCCCTCCGACGAGCTGGCGATCTACCGCGCGCAGGACCCGGTGCCCGGCTACGCGCGCCGGCTCGAGGAGCAGGGCGTGCTCGACGCCGCGACGCGCGAGCGGCTCGACCAGCGCGCGCGCGAGCTGGCCGAGGGCGCGATCGCGCGCGCGCTCGCCGCGCCCGCGCCCGACCCCGGGGTCGCCCTGCGCCCGGTCTACGCCGCGCAGCGCGGCGAGCCGGTGCTGCCGGCGCCGGGCGGCGCGCGCCGCCGGCGCTCCGCGCGGCGCGAGGAGCTCGACGCGACCCGCGTCTCGGCGCGCGCCGCCGCCGAGGACGCGCACCTGCCCGACGACGTGCCGATCGCCGAGGAGGAGCCGGAGATGCCGACCGCGATGGCCGCCTTCACGGGTGCGCCGACGCCGGTCGCCGCCGGCGAGCTGACCTATCTCGACGCCATCCACGAGGCGCTGCGCGAGGAGATGGAGCGCGACCCGCAGGTGGTCCTGCTCGGCCAGGACATCGCGACCTTCGAGGGCGCCTTCCGGGTCACGCGCGGCCTGGCCGCGCGCTGGCCGGAGCGCGTGCTCGACACGCCGATCTCGGAGTCGGGCACGCTCGGGCTGGCGGCCGGCGCTGCGCTGCTCGACCAGGTGCCGGTGGTCGAGATGCAGTTCGCGGACTTCGTCACCTGCGGCTTCAACCAGATCGTCAACGTCGCGGCGAAGTTCTTCTACCGCTTCGAGCGCCCCTGCCCGATGGTGGTGCGACTGCCCGCGGGCGGCGCGGTGGGCGCCGGCGCCTTCCACTCGCAGAACCCGGAGTCGTGGTTCGCGCACGTCGCCGGCCTCAAGGTGGTCTGCCCGGCGACGGCCGCGGACGCCAAGGGGCTGCTGAAATCCGCGATCCGGGATCCGAATCCGGTGATCTTCTGCGAGCACAAGTTCCTCTACCGCCGGGTCAAGGAGAAGCTGCCGCCGGGCGAGCTCCTGGTGCCGCTCGGCAAGGCGCGCCTGGCGCGCGTGGGCCGCGACCTGACCATCGTCGCCTGGGGCGCGCAGGTCTGGACGGCGCTCGACGCCGCCGAGGTGCTCGCCGGGGAGGGCATCGAGGTCGAGGTTGTGGACCTGCGCACGCTGGTGCCGTTCGACGACGACACGGTGCTCGCGTCGGTCCGCAAGACCAGCCGGGTGGTGATCGCGCACGAGGCGCAGCTGACCGGCGGCTTCGGCGGCGAAGTCGCGGCGCGCATCGCCGACGCCGCCTTCGCCTGGCTGGACGCCCCGATCAAGCGCGTCGCCTACCCCGACCGCCCGGTCCCCTACGCGCGCGTGCTCGAGGAGGCGCTCCTGCCCGAAGACCCCCAGGTCCTCGCCGCCGCGCGCGAGGTGCTGGCGTACTGACCCGCGTCGCTCGACTCCGGAGGCAGCCATGGGCCGCATCGTCCATTTCGAGATCCAGGCGTCGGACCCGGAGGCGCTCGCCACGTTCTACCGCGCGCTGCTCGGCTGGAAGGTCGAGAAGTGGGGCGGCATGGACTACTGGCTGCTCGAGACCGGTCCGGCCGAGTCGCCCGGCATCAACGGCGGCCTGCTGCCGCGGCGGGGCCCGCGCCCGGCGCCGGGCCAGTCGGTCAACGCCTTCGTCTGCACCGCCGAGGTCGCCGCGCTCGACGACACCTTCGCGCGGGCGCTCGCGCTGGGCGCCGTCGCGGCGGTGCCGAAGATGCCGATCCCCGGCGTCGGCTGGCTCGCCTACGTCCAGGATCCGGAGAAGATGCCGATCCCCGGCGTCGGCTGGCTCGCCTACGTCCAGGATCCGGACGGCAACCTGCTCGGCCTCATGCAGCCCGACCCGGCCGCGAAGTAGCCCCGGCGGATCCGCGCCGCCGGCAATGGAGAAGGGATCGGCAAGAGCGATGAGGGAGAGCTCGATCGTCCGGGGGACGCTGGCGGCCCTGATTCTGGTCACGGGCGGCTGCGGCGGCGGGCGGCAGGAGGAGGACGCCCCGCAGGCCGCTCCGCAGGCCGCTTCTGCGCCGCGGGCCGGAGTCTGGTTCAACGGCGACTTCGAGAGCGGCACGCTCGACGGCTGGGCACGAGACAGCGCGCGCCGGGATTCGATCGTCGTGGTCGAGGAGCCGGTACGTCGCGGCCGCTACGCGGCACGGGTGAATCTGGAGACCGGCGACGTCGCCGCCGACAAGGAGCGGGTGGAGCTCAAGCTCGGCGACCGCTCGCTCGAGCGCGAGCGCGCGGGCAACGGCAGCGAAGTCTGGTACGGCTGGAGCCTGTTCGTTCCGGCCGACTTCGAGGACCCGCCGGAGGGCACGTTCCAGATCGTCGCCCAGTGGCACCACCGGCCGCCGCCGGCGCGCCGGGAGGGCGCCAGCGCGCCGGTGTCGGGCGCACCGCCGCTCACCCTCTACCTGGCG
>JAFNAE010000111.1 GCA_017860005.1 Acidobacteriota bacterium | reverse complement strand
TCGACCGGGATGCCGCGCCCGTCGTCCTCGACCGTGACCGAGTTGTCGGAGTGGATGACGACGCGGATCGACTCCGCGTATCCGGCCTGCACCTCGTCGACCGAGTTGTCGACGAGCTCGAACACCATGTGGTGCAGACCCGAGCCGTCGTCGGTGTCGCCGATGTACATGCCCGGGCGCTTGCGCACCGCCTCCAGGCCCTTGAGGACCTTGATGTCTTCCGCGGTGTAGGTCGGGGCTGCTTTCGTGGCCAAGTTCGCCCTCGTCTGGAGTCGCCGTTCGGTGCGTCCGGCGGAGCGCCGCGACGCGTCCTCAGGGAGACCCCAAACCTATCACAGGGCGGGCTCCGACCACAAGCTCTAAAGCATTCAGAAATAACGGGTTAGGCCGCTGTTTCCGGCCGGTTTACGAGTCCCACCGGAGGCCTCCGGCGGCGCCTCCGAGGGGCACCTCCTCGAAGCCCGGGACGCCGCGCCAGACCTCCCCGCGGCTCGAGGTCACGAGCACCCGCTCGAAGCCCGCGAACGCCTCCGCGATGCGCGCCACGCGCGCCGCGTCGAGCTCGGCGTCGGCGTCGTCGAGCAGCAACGTCGGCTCGCGCTCCGCCCGCGCGAGGCGCCGCGCCAGCGCCGCGACCAGGAGCAGGCCGAGCGCCTTCGCCTCGCCCGCGGAGACCGCGCCGCGCACCGGTACGCCGGCCCACTCCAGCTCGACTTCGTCCCGGTGCGGGCCGACCAGAGGCGAGCGGCGCGCGAGCTCTTCGCCGCGCGCGGCCTCGAGCGCGCGCGCCAGCTCGGCCTCGCCGGCCAGGGTCGCCGGCGCCGCCGGCCGATAGCGCAGCGCGAGCGGCGAGAGCTCGGGCGCGTGCCGGCGCGCCAGCTCGGCCAGCTCGTGCCCGACCTCCTCGGCGAGCCGTGCGCGCGCCGCGCCGAGGGCGGCGCCGTGCCGCGCCAGCAGCGCGTTCCACGCCTCGAGCCCGCGCTCGTCCCGCCGTGCCAGCAGAGCCCGCTTCTCGGCCAGCGCGCGCCGGTAGCGCGCCAGGTCCTCGAGCACCGCCGGGCGCACGTGCACGAGCCCGCGGTCGAGGAAGCTCCGGCGCGCCGCCGGTCCGCCCGCGACCAGCTCCGCCTCGCCGCGACTCCAGGCCAGCACCGGCAGCGCCGCCAGGTGCTCCACCAGCGGCGTCTCCTTGCCGTCGAGCGTGCGGGTCCGCCCGGCCGAGCTCCACGCCACCGCCAGCTCGCGGCGCGGCCGCTCGCCGACCTCGGCCACCACCGAGAACCCCGCCGTGCCGCGGCGCACACATGCCGCCGGGCGCGGCGCCCGGAAGCTGCGCGTCGTCGCGGCCAGGTAGACCGCTTCGAGCAGCGTCGTCTTGCCCGTGCCGTTGGCTCCGACCAGCACCAGGCGGCCGCCCGGCGGGCGCCAGTCGAGCCGCGCGAAGCAGCGGAAGTCGTGGAGACGGAGACGGAGGAGGGTCGGCAGGCTCACGCGCGGCGGATCGTCAGATCCGCATCGGCATGATCACGCACAGGTAGCGCTCGTCGGGGCCCTCGGCGCCTTCGGCCCGCACCGGCTGCCCGACGCACTGACTGTTCTCGTCCTTGAGCTCGAGCACGACCTTCTCGGTCTCGACCGCCTGCAGGAACTGCGCGAGGTAGTCCGGGTTGAGGCCGATCTTGAGCCCCGGGCCCGAGTACTCGCTGGCCAGCGTCTCGCTCGCCTCGCCCAGGTCCGGGTTGGCGGCCGCCACGGTGATCTCCCCCGCGGCGAACTCCAGCCGGACGCCGCGGTTGCGCTCGCCGGTGACCAGCGCCACGCGCTGCACCGCTTCCGAGAGCGTGCGCCGGTCGCAGATCACCTTCTTGTCGTGGTTGCGCGCGATGACGCGCTCGTAGTCCGGGAAGCTGCCCTCGAGGATGCGGCAGATCATCTCCCGTTCGCCGGCGCGGAACGCCAGGTGGTGCTCGCCGCGCCGGAACTCGAGCGTGCCCCCGCCCTCGAGCCGGAGCAGCTCGTGCAGCGCCTTGCGCGGCACCAGCACCGCCTCCTCGCCGCTCGCCGCCTGCGGCAGCGCGGCATCGATCAGCGCCAGCCGGTGCCCGTCGGTGGCGATCATCTCCGCGCGCTTGCCCTTGAGCTTGAGCAGCGCGCCGGAGAGCTGGAACCGGGACTCCTCCGACGACACCGCGAAGAGGACCTTGCCGATCATGCGACGGAACGCCGCCAGCGGCAGCTCGAGCGCCGGCTTTCCCTCCACCCGTGGCAGGGTCGGGAAGTCGGCCGGCGAGAGCCCGTGGATGCGGAAGCGCGAGCGACCGCCGACGATGCGCAGCGCCTTTTCGTCCTCGGCGCTGAGCGTGATCTCGTCGGCCACCAGCGCGCGTACGATCTCCATCAGCTTGCGCGCCTGCACCGCGAGCGCCCACTCGCCCGTGACCCGTGCGTCGAGCGAACTGGTCAACGACACGTCGAGATCGGTCGCCGCCAGGTGCATGCGCCCGTCCCGCGCCGCGATGAGCAGATGCGAGAGAACCGGGATCGTCGTCCTGCGCTCCACGATGCCCTGCATCGGAACCAGCTCGGCCAGCAGCTGCTCTCGCTTCAGGCGGATTTCCATGCTCGAACCCTCGGCAGACGTCTAAGGGAGAAGAACATAGCACACAGCAGTCGTAGTACTGACTGTCCTGTGGAGCGAGCGGAAAACGCCCGGAGGCCCGTCCAGCCGGGCCCGGAGCCGTCCGAAGAATGAGGATAAGCACTGTGGACGTGCGTGGTCGCGAGTGCGGAAAACGGGCGGAGTCGGGCCGCGCTCCGCAGCATTTCCGCCGCCCGGGCGTCAGCTCAGATGCTTGGTCATCGCCTCGAGAGTGCGCGCCAGCTCGGCGTCGCTCGTGCGCTGGTTGCGGATCTTCTCGACCGAGTACATGACCGTGGAGTGGTGCTTGTCGTTGAACTGGCGCCCGATCTCGGGGAAGGACAGGTCGGTGAGCTCCTTGCACAGGTACATCGCGACCTGGCGCGGAAAGGCGATCTGTTTCGAGTTCGACTTCGACTTGATCTCGCCCACCTTGAGGCCGTAGTGCCGCGCCACGAACTTGATGATCTCGGCGGCAGAAGGCGGACGCCCCTCGCCGGGCAGGATGTCGCGCAGCGTCTCGCGCGCGAGCTCGAGCGAGAGAGCGCGGCCGGTGAGCGAGGTGAAAGCGGCGACGCGGGTCAGCAGGCCCTCGAGCTCGCGCACGTTGGAACGGACCTGGTTGGCGATGAACAGCGCGACGTCGTCGGGCAGGTCGAGCTGGTCGAGATCCGCCTTGCGGCGCAGGATCGCGACCTTGGTCTCGAGGTCCGGGGGCTGGATGTCGGCGATCAGGCCCCACTCGAAGCGCGAGCGCAGGCGCTCCTCGATCGAGGGGATGTTGCGCGGCGAGGAATCGGAGGTGAGGATGATCTGCTTCTGGCTGGTGTAGAGCGCGTTGAAGGTGTGGAAGAACTCCTCCTGCGTGCGCTCCTTGTTGGCCAGGAACTGGATGTCGTCGACCAGCAGCACGTCGATCGAGCGGTAGCGCTCGCGGAAGAAGTGCGTGGACTTGAAGCGGATCGAGTTGATGAGCTGGTTGACGAACTGCTCGGCGGTCAGGTACTGGATCTTGAGCTCGGGGTGGCGGGAGCGGATGCGATGCCCGATGGCGTGCAGCAGGTGGGTCTTGCCCAGACCGACGCCGCCGTAGAGGAAGAGCGGGTTGTAGCTGTGGGCGGGGCTCTCGGCGACCGCGCGCGCGGCGGCGTGGGCGAACTGGTTGGAGGCGCCGACCACGAAGGTGTCGAAGGAGTACTTGGGATTCAGGCGCGCGCTCGAGTCCGGCTCGGGCGCGGGCGGATCGTCGGCGTCCTCGGCGGTGAGCAGCACCTGGAAGAGCTCGTCGCGCAGCGCCGCGGCTTCGCGGTCGATGGCGGCGCGGTAGTTCTCCTCGATGGTGTGCACGAAGCGCGCGTTGGGCGCCGCGAGGACGAGCGCGTCGGCGCTCTCGCGCTTGACCTTGAGCGGCGCGATCCAGGTCGCGTGCTCTTCGGGCGAGAGCGCGAAGCGCAGGCGATCGGACAGGAGTTCCCAGGTCGGGCGGGCGGTCATCGCGGGGGGAGCAGCCGGGAGCCAGTCTAGAACGGACGCGCCAGGCGCACGAGTCCGGGCGGGAGCTCGAGCGCGAACGCCGGGCGCTCCGGGCCGAGTTGGCGGGCGAGGGCGACCAGCTCGGCCGAGAAGGGCGGCGGCGGCGCGGCGCCGAGCCAGTCCAGGAAGGTGCGCGGACGCGGCAGCAGCTCGAGCCGGCCCTCGCCCGCGCCGAGACCCGCGGCGGCGCGCGCCGCCGCGACCGCGGCGTCGAGCCCGCCCAGCTCGTCGACCAGGCCGACGGCGAGCGCGTCCTCGCCGGTCCACACCCGGCCCTGGCCGAGCTCGTGGACGCGCTCGCGCGTCAGCTTCCGGCCCGCCGCGACGTGACCCACGAAGCGCTGGTAGACGTCGTCGACGCGGCGCGCGACGAGCTCGCGCTCGGCCTCGTCGAACGGACGCAGCGTCGAGTACAGCCCGGCGTGCGCGCCGCGCGCGAGCACGTCGTGGGTGGCGCCGAGGGTCTCCTCCTGGAAGCGTCCGGTGGCGAGCTTGCCGGTGACGACGCCGATCGAGCCGGTCAGGGTGCCGGGTTCGGCCACGATGCGCGAGGCGCGCGCCGCGATGTAGTAGCCGCCGGAGGCGGCCACGTCGGACATCGACACCACCACCGGCTTGGCGGCGACGGTGAGCTCGAGCCGGCGCTGGACGAGGTCGGAAGCGAGCGCCGAGCCGCCCGGGCTGTCGACGCGCAGCACGACCGCCGCGACGGCGTCGTCCTCGGCGAGCTCGCGCAGCTGCTCGGACAGGCTCTCGGCGCCGACGAAGCTCTCGCCGCTCCAGGGGTCGAAACCGCTGGCGCCGCGCACGAGCGTGCCGCGCGCGAACAGGACGGCGATGCGGCGACCGCCGCGCGCCGGAGCGGCGCGGCGGCGGGCGTAGTCGAGCAGGTCCTCGCGCGCGAGCTCGCCGCCGGCGAGCTGCTCGAGACGGGACTCGAACTGGTCCGGGTACTCGAGCGCGTCGACGAGCCCCGCGGCGCGCGCGTCGTCGGCGGAGAGCGGCGCGCGGTCGATCAGCGCCGCGACGGCGTCGCGCTCGAGCTCGCGGTCCTCGGCGATGCCGGCGAGGAGCTGGCGGAAGTAGCCGTCGAGGACGGCGACGAGCGCCTCGCGCGCCGCCGGCGAGTGGGCGCGCTCGGTGAAGATCTCGGCCGCGCTCTTGTACTTGCCGGCGGTCAGGAACGACGGTTCGACGCGGAGCTTGTCGAGCGAGCCGCGCACGAACAGGGCGTCGGACCAGAGGCCGAGCAGGTTGAGCTCACCGGCCGGGGCGAGCGCGACGGACGGGCAGGCCGAGGCCACGAAGTACTCGAGGGTGCCGTTGCCGCCCTCGCCGGCGGTGTCCAGGTAGCAGGCGACGAGCTTGCCGGCGGCGGCGGTGGCGGCGATCTGGCGCCGCAGCTCGGCGGCCTTGGCGAAGCCGAAGTCGGCGTCGACGATGCGCAGCGCCACGCCCTTGACCGAGGCGTCGCTGCGCGCCGCGGCAAAGCCGCGCCAGAGCGCGGCGAGGGTCGGCGCCGGGCGCTCGCCCGGCCAGGTGAAGGGCACCTGCTCGGCGTAGTCCTCGAGCGGGCCGTCGAGCACCAGGGTGAGCAGCCGATCGCCGCCGAGCAGGGAGGGGCCGCCGCCGCGCCGGGCGAGCCAGAGGCCGGCGCCGGCCAACAGGGTGCCCAGGAGGGTGAGGACGGCGAGGATCAGCAGGGGACGGCGCACGGCAGCTCCGGAGCCCGCAACGATAGCGCGCCCGGAGGGCGCCCGGGGGGCGCGGGAATGAGGCGGTTGGCACAAGGGTTGCTGCAGGTGCAGGCAGGTTGATTGACACACGGTCCGAGGGGCGGTTCCGCAATCCGAACTCTGTCCCGCCTGAAGTTCGGGACCCGCGAGGGTCCCACCCTCTCCTGAACGCTAGCCACCTTCCCCTAAGATACAGGGGTAGAGCCACTTAAGCCAATCCCAACAGGAGCCCCCCTCAGACTGTTTTCTCGACGGCCCCGAGCTCGATGCTACGGGGCCGTCGCCTTTTCCGAGGGGTCGCGCGGGAGCCGCCGAATTGGCGGCGGGGGCCAACCTGGCCGGTCCGGCGCCTGATTTGTAGACTGCGGCGCCGTGGACGCGCGCGCCGAGCTGCTCGCCTGGTACGACGCCCACCGCCGCGACCTGCCCTGGCGGCGCACGCGCGAGCCGTGGGCGGTCTGGGTCTCCGAGGTGATGCTCCAGCAGACCCGGGTCCAGACGGCGATTCCCTACTTCGAGCGCTTCCTGGCTCGATTCCCGAGCCCTTCGGCGCTCGCCGCGGCGCCGCTCGACGAGGCGCTCGCGCTCTGGTCGGGCCTGGGCTACTACCGGCGCGTGCGCCAGCTCCACGCCGGCGCGCGGGCCGTGGCCGCGGCCGGCGGGCGCATGCCCACCACCGCCGCCGAGCTCGAGCGGCTGCCGGGCATCGGCCCCTACACGGCGGCCGCCGTGGCTTCCATCGCCTTCGGCGAGGCGGTGCCGGTGCTCGACGGCAACGTCGCGCGCGTGGTCGCGCGCCGGCTCGCCCTGGCGCAGGATCCCGCGCGGCGGGAGACCCGCCGTCGCCTGCTCGCCGCCGCCGGGGAGCTGGTCGACCCGCGCCGCGCGGGCGACTCCAACCAGGCCCTGATGGAGCTCGGAGCGCGGGTGTGCACGCCGCGCGCGCCGCGCTGTGCGGCGTGCCCGCTCGCCGCGGGCTGCCGCGGCGCCGAGAGCGGCGCCGCCGAGGCCTACCCGCCGCCGCGCGCGCGGCGCGCGCCGCGCCGCGTGCGCCAGGTCGCGGCGCTGGTCGAGGGCGCCGGGGGGCGCCTCTGGTTGGTCCGCCGCGCGGAGAGCGAAGCGGTGATGCCGGGGCTCTGGGAACCGCCCACGGTGGAGGCTGCGGGCCGGCGTGCCGCCGAGGCGGCTTTCGCGGCGCGCTTCGGAGGCGACTGGCGCCTGTCTGCGCCGGTTGCACGGCTGCGCCACGGCATCACCTTCCGGGAGATCGAGCTCGAGGCGAGGGCGGCGCGCTGGCAGGCGGCGGCGGTGGCGGAGGGGGACGCGGCCGGATGGTTCACGCGCGCCGAGCTCGCCGCCCTGCCGCTGACCGGCGCCGCGCGCAAGCTGCTGGTGCCGCCCGAAGCCTCCTAGCGCACCTCGGGGACGTCGCCGCCGGCCAGGATGTACCAGCCGACCAGCTTGTCGTCGATCTCGCGCAGGCGGCCGGCGACCAGGCCGCACAGGATGCGCAGCAGCCGCACCGACGAGACCTTGTGCATGTCGAGGAGCTGGCCGACCACCATCTTCGGGATCGAGAGCACGACCGCGTCGCCGTCGTGGGCCTTGGCCTCGGCCGAGCGCGGCTGGCGGTCGATCAACGCCATCTCTCCGAAGTAGTCGCCGCGCTCGAGGATGGCGAGGGCCTCCTCGCCCGCGCCCGGGATGTGCTTGCTGATGCGCACGCGCCCCTCGAGCACGACGTACATCGCGTCGCCGGGGTCGCCTTCCCGGAACAGCACCTCGCCGGGGTGGAGCTGCCGTTCCTTGGAGAGCGTCGAGAGCAGGTTGATCTCGAGCGAGGAGAGCAGCTGCTCGGAGAACAGGTCGCGCTTGGTGCGCAGGTCGACGCGGAACCCGCCCGAGGGCACCTTGTCGTCGGCCGCGGCGCGACGCGTCTCGCCCGGCGCGTGCGCGAAGAAGCGGGTGAGCTTGTCGTTGGTGCGGCGCAGCTTGGTCGACAGGCTGCGCCAGCAGGTCCAGTAGAAGGCGGTGGCGAGCTTGGGGTCGTCGTCGAGGTGGGGCCCGAGCCGCGCCGGATCGAAGGCGAGCAGCAGGCTCTCGGAGCTCGCCCAGGCGTCGCCGGAGCGGGCCGAGGAGTCGACGAAGCTCGCCTCGCCGAACAGGTCGCCGGTGGCGAGCACGGCGAGTGCGTAGATCCCGTAGGGCGTCGAGCGCTGGATGCGCACGCCGCCGCGCTCGATCAGGAAGGCCTCGGCGGAGGTGTCGCCCTGGCGCAGCACGAAGCTCTCGCCCGGGATCCGGCGCTCTTCGACCAGCGCCGCGAGCTCGTCGAGCTGCGGGCGGTGGAAATGCGAGAAGAGCGGCGCCTGGGCCAGCCGGTCGGCGATCGACAAGGCGAGGCAAGTGTAGCCCGAAACCGGCGCCCGGCGGGCCCCCGGGCGTGCCAAGATCGCGCCGCCGACGCCATGCCCACCTACCGGCTCACCCTCGAGTACGAAGGCACCCGCTACCGGGGCTGGCAGGAGCAGAAGAACGCGCGCACGGTGGCGGGCGAGCTGCGGCGCGCGCTCGAGGCGCGGATCGGAGCGCGCGTCGAGCTGGGCGGGGCCGGGCGCACCGACGCGGGCGTGCACGCGCTCGAGCAGGTCGCCCACCTGCGCACCGCCGCTGCGCTGCGCGATCTCGAGGAGCTCGCGGCCGAGGTCAACGAGAGCCTGCCCGCGGACGTCCATCTGCTCGACCTGTCGCCCGCGCCCGAGCGCTTCCACGCCCGCCACCAGGCGATCCTGCGCAGCTATCTCTACCAGGTCTGTCGCCGGCGGACCGCGCTCGGCAAGCGCTTCGTCTGGTGGGTGCGGCGTCCGCTCGACGCGCCGGCGATGGCCTCGGCGGCGGCGCAGCTCGCCGGGCGCCACGACTTCGCGGCGTTCTGCGAGCGCGCCGAGGAGCAGACCTCGACGCTGGTGGTGGTCGAGCGCGCGGAGGTGGGCGAGAGCGGCGACCTCGTGCTGGTGCGCATCGCGGCCTCCCACTTCCTGTGGAAGATGGTGCGCCGCCTGGTCGGAGCGCTGGTGGCGGTGGGCGCGGGCGAGCTCGACGGCGCCGGCCTCGTGGACCTGCTCGCGGGGCGGACCGGCGGCGGGCGCTTCCGGCCCGCCGAGGCGACCGCGCCCCCCTCGGGTCTGTTCCTGGAGCGCGTGATCTACGAGGGCGACCCGCCGCTCGCGCCCCTCGCGCCGGCCTTGCCGGTCGCCGCGGCGCGCGCGCCGCGCCGCCCGGCGTCCCGGCCGCCCGCCGGAGGGCGCCCGGCGCGCACCCGTCCCGGGCGCCGCTAGAGCAGATCGAGCTGGGCGGGCGCGACCAGCGGCCGGCAGGCGGCGGCGACCACGTCGAGCCAGCCGTCCGAGGCCAGCGGGTCGAGCTCGAGCACGGCGAGGCCCCGGCGCGCGATCTCGCGCCCGAGCAGGTCGTCGACCGCGCGCTGGAAGGCCGGGTCGGCGGCGCGCACGCCGTCGGCCGAAGGGTTGCCGAGGATCGGCACCCGCACGAGCAGGTCGTAGGTCGGGAGCCACCGTTCGACGAGCGGCGCGAGCACCGGGTCGGGGCCGGCGGCGAGCAGCAGGTAGACGTAGTTGTCGAGCACGCTGCGGTCGCACAGGACGACCGGACAGCGCTGCGAGGCGACCAGCTC
>JAFNAE010000243.1 GCA_017860005.1 Acidobacteriota bacterium | reverse complement strand
AGCTCGGCCGCGACGCGCGAGACGACGCCGCCGTGCTCGACCAGCAGCGTCTCGAGACGGCGCCGCTCGCCGGCGGCGTCGTCGGCCGCCGCGGCCGGCTCGCGCGGCGCCACGGGCGCCCCGGCCGGCGCGCCTGCGCCGAGGCCGAGGTCGGCGGGCGTCACGACGTCGCCGTGCGCCAGCAGCGCCGCGCGCCGCACCCGGTTGGCGAGCTCGCGCACGTTGCCCGGCCAGGAGTACTCGACCAGCGCCCGCCGGCTCGCCTCGTCGAAGGCGAGCTCGCCTCCCTCGGGGCGCTCGGCGCGCGCCAGGTAGTGCTCGGCGATCGGCAGCACCTCCTCCCTGCGGCGCGCGAGCGGCGGGATCTCCAGCTCGATCACCGCCAGCCGGTAGTAGAGGTCCTCGCGGAAGGTCCCGGCGGCGATCGCGCGCGCCAGGTCGACGTGGGTCGCCGCCACGATGCGCACGTCCACCGCGAGCGTCTGCGAGCTGCCCAGCCGCTGCAGCTCGCCGGTCTGGAGCACGCGCAGGAGCTTGGCCTGGCCGGTGGCGGAGAGGTTGCCGATCTCGTCGAGCAGCAGCGTGCCGCCGTCGGCGGCCTCGAAGCGGCCGATGCGGCGCCGGGTGGCGCCGGTGTAGGCGCCCGCCTCGGCGCCGAAGAGCTCGGCCTCGAGCAGCGGGTCGGGCAGCGACCCGACGTCCACCTTGAGCAGCGGCCGCCGGCGGCGCGGCGAGTTGGCGTGCAGGACCTCGGCGAGCTTCTCCTTGCCGGTGCCGCTCTCGCCGGTCAGCAGCACCGGCACGTCGGTCGCCGCGATGCGCGCCGCGAGCGCCACCAGCTCGCGCATCGCCTCGCTCGCGACCACCATGCCGCACAGGTCGATCTCGCGTCCGGCCGGCGTCGTGCCGGGCCGCGCGGCCGCCCCGGGCGCGGGGCGTTCGGCGGGCGCCCCGGCGCCGGCGAGCCGCGCGCGCACGGTCGCCACCAACCGCTCGTCGTCCCACGGCTTCTCGACGTAGTCGGCGGCGCCCTCGCGCACCAGCTCGACCGCGGTCTCGAGGTGCGCCCAGGCCGTCATCAGCACGACCGGCATCTCCGGCGCGCGCCGGCGGATCTCGCGGAAGAGCGCGATCCCCTCCGCGCCGCCGGTGGCTCCCGGCGTGAAGTTCATGTCCTGGAGGACGAGCCCGACGCCGCCCGCCTCGAGGCAGGCGAGCGCCGCCTCGGGGCCGCGCGCGATCACCGACGGGATCTCGGCCAGCTCGAGCAGGAGCGCCAGGGCCTTGGCGACCCGCTCCTGGTCTTCGACGATCAGCACCCGGGCCATGGCTCGCGTGGACCGTAGCCTGTCGTCCGGCGCGAGGCAAGTGCGCGCCGCGGCGCCGCCGCCCGGCCGGGGCGGCGGGCCCCGCGGCCGCTCAGATCGTGCGCGTCGCGATCGCCGGCGAGAGCCTCGAGGCCCGGCGCGCCGGCGCGACCGTGGCGACCACTCCGATCGCCCAGATCAGCAGCACGCCGGCGAGGGTGAGCGCCGGCGAGAGCTTGCCGCCCTCGAACTGGGTGACGAGCAGGACGTTGAGCGCGAAGGCGCCGGCGAGGCCGAGCGCCATGCCCATGGCGGCGATCAGCGAGTTCTCGACCAGGAAGTGGCGCAGGATCTCGCCGCGCGCGGCGCCGAGCGCGCGGCGCGTGCCGATCTGCTTGGTGCGCTGCGTGACCGAGAACGAGGTGGTGCCGAAGATGCCGAGCGCGGTGACGCCGAGGAGAAGCACCATCAGGATGGCGAGCACCTTGGACAGGAAGACGTTGAGCGAGTAGCCGCCCGCCTTGACCTCCTCGAGCGTGCGCACGGTGACCTGGCGCTCGGACTGCGTCGCGACCAGCGCCGGGTCGAGCGCGCCGAAGACGCGCTCGCGCTCCCCCGGCTCGGCGCGCACCAGGTAGCTCATCGCGTTCTGGGCGGACGGCCGCCCCGGGTAGATCACGATCCGGCTCTCCATCGGGCCGCCGCCGTAGGGCGTGACCATGCGCGCGACGACGCCGACGATGACGTCCGGGTACTCCTCGCTGCCGCTGTCGATCAGCTTGCCGATCGGCGATTCGCCGGGGAAGAGCGCGTCGGCGAAGTCGCGGGTGACCAGGCAGTTGAGGATCTGCGGGCCGCTCTCGACCGGCACGTCGCGCTCCTCGAGCGCGCGCCCCTCGACCAGCTCGAGCCCGAGAGTGGCGAGCACGTTGGGATCGGCGGTGTAGACCGGGGAGCGCACCTTGGCCGTGTCGGGCGCGCCGAGCGGCTTGAACTGCGACGAGCTGCCGCCGCCCTGGAGCGGCGTCGGCCGGATCGCCGCGGCGGCGGCCACCCCCGGCACGGCCTCGAGCGCCGCGACGTCGCGGCGGACGAGGTCGGCGCGGAAGGCGTCGTCGGCGTAGTCGGCGCCCCAGGGGCGGATCGTCACCGAGATCAGGTTCGCCTCGTCGAGGCCGCTGTCGCGGCCGATCCGCGCGCGCTGGTCGAGGATCAGCGCCAGGCAGTTGAGGACGATCGCGGTGGTGACCGCGATCTCGAGCACCAGCAGCGCGACCTTGGTGCGGTTGCGGGTCATCGCGCGGAAGATCGGTCCGATCTCCATCCCAGCCTCCCTGTTCTTACTGAAGCTTCAGCTGCATCGCCGGCGGGATCCGGCAGGCCCGCCAGGCCGGGTAGAGGCCGGAGACGAGGCCGGCCACGAGCGCGAGCGCGAGAGCGACGACGAACGTGTAGCCGCTGGCCGCGAACATTCCGTCCGGCACCGGCCCGTCCGGCGCCAGCTTGTCGATCCACTGGAGCGCCAGCGCGGCCAGCCCGAGGCCGACCAGGCCCCCGGCCAGTCCGACCAGCTCGCACTCGACCAGCCGCTGCAGGAAGATCGACGAGCGCGGCGCGCCGAGCGCGCGGTGGACGCCGAGCACGCCGGACCGGGCCAGGAACTTGCCGAGCAGCAGGCCGGTCAGGTTCAGGCAGCAGACCACCAGGAAGAGCACGGAGAGGATCACCAGCCCGTTGACCGCCGGCGGCACCACCTCGCGCACGCGCAGCCACTCCATGAGCGGCGTCACCCGGTTGTTGAGCGGCTTGGGGAAGCGCCCGAGCGCCTTCTGCGAGCGGGCGTAGTCGTCGACGAAGCTGCGGTAGTCCTCGACCCGGCCGGGATCGAGCTCGACCCAGAACTGGATCCAGTTGAACTCGGCGCTGTCGAGGATCGCCAGGTAGTCGTTCTGCGGGAACTCCCCCCAGCCGTCGGTGTCGCCGCTCTGCGCCAGGCCGATCCCCTCGTTGCGGATCAGGTCGAAGGGGACGAAGAACTCGCGCACCTCGCCCATCGCGTTGTTGATCACGTCGTAGTACTGCGGCGTCGGCCGGTAGCGGTCGAGGACGCCGACCACGGTGTAGGACTCGCTGCCCAGGCGGACCCGCTCGCCGACGCTGTTGCGGCCGCCGAACAGCTTCTGGTTGGAGGCCTGCGACAGCACCACGACCCGCTCCTGCGCCTCGTCGGCGGCGCGGTTCCAGCCGTTGCCGTGGCGGAAGGGCACGTCGAACATCGGGAAGAAGTCGGCGTGGCAGAGCTGGACCAGCGCCGGGTAGGGGCGCAGCGTCTCGCTCTCCGGGAAGACGAAGGTCTGCGCC
>JAFNAE010000110.1 GCA_017860005.1 Acidobacteriota bacterium | reverse complement strand
GGCTCTACCAGCGGCGCGAGTCGATCCAGGGCCTGCGCTTCACCTACGAGCCGAAGGACCTCCGCTTCTTCCAGGGCCGCTTCGAGCCGCTGGGGTGAGCGGGACGGCTCCGTTCACCGCCTCCGGCCGCTCCGTCGGAGCGCCGGCGAGGGGTCTACAATCCTCTCAGGCACGGTTCCAGCCATGCAGAGCGGAACGCGTCTGGGCCCGTACGAGATCGTCGCTCTTATCGGCGCGGGGGGCATGGGGGAGGTCTACCGCGCCCGTGACACCCGCCTGGGGCGCGACGTCGCGATCAAGGTCCTGCCGGCCGCGGTCGCTGCCGATCCGGAGCGGCTGAGGCGCTTCGAGCGCGAGGCGCGCTCGACGGCGGCGCTTTCGCATCCCAACGTCCTCGCGATCCACGATGTCGGCCTGCACGAGGGCATGCCGTACCTGGTCGAGGAGCTCCTCGAGGGCGAGTCGCTCGCCGAGCGGCTCGTCCGCGGTTCGCTGCCGGTGTCCGATGCGGTGCGCGTCGGGGTGGAGATCGCGCGCGGCCTGGCGGCGGCGCACGGCAAGGAGATCGTCCACCGCGACCTCAAGCCGGGCAACGTCTTCCTCACCGCGGGCGGGACGGTGAAGCTCCTCGATTTCGGGCTGGCGAAGCTCGTCGCTCGCGCGGCGAGCCCCGCGACGATCGCCCAGGCGACGACGGCGGCTGAGAGCACCGAGCTCGGCGTGTTGCTCGGGACGGCGTCGTACATGGCGCCGGAACAGGCGCGGGGCCAGGCGGTGGACCAGCGGGCCGACGTCTTCGCCTTCGGGGTGGTGCTCTACGAGATGCTGGTGGGGCGGCGGCCGTTCCAGGGGGCGACGACGACGGAGACGCTGGCCGCGATTCTCAGGGACGAGCCGGCGCAGCTGCCGGGGGACGTGCCGGCGCCGCTCGCGGCCGTCGTCGCGACCTGCCTGGCGAAGGAGCCGGGGCAGCGGTACCAGAGGGGGAGCGAGCTGCGGGCGGCGCTCGAGGCGGTGCAGGCGGGGACGGCGCCGGCGCCGGGGCCGCGCCGGGCGGTGGCGCGGCCGGCGCGCAGATGGCTCTTGGGCGTGGCCGCGCTCGCCGTTGTCGCGGCGGTCCTCGTGGTCCTCGACGCCGGCGGGGTGCGCGGCCGGTTCGCGGCGCGCCCCTGGGCGCCCGCTCGCGCCGTGCGGCTCGCGGTGATGCCGTTCGCCAACCTCGCGGGGGATCCGGAGCAGGAGTACCTCGGCGACGGGCTCACGCAGGAGCTCATCGCGCAGCTCGGGCGGCTCCACCCGGCGGGGCTCAACGTCATCGCCCGCAGCTCGGTGATGCGCTACAAGAACGGCGACACTCCGGTCGACGAGATCGGGCGCGAGCTGGGGGTGGCGTTCGTCCTCGAAGGGAGCGCGCGGCGCGAGGCCGATCGCGTGCGGGTCACCGCCGAGCTCGTCGACGCGCGCGACCAGACGCAGCTCTGGGCCGCCACCTACGAGCGGGAGCCGGCCGGCTTGCCGGCGCTCGGGGCCGAGGTGGCGCGGGAGGTCGCCCGCCGGCTCGGGGTCACGCTGACGCCGGAGGAGGAGCGCCGGCTGACGGGTGCCCACCCGGTCGAGCCGCGGGTCTACGAGGCCTACCTGCGCGGCACGTACCACGCCTCGCAGAACACCCCGGAGAGCTTCGCGAGAGGGATCGCGCTCCTCCACGAGGCGATCGCGATCGATCCCGCGGAGCCGCTCGCCTACGTCGGTCTCGCCGAGGGGTACATCACCCTCGGCCACGGCGGCGCCGAGCAGGCCGAAGCCTTCCAGCGCGCCCGCGCGGCGGCCGAGCAGGCCCTCAAGCTCGACCCCGACCGCGCCGAGGCGGTGGCGATCCTGGCCGACGTCGCCCTCTACCACGAGTGGGACTGGGCGAAGGCGGAGAGGCTCTTCCAGCGCGCGTTCGAGCTCAACTCCAGCCTGGCGATGACGCGCTACCACCACGCCTGGTACCTGGCCCTCTTCGACCGCCTCGACGAGGCGATCGCCGAGCACCAGCTCGCCCGCGACCTCGACCCGCTCCGGGCCCTCAACACCGGCTGGCTGGGCGGCCTCTATGTGTTCGCGGGACGGTTCGATGACGCGATCGTCGAGGCCAGGAAGGCGCTCGAGCTGAGCCAGACCTTCGCTCCGAGCTACCATGTCCTCCGGTCGGCGTATTCGAGAAAGGGGATGCACCAGGAGGCGATCGCCGCGGCCCGGCGGTACGTCGGGCTGAACCCCTCGGCCGGAGGGGTGCAGCTCGTCACCGCCTACGCGATGGCTGGGCGGAGGGACGAGGCGCTGAAGGTCCTGTCGACGCTCGATCCGAGCGCCGCCGGACCGACCCCGGTGGCGCTCATGCACCTGTCGCTAGGCGATGCGGAAGCCGCGCTGAGCTGGCTGGAGGCGTGCTACGAGGCCCGCCGCGCCACGCTGCCGTGGATCCGCACGCGCGGCAACGGGCTCGAGCCCCTGCGCGACGAGCCCCGCTTCCGGGAGCTGCTGCGGAAGATGAACCTGCCGCTGTAGTACCCCGGGACGGGATCCGGTCGGGCTCGACGGGGATGGCCGGACCGGTCGGGAGCGGCCGCGTCGGCCGCGGCCTCCTCGCCGCGCCCGCTGCCGTCGCCGCGCTTGGCGGGAGCGGCGCTCCTCCCGGATAATCGCGAACGATGCCCGGACCGATCCTGATCTTCAGCACGCCGATCGCTCCCGCCGAGGTGCTCCGGCTCGCCGACCTCTGGTTCGGCGACATGGTCAAGTTCGTCGTCGATCTCGGCGCGCGGCGCATCGCGCTGGGCGGAGAGCTGCACGCGGACGCGGAGGAGCGGCTGCTCGACGCGGGCGGTCGCCAGGAGGATCTCTGGGGCGGCAACTACTATCCCGGGCGGCCGGCCGGCGAGCGGGTCGAGTTCACCGCGCTCATCAACATCCGCCCCTCGCAGGGGAACCGCAGCATGGAGCTCCTGGATCCTGAGCTGCGGGCGCAGGTCGGCGCGCTCGCGCTCGCGCTGATCGAGGGCGGCCGGTGAGCGGGGGCGGCCCGGCGCAGCACCAGGGCCTCACCGCCGAGCGCTGGTCGCGATTCTCGCCCGATCAGCGCATCCTGATGATCGCCAACGAGCTGCATCGCGCCAGCCGGTGTCTCGCGCGAGGGGAGGAGGTCGGCCTGGCGGCCAGCTACGAGCGCGCCCTGCGCCTCACCGACCTCACCGTCGCCCTCGCCGGCCGTCCTGCGCTGCGCCGCGAGCTGCTGCGCTGGCGCGGGCTGCTGGCCGAGAGCCTCCTCGCGGGCGGCGACGCGGCCGGCCACCGGCGCCTGCTCGAGGCGCTGCTCTGGTTCACGCCCGAGGCCGCCCGGCAGCGGCCGTTCCTGCTCGGTGCGGGGGTGTCTCCCGCCGAGGGAGAGTCCTCTTGACCCACGACAAGATCGCGGTCGTCGATTTCGGCGGCCAGTACGCGCACCTGATCGCCACCAAGATCCGCCGCCTGCACGTGCTGGCCGAGATCCGCCAGCCCGAGGATCCGGTCGAGGCGTTCGCTCCCTACCGCGGCATCGTCCTGTCGGGCAGTCCGTCGCTGTCCTCGTTCGGCGAGGACTCCGGTTACACGAAGGCGATCTACGACCTCGACGTGCCGATCCTCGGCTTCTGCTTCGGCCACCAGGAGATCGCCAAGCACTACGGCGGCACGGTGGTGCACGGCGGGCGCGAATGGGGGCCGGCCGACCTGCACGTGGCGCGCGAGCATCCACTGTTCGCCGGGCTCGGACGGGTCGAGCCGGTGTGGATGAGCCACTTCGACTCGGTGACCTCGGTCGGTCCGGAGTTCGAAGAGCTCGGGCACACCGTGCTCGGCGCGGGCGGCGGCGAGCACCGCTTCGCCGCGATCGGCTCGGACCGGCTGCGCCGCTTCGGCTTCCAGTTCCACCCGGAGGTCGACGACACCGTCCACGGCGACGAGATGATCGCCAACTTCGTGCTCGGCATCTGCGGCTGCCGGCCGACCTGGACGATGGAGAGCTACGTCGAGCAGGAGGTCGACGCGCTGCGCGCACGGGTCGGCGAGCGCTCGGTCTTCCTGCTCGCTTCCGGCGGTGTGGACTCGACCGTGGCGGCGAAGCTGCTCGCGCGCGCCCTGGGCCCCGAGCGCGTCCACCTTCTGCACGTCGACAACGGCCTGATGCGCAAGGACGAGAGCCGGCAGGTGGTGGCGCTGCTCGACGAGCTCGGCCTGGGCGCCAACCTGACCTTCGTGGACGCCAGCGAGACCTTCCTCGACGCCCTCGCGGGCGTGGTCGAGCCGGAGCGCAAGCGGCGCATCATCGGCGACACCTTCATCGAGGTCTTCGAGCGCGAGGCGCGCCGGCTGGGCCTCGAGGGCCACCTGCTCGCGCAGGGCACGATCTACCCGGACACGATCGAGACCGGCGGCACGAAGCGCGCCGACACGATCAAGACCCACCACAACCGCGTGCCGGTGATCCAGGAGATGATCGCCGCCGGCCGCGTCGTCGAGCCGCTGGCCGAGCTCTACAAGGTCGAGGTGCGCGAGCTCGGTCTGCGGCTCGGCGTGCCGCGCGAGGCGATCTGGCGCCACCCCTTCCCGGGTCCCGGGCTCGGTGTGCGCCTGCTCTGCTCGACCGGCGTGGAGGACCGCGCGCACTTCGACGAGCTCGAGCCGCGCCTGGCCGAGGTCGCGCGCCGGGCGGGGATCGAGGCGCTCGCGCTGCCGATCCGCTCGGTGGGCGTCAAGGCCGACCTGCGCTCCTACGAGCACCCGGTGCTGATCACGTCGGGCGCGCCCTGGGAGCGCCTGCTCGAGGTCGCGGGCACGATCTACGGCGAGGTGCCGCACGTCAACCGCTGCCTCTGGTGGACGGGCGGCGGCGCGCCCGGCCGGGCACGTCCGCTCGCCGCCACGGTGACGCGCGAGCGGCTCGAGCTGCTGCGCGAGGCGGACCACCTGGTCATGGCGGCCCTCTCCCGCCACGGCCTCTACGATTCGATCTGGCAGTGCCCGACCGTGCTGGTGCCGCTCGAGATCGACGGCCGCGGCCGCGAGCTGGCGATCGTGCGCCCGGTCCACTCCGAGCGCGCCATGACCGCCACCCCCGCGCGCCTGCCCGCAGCGCTGGTCGAGGAGCTCCGCCACGAGCTCGCGGCGCTGCCCGGCGTGGCGGGGCTGGCGCTCGACCTCACCACCAAGCCGCCCGGCACCATCGAGTGGGAGTAGGGGGCGGCAGCCCGCGGCCGCGCGGCCGGGGCGGGCCGACGGTTCGCCTCCGGCTCAGGATCCGGCCGGCGCGGAGGGCAGCGGGGCGAGTTCGGCCTCGGCGCCGACGACGCGATCCCGTCCCTCCTGCTTGGCGCGGTAGAGCGCGGCGTCGGCGCGCGCGAGGGTGGCGTCGAGCTCGTCTCCGGGGCGGTGCTCGGCGACGCCGAAGGAGATCCTGACCCGGATCTCGAGGCCGCCGTGCTCGACCCCGCGCGCGGCGACCGCGACGCGGATCGACCCGGCGACGTGGAGCGCGCCGGCGGCGGGGGTGTCCGGGAGCAGCAGGATGAACTCCTCGCCGCCCCACCGCGCCACCAGGTCCTGGGCGCGCAGGGAGGAGCGGATCGTGGCGGCCACGCCGCGCAGCACCGCGTCGCCGGCCGCGTGCCCCCAGGTGTCGTTGACTCTCTTGAAATGGTCGACGTCGGCGATCGCGAGCGAGAGCGGCAGGCGCGAGCGGCGCGCGCGCGCGAGCGCCCCCTCGCTCGCTTCGAGGAAACCGCGGCGGTTGGGCAGGCCGGTCAGCTCGTCGGTACGCGACGCCTCCGCCAGCCGCTCGCTCGCCTCGGTGAGCGCGAGGGTGCGCTCCTCGACGCGGCGCTCGAGCTCCCGGCGGAGCCCCTCCAGCTCCTGCTGCTCGCGGCCGGCGCGGTCGTTGAGGGAGCGCGCCGAGGCCAGGAAGAGGACGGTGAAGCCGAGGACGGGCAGCCCCGGCCGGGCGGAGATCCAGCGCAGCTCCATCGCCACGTCGAGCAGCAGGCAGGCGGTCAGGAAGACCAGCGCGCCGGCGACGATGCCGGACTCCGGGTCGCCGGCGAGCGTGGCGCGGAAGGCGCGCACCATCGCCCAGACCAGGAGCGCCCCGCAGGCGAGCAGGGCGGCGCCCAGCAGGCGCGGCTCCCACAGGCCCGCGACCAGCGCCAGGACGGCCGCCCCGGCCTCGAGCAGCCGCGCCCCGCGGTGGGCGGCGCGCGAGCCCAGCCAGGCGACGAGCTCGAACAGGCAGATCGTGGCGCCCGCCACGGCGAGCAGGTTGGCGGCGGCGAGCCAGGGGGCGACCTGGCCTTCGCTCCTGCGCAGGGCGAGGCCCGTGAGATCGACCGCCAGCGCGAAGCCGGCGGCGCAGGCGAGCCAGAGATGTCCGCGGCGCTCCCGGCGGCGCAGCCAGAGGTCGAGGTGGATCGCTCCGAAGAGCAGATAGACCCCCGCGCCGAAGGCGTCGAGCAACTCGGGAAGCGGGTGCACCGGCTGCCATTCTGCGGTGTTCTGGCGCCCGGCTCAACGGCCGCCGGGCGCCGGGTCCGGCGGGCGGGCACGGCGCGCTGCGATACGCTCCGGCGGCGGCCGAGCGCCGCTGGAGACCGAGCATGGCCGGCACCCGCATCGAGCGCGACAGCCTGGGCGAGATCGAGATCGAGGCCTCCGCGTACTGGGGCGCGCAGACCGAGCGCGCGCGCCGCAACTTCCCGGTCTCGGGGCTGCGCTTCCCGCGCCGCTTCCTCGCCGCGCTCGGCCGCATCAAGGCCGAGGCGGCGGCGGTCAACGTCGAGCTCGGCATCCTCGAGCCGCGCCTGGGCGAGGCGATCCGCGCCGCGGCGGGCGAGGTCGAGCGCGGCGCGCTCGACGCGCACTTCCCGCTCGACGTCTTCCAGACCGGCTCGGGCACCTCGACCCACATGAACGTCAACGAGGTGATCGCCAACCGCGCCATCGAGCTGCTCGGCGGCGAGCGGGGCTCGAAGCGCCCGGTGCACCCCAACGACCACGTCAACGCCGGCCAGTCGTCGAACGACGTCTTCCCGACCGCGCTGCACGTCGCCGCCTACGGCGCCCTGGTGGAGGAGCTCGAGCCGGCGCTCGCCGGCCTCGCCGGGTCGCTCGAGGCGAAGGCGGCGGAGCTCGACGACGTGGTCAAGATCGGCCGCACCCACCTCGCGGACGCGGTGCCGGTGCGCCTCGGCCAGGAGCTCGGCGGCCACGCGCGCCAGGTGCGCAACGGCATCGCCCGCCTCGCCTCGGCACGCCCGCGCCTGGCCGAGCTCGCGCTCGGCGGCACCGCGGTGGGCACCGGCCTGAACGCGCCCGCCGGCTTCGCCGACGCGGTGATCGCGCGCCTGGCGGCGGCCACCGGCCACCCGTTCGTGGCCGCGCCCGACCGCTTCGAGGCGCTGGCCGCGCGCGACGCCGCGGTCGAGGCCTCGGCGGCGCTGGCGGTGGTCGCGGTCTCGCTCACCAAGATCGCCAACGACCTGCGCTGGATGGCCTCCGGCCCGCGCTGCGGGCTGGGCGAGATCGCGCTGCCCGCGCTCCAGCCCGGCAGCTCGATCATGCCCGGCAAGGTCAATCCCGTGATCCCGGAGATGGTCCTGATGGTCTGCGCCCAGGTCATCGGTCACCACCAGGCGATCACCCTCGCCGGCATGTCGGGCAACTTCGAGCTCAACGTCGCGATGCCGCTCATCGTCCACGATCTGCTCGAGTCGATCGAGCTGCTCGCGCGCGCCGCCCGGCTGCTCGCCGAGCGCTGCGTGGCCGGCGTCGAGGCGGACCGGGAGCACTGCGCCGAGCTGGTCGAGCGCTCGCTCGCGCTGGTCACGGCGCTGGCGCCGCGCATCGGCTACGACCGGGCCGCGGAGATCGCGCGCGAGGCGCTCGCCACCGGCAAGACGGTGCGCGAGATCTGCCTCGAGCGGCGCCTGCTGCCGCCCGAAGAGCTCGCCCGGCTGCTCGATGCGCGCGCCCAGACCGGGGGCGGTGGCGGCGGCGGAGGAGGAGGTTGAGCCAGTGCTCCGGTTCCGCACCGCGGGTCTCCCGTCGGGAGCCCTGATCGCCATGACCCTCGCTTCGGCATCCGTTCGCGCCGCGGAGATCCGGCCGCCCTCGGCCCGGCAGGTGCCGCACCTGCGGACCCTCCACGGCGAGCGTTTCGAGGATCCCTGGTTCTGGCTGCGCGAGCGCGACGACCCGGAGGTGCGGGCCTATCTCGAGGCCGAGAACGCCTACACCGAGGCGGTGATGGCGCCCACCCGGGCGCTCCAGGACGATCTCTACCGGGAGCTGCTGGCGCGCGTCCGCGAGGACGACGAGAGCGTCCCCTACCGGCGCGCCGGCTGGCGCTACTTCACACGCACGGTCAAGGGGGCCCAGCACAAGATCCACCTGCGGCGGCCGCTGGGGGAGGGACCCGAGCAGGTGCTGCTCGACCTCAACGCGCTCGGGCGGGCCGAGAAGTTCATCGCGCTCGGCGCCTTCGAACCCTCCGACGACGGCGCGCGCCTCGCCTATTCGCTCGACACCACGGGCTTCCGCGACTACACGCTGCGCGTCGTGGACCTCGCCACCGGCGCGGAGCTGGCGCCGCCGGTCCCCAAGGTGACCTCGGTGGCGTGGGCCGCCGACGGCGAGACGCTCTTCTTCACCGTCGAGGACGCCGCGAAACGCTCCTTCCGGGCCTACCGGACGAGGCTCGGCGGCGCGGGCGCGGAGCTCGTCCACGAGGAGGGCGACGAGCGTTTCGAGGTCGGGGTCGAGCGCTCGCGCAGCGGCGCCTGGATCTTCCTGTCCGCCGCCAGCCACACGACCTCGGAGGTGCGCCTGATCGACGCCGCAGCGCCGCGCGAAGCGCCGCGTCTGGTCGAGCCGCGGGAGGCCGGCCACGAGTACGACCTCGACCACTCCGGCGACTCGTTCTACGTGCGCTCGAACGCCGCGGGCAGGAACTTCGCGCTCTACCGGGCGCCCGTGGTCTCGCCCGGTCGCGCGAGCTGGCAGCTCCTGCGCGCCCACGACCCGGGCGCCCAGCTGGTGGCGGTGCAGGCCTTCGCAGGGCACCTGGTGCTGACCGAGCGCGCCGCGGCGCTGACCCGCTTCCGGATCGTCGCGCTGCCGGGCGGCGCCGACCACCTGGTGGCGATGCCCGAGGCGGCCTACGCCGCGCAGCCGGGTCCCAACCAGGAGTTCGACACGGCCGCTTTCCGCTACCTCTACGAGTCGCCGACCACGCCCGACAGCGTCTTCGACTACCGGATCGCCGAGCGCCGCTCGGAGCTGCTCAAGCGCGACGAGGTGCCGGGCTACGACGGGACGCGCTACGAGGTGACGCGCCTCGAGGCGGCGGCCGGCGATGGCGTCCGGGTACCGGTCACGCTCTTCCACCGCCGCGGGCTGGCGCTCGACGGCCGCAACCCGGCGCTGCTGCGCGGCTACGGCGCCTACGGCATTCCCCAGGCGGCCGGTTTCGATCCCAACCTGATCAGCCTGCTCGAGCGCGGCTTCGTGGTGGCGATCGCGCACGTGCGCGGCGGCGGCGACCTCGGCAAGCCCTGGCACGACCAGGGCCGCATGGCGGCCAAGATGAACAC
>JAFNAE010000242.1 GCA_017860005.1 Acidobacteriota bacterium | reverse complement strand
GCGGCCGCGCCGGGCACGCGTCGCCGCGTGGCCGCGGTCGCGACGTCGCTCACCGCGCTCGCGATGAACGGTCTCCTGGTCGGTGGACCCGGCGCGACGCGGTTCGCGGTGCTGGTCGGCCTCGAATCCCCGACTCAGACGGAGGACGTTCGCGAGCTGGTCACGCGCCTGGGGCGCTTCGTCGCACGGGTCGAGCCGCGCGTGCTCTCGGCGACCGTCTGGGCTGGATGGCCCGCCTACCTCCACCCCGAGCGGCGGTGGTACGACGTGCTCGGCTTCAACGATCGTGCCGGCGCGCGCGCGCCCGCCGCGGTGCCGCTGGGGGGCGACGCGGCCGGCCGCTTCACGCCGGGCCACGTCAAGTGGGATTACGAGCGTGCGCTCGGGCTCGGCGTCGGCGCTTTCTTCCAGACCTGGCCGCGCACCCTCGGGAGCGACTGCGTTTCGCCGTTGCCGGCCGGCGACGAGCGCGCGCCGATCGAGCGCGCCGGCTTCGTCTGCGAGGACGGCTTCTGGCTCGGCCCGGAGGTGACCGGGTGGTCAGCTACTCCTTGACCCGCTTGCCCCTGGCGTAGAGCCGGTCGAGGCCCTCCTTGCCGACCGCCTCGGCGAACTCGTCGACCCAGTCGATGAGCTTGGAGTCGGTGGTCGAGAGCGAGGAGCCGGAGACGACGCGGTGGTGGAGGGCGGCCACCAGCTCACCGCTCGCGGCGTCGACGAACTTGAGGTCGAAGGTGGTCGAGCCCGAGCCGGCGCCCATGCCGACCCAGAACTTGGCCGCCGCGCTGCCGGTCGAGCAGTCCACGACGCGGCCCACGGCGGTGATCTCCTCGCCGGACTCGACCAGCGGCACCCGCGCGCCCAGGCCGTTGCCGAACGCCTCGGCGAAGATCTCGGGCAGGTTGCGGGTCAGGTCGTTGGCCAGGCGCTTGTCCTTGGTGTCGCGCTCCGCGGCCTTCTCGCCCCGCAGCTCGGCCTCCTGCCAGGGCGCGAAGCGCAGCTTCCTGCCCTCGAGCGTGAAGCCCGGCTTCACCCACAGGTAGTCGATCTCCTCGGCCTCGCGAAACTCGAGCGCGCCGCCGAACCAGGCGGGATCGAGCTTGCCCTCGTCGAGCGGGGCCTGGGCCCGCACGGGCGCGAGAGCGGCGACGGCGAGCGACAGGACGGCGGCCAGAACTCTGGGAATCGACATGGGCTCCTCCGGAAGGGTCGACAGCACGGGGTCCAGGGAAACGAACGAGGGGCGGGTCTCAGTAGAAGTCGGCGCAGGACAGGAAGTAGCCGCAGCCCGGGCGCGGGCAGAAGAGCTTGCACTTGCGCTCGGCCAGCTCGTGGCCGCACACCGGGCAGGTGCGCATCGCCCGCTCGGGCGAAGCGGCGTCCGTCGGCCGCGAGGCCGCGCCCGGCGCGTTGCGGTCCGCGGGCGGGCGGGCGGCGCCCGCCCGCGAGCGCTCGCGCGCCATCGGGGTCAGACCCCTTCGGTGCCGCCGAACAGGCGGCGCAGGTCGAGCGAGGGCGTGTGGATGCGGCTGGCGAGCGCGACGTAGGTGGCGGCCAGGCGGTCCTTGCCGGCGCCGAGCGCGGTGCCGATCAGGCCGAGCGTCTCGGCCAGCTCCGCGGCGGGCACCTCGCGCACGATAGTGCGCCAGATCTCCTCCTCGAGCACGTTGAAGGCGGCCTGCACCTCGATCAGGCCGAAGCCGGCGGCGAAGCGCTCGCGCGCGATCTGCTCGGCGTGGGCGAGCAGGGGCGTCAGCGTGCGCTCGGCGACCGCGGCCTCGACCAGGTCGTAGAGCTCGGCCAGGCGCTGGCGGCGGAAGGCGGCGCCGGCCGCCTCGTAGTGGGCGAGGTGGGTGCGCGCGAGCGCGGCGTCGGCCGCGTCCAGGATCGCCTCGCGGCGCGCGGAGAGGAGCTCGGCGAGTGGCATCGGACCTCCGTCGAGGGCGCCGCGCGGCGCCCACGACCGGGAAGTGTAGCGCGCGGGCGGCGGGCGGCCTCGCCGTATACTCGCAGGCCGTGCCGCCCGACCGGGGCGGCCGCCACCCGACCGTGACCTCCTCCGCGCTCGTCCTCGCCGGCGGCTCCGGCACCCGCTTCTGGCCCGCCAGCCGCCGCGCCCGCCCCAAGCAGCTGCTCGCCCTCGAAGGCGAGCGGTCGCTGCTCCAGGCGACGCTCGAGCGGCTGCGGCCGCTGGTGCCGCCGGAGCGGACCTGGGTGGCGACCACGCCGGAGCTGGCGAAGGCGGTCGCCGGCCAGCTGCCGGAGCTCCCCGGCGGCCACGTCCTGGTCGAGCCGGCCCAGCGCAACACCGGCCCGGCGATCGGCGCGGCGCTCCACGCCCTGCCCGAAGAGGCGCGCGCCGGGGTGGTCGCCGTGCTGCCCGCGGACCATCGGGTGGCCGACGAGGAGCGCTTCCGCGCCGCGCTCGGCGCCGCGCTCGAGGCCGCCGCGCGCCACGACCGGGTAGTGGCGCTCGGCGTGACGCCGCGCTGGGCGGAGACCGGCTTCGGCTACCTCGAGCTGGGCGCGGAGCTGCCGGGCGGCGCCGGGCTGCGCGCGATCGAGCGCTTCCGCGAGAAGCCGGATCGCGCCACCGCCGAGGCCTTCGTCGCCTCCGGGCGCCACCTCTGGAACGCCGGCATCTTCGTTTTCCGCGGCACGACCCTGCTCGCCGAGCTCGCCCGCCACGCCCCCGAGCTGGCCGCCGGCCTCGAGCGCGTCGCGCGCGAGCCCGCGCGCCGCGACGAGCTCTACCGCGCCCTGCCCTCGATCTCGATCGACTACGCCGTGATGGAGAAGGCGAGCGGCCTGGCCGCGCTGCCGCTCGACTGCGGCTGGGACGACCTCGGCTCCTGGCAGGCGCTGTTCGAGGTGCTGGCGGGCGACGGCGCCGGCAACCGGAGCCGCGGCCGCCTGGTCACGGTGGACGCGCGCGACAACCTGGTCTACGCGCCGGCCGGGACGGTGGCACTGCTCGGGGTCTCCGGCCTGGTCGTGGTCGCCACCGGCGACGCCGTGCTCGTGCTGCCGCGCGAGCGCGCGCAGGAGGTCCGGCGCGTCGTCGAGCGGCTCGAGGCCGAGGGCCGCTCGGACCTGCTCTGAAGCGCCCGGTCGCTCGCCGATGCAGTGGAAGATCGTCCGTCCGGGTCGTCTCTCCGACCGTTTCAACCGCTGGGCGATCCGGCGCGGCTTCCCGGCCCTGGCCTGGCTCGCGCCGCGCTTGCCGCGCCGCGTCCTGCGCGCCGGCGCGCGCCTGATCATCGGCACGGTGTTCGCGCTCTACCCGGGCCCGAAGCGGGCGGTGGCGCGCAACCTGGCGCGCGTGCTCGGGCAGCCGGAGGCCTCGCCCCGGGTGCGCCGCGCGGTCTGGCGCATGCTCTTCCATCTCTCCTTCTACTGGGTCGACCTGTTCCGCTTCGCGCAGCTCCCGCCGGAGCGGGCGCGCGAGCAGGTGGTGGGCGGCACGCTCGCCACCCTCGAGCCGCTGCGCGCCGCGCGCGCGGCGGGCGAGCGCGTGATCCTCATCACCGCCCACCTCGGCAACTGGGAGCTCGGCGCGGTGCTGGCCGGACAGGCGGGCCTGCCGGTGTCGGTCGTCTACGTGCCCGACGCCTTCGGTGACGCGGAACACTTCCGCAGCCTGCTGCGCTCCTTCGCCGGCGTGGACGAGATCCCGATCCGGCCCGAGGACCGCTTCGCCAGCCTGCCCGTGCTGCGC
>JAFNAE010000241.1 GCA_017860005.1 Acidobacteriota bacterium | reverse complement strand
GCGCTTCGGGGTCGGGCTCGGCGTGGAACTCGGCCTTCGCGCCGCCGGACAGCCATTCGTCGAGCGTGGCTCCGGCCAGCGCTTCGGCGCGCGCGCCGGCGAGCCGGGAGCGCAGGCGCTCGACCTCTCCGGGCGGGGCGCCCGCGGCGTTCGCGCCGGCTCCAGCGTCCTCGTTGTGGCGCTCGGGCTCGTAGGCCGCGAACACGGCGGCGAGGCGGACGCGGCCGGGCGCGACCGCCAGGCGCCAGGCGCCGCCCGGCGCGAGCGGGGCCTCGAGCAGGCCGCGCTCGGCGAGCGGAGCGAGGTGAAGGGCGAGGGCGTCGGCGGGCATCCCCAGCTCGGCGGCGAGACCCGCCGCGGGCAGCGACGGCCGTCCCGGCTGCGCGAGCCGCGCCAGGGCGGCGAGACCGGTCCAGGCGTCCGGCACCTGGCCGCGCTCGGCCTCGAGCTCGCTCGGCGGGATCCCGAGGCAGGCCGCGACCTCGGCGCCGTAGAGCATCATCCACCACGCGAGCTGGACCGAGATGAGGAAGAACAGGGCGATCGCGAGGCTGCCGTAGACCGCGCGCTGCACGGGCGTGAACGACGCCACGTAGACGACGAAGCCGGCCTTGAGCAGCTCGAGCAGCAGGGTGGCGGCGAGGCCGCCGGCGAGCGCGTGGCGGAAGCGGATGCGGCCGGCGGCGGCGCGCCAGTAGAGCAGCGCCAGGCCGAGCAGGGTGGCGAGCGCCGGGAGCGTGTAGAGCAGGGTCGAGTCGCGCAGCAGGCGGCCGAGGCCGGGGCGCGTCTGGCCGAGGTAGAGCAGCCCGGCGTAGACGGAGCCGATCAGCACCGGGCCGAAGAAGACCAGCGCCGAGAACGCGATCACCCGGCGCACCAAAGAGGGCGGCGCGCTGACCCGGAAGACCTCGAACAGGGTCTCCTGGACCAGGAAGAAGGTGCCGAGCGAGGTGATCAGGAAGCCGACGAGCGCGAGGCTCGACACCGATTCGGCCTGCTCCACGAAGCTCCTGAGCGCGACCAGCACGGACTCCTCGCGGTAGGGCAGCAGCTGCGCGATCAGGCGCAGCGTGCGACCTTCGTCCTGGCGCAGGGTCTCGGCGACGAAGATCGAGACCATCGCGAGCAGCGGGACGATCGACACCAGCGTCGCGTAGGCGAGCGCCGAGGCGCGTCGTCCGATCGCGTCGCGATGGGCGCGCAGGAGCGCGCGGCCGACCAGGGCCAGCACTCTCGAGGAGCGCGCCGGGCTCACCACGGAGCGACCGAGCCCGGGCGCGGCAGCTCCGGACGCGGCCAGCCGAGCTCGACCAGCGTCGCGGCGAGCGCCTTGCGCGCGGGATCCTCGCCGTGATTGAGGAAGATCCGGCGCGGGGGGGCCGGCAGGGCCCGGCACCAGCGCACCAGCTCGCCGGCATCGGCGTGCGCGGAGAGGCTGCCGATCTGGACGATCTCGGCGCGCACCTCGACGCGGCGGCCGTGGATCGACGCCGCCTGGGCGCCGTCGAGCAGGGCGCGCCCGCGCGTGCCGGCGGCCTGGTAGCCGACGAAGACGACCGCAGTGCGCGGGTCGGGCAGGCGGCGCGCGAGATGGTGGACGATGCGGCCGCCGGTGGCCATGCCGCTCGCCGCCACGACCACGGCCGGCTCGGAGCGCTCGTTGAGCGACTTCGACTCGTCGACCGAGCGGGCGCGCCGGAAGCGATCGATGGCGAGCGGGTTGTCCCCGTTGGCGATGCGCTCGCGCATCTCCTCGTCGAACTCCGGAGTGGCCTGCCGGTAGATCTCGGTGGCGCGGATCGCCATCGGGCTGTCGAGGAAGACGCGGTCGGGATCGAGGCGCCCGCTGTCGACCAGGGTCGAGAGGTGGTAGAGGAGGTCCTGCGTGCGGCCGAGCGCGAACGCGGGCACGAGCACGAAGCCGCCGCGCGCGAACGCGCGGTCGATGACCGCCGCGAGCTCTTCGACGGCGTCGGCGCTGTCGTGCCCGCGGTCGCCGTAGGTCGATTCGAGCAGGAGCGCGTCCGGCGCCTCCTCGGGCGCTTCCGGATCGACCAGGATCGGCACGCCGTAGCGGCCGACGTCGCCCGAGAAGAGCCATCTGCGGCGGGCGCCGGTGCCGTCCTTGGCGGCGACCTCGAGCGAGGCCGCGCCGAGCAGGTGGCCGGCGCGCAGGAGGCGCGCGGTGACTCCCGGGAAGACCTCGAACGGATCGTGGAAACGCACCGGCTCGAGCAGCTCGATCGCCCGTTCCGCGTCCCGCCGGTCGAACAGCGGCCGCGGCCTGGCGTGCCGGCTGTAGCCCTTCTTGGCCGCGAAGCGGGCCTCTTCTTCCTGGAGCTCGGCGGCGTCCTCGAGCACCAGCCGGGCGAGCGGCCGGGTGGCGCGCGAGCAGTAGATCGGACCGCGGAAGCCGGCCGCGACGAGCTTGGGCAGGAGCCCGGTGTGGTCGAGGTGGGCGTGGGTGAGCAGGACCGCGCCGATCGCCGCGGGGTCGAACGGGAAGGCGCTCCAGTTGCGGGCTTCGAGCTCGTCGTCGCCCTGGAACATGCCGCAGTCGACGAGCAGGCGATGCGCGCCGAAATCGAGGCGGGTGGAGCTCCCGGTCACGGTGCCGCAGGCACCGACGAACGTCACCTGGGCCACGGGTTTCCTCCGCGCGGCAGTGTAGCACCGGCGCCGCGGGCGCTCCGCTGGCCCGATGCGTGCAGGCGAGGTAGGATCGGACCGGTCGAGCCCGCCGCCGCGGGCGAGGAGGTGACGATGGGCGACAACAAGGTGGTCGATCGCGCGCGTGAAGTGGTGAACGAAGCGGCCACGGGGGCGCGCGAGGTGCTCGACGAGGGACTCGACGAGGCGCGCGAGCGCTTCGAGGAGGCCGCGGAGGACCTCGGCCGTTCCGCGCGACGCACGCAACGCGAGCTCCGCCGCCGCGCCGAGCGGTTCGGGGAGTCCGCGCGCGAGCGCTACGACGCGGCCGTGGACGGCTTGAAGACCGGCTACCGCAGGGTGCGCAAGGACGCCGGAGAGCTGGCCGACGACGTCAACGCCTACGTGCGCGAGAATCCGGGCAAGTCGATCCTGATCGCCGCCGGAGTCGGATTCGCCCTCGGCCTGCTGCTGCGCGGCCGCCGCCGCGACGACGACTGAAGCACCGCGACGGGAGCCGGGAGAGCATGGATCAGCCGCTCGCGGATCGCTTCGAGCTGGCCGGTGAGCCCTCGCTCGCCGACGAGCTGCTCGACGATCTGATGCCGCCGGAGCTCGATTGGCGCGGCGTGGTGCGGCGCCACCCGATCCCGGCGCTGCTGGTCGCGGCCACCGCCGGGTACCTGCTCGGACGGAGCCGGAAGAGCCGCGTCCTGGTCGAGGCGCTCTCCGGCGCGGTCGCTGCCGGCGTGGTGTCGCGCATCGCCAGCCTCGACCTCGACGCGGAAGGCTGACGTCCGGCGGAGTGCGCGCCCTCCTCCACCTCTCGGACATCCACTTCGGACCCAAGCATCGACCCGAGCCGGCCGCGGCCGTGCTCGAGCTGGTGCGCCGGGAGCCGCCCGCGGCGGTTGTCGTCTCGGGCGACCTCACGCAGCGCGCCAGGCCGTCCCAGTTCCGGGCTGCGCGCGCCTTCGTGGATGCGCTGGCGGGTGGGGGACGGCCTGGCGGTCGTGGGCGTCAACACGGCGCACGCCTGGACCACCAAGCACGGGCGCCTGCGCGCCGCCGACCTCGCCGATCTCGAGCGGCGCCTGGCCGCGCTGCCGCCGGGGCTCGCGCGGGTCGTGGTCGCCCACCATCCGGTCGCCGCGGGCCCCGAGCTCGGATCGGAGCCGTCGGCCCGCCGCGGCGCGGAGCTCCTCCGCCTGTCGCGCCGGCACGGCGTGGACCTGGTGCTCTGCGGCCATCTCCACCGCTCGTTCTCGATTCCGCCCGAGCGAACGCTGCCCGGCGGAGGTCCGCTCGTCGTGCACTGCGGCACCACGCTCTCCAGCCGCGGCCGGGGCGTCGAGCGGGGTGCCAACAGCCTGCACTGGATCGAGATCGACGAGCGGGTGGTGACCGTGGAACGCAGGATGTGGAGCGCGCAGGAGGGGCGCTTCCGGCCGATCGAGCGCGCCGCCTACCCCCGGGCGGCGCCGGCCTGAACCGGGGCGGAGCCCGGGGTATCATCGGCGCGCCATGGACGGATGGGAGGTCGTGAGCACTCTGGGCAACGAGGAAGAGGCCTCGCTGGTGGCCGGATTCCTCGAGTCGCGCGGAATCCGGACCAGCGTCGAGTCGCTGCTCTTCCATCAGGAGCCGGTCAACTTCGGGCGCCTGGGCGAGGTCCGCGTGCTGGTACCGGAGGCCGACGCCGAGACCGCCCGTGATCTGCTCGAGGAGCTTCCCGGGCGCGCGGCCGGAGGCGACGAGCCGGGGACGGGCGAGGAGGATTCGCGTTGAGACGGCTGGAGGCGGGCGACCAGCTCGGGCGCTACAAGGTCCTGAAGCGCCTCGGGGCGGGCGCCATGGGCGAGGTCTACCTCGCCGAGGATCCGCAGATCGGGCGCAACATCGCGCTCAAGACGGTGCTGGTCCAGGAGGGCCGGGCACAGGAGCTCGAGGAGCGCAAGCGGCGCCTGCTGCGCGAGGCGCGCGCGGCCGGCAAGCTCCTGCATCCGAACATCATCGCGCTGTTCGACGCCGGCGAGGACCAGGGGATCCTCTACCTCGCCTTCGAGTTCGTCGAGGGCAAGGACCTGGCGGACCGCGTCGCCGAGGGACCGCAGCTGTCGCTCGGCGAGGCGCTCGCCATCGTGCGCCAGGCCGCGGAGGGTCTCGACTACGCGCACCGGCAGGGCGTCGTCCACCGCGACATCAAGCCCAGCAACCTGATGATCACGGCCGACGGCCGGGTCAAGATCGCCGACTTCGGCATCGCGCGCGTGGCGGACCAGACCTCGGACCTGACCATGACCGGGTCGGTCGTCGGCAGCCCGCACTACATGTCGCCCGAGCAGATCCGTGGCGAGGAGCTCGACGGGCGCACCGACCTGTTCTCGCTCGGCGTGCTGCTCTACGAGATCCTCTGCCGGCGCCGCCCGTTCGAGGGCGAGACCCTGACCACGCTCGTCTACCAGATCCTCAACCAGGAGCCGACCCCGCTCGTCGTGCGCCGCCCCGACCTCGGGCCGCGCCTCGAGCAGCTCGTGCTCCGCATGCTCCACAAGGACCGCGATCAGCGCTTCGCATCGGCGGCGGAGGTGGTGCGCGAGATCGCGGTCTGCGAGCGCGAGCTGTCCTCCGACCAGCTCGCCGGTGCGGCGATGCGCGAGGAGTCTCCGAGCGACGCCACGGTGCGCATGCCGGACCGGCCGCCGGCGCGACCGCAACCGCCGCCGCCTCCGGTGTCCGCTGCGCCGCCGCCCCCCCCCGCCGCGCGCGCCGCCGCCCCCGCCCCGGCGGTGGCTGCCGCCGCGCCTGCGCCCAGGTCGCGCCTGGCGCTGGTGGCGGTGGTCGTGGCGCTGTTGCTCGCGCTCCTGGTCGGCGGCGGGCTCGCGGCGCGCAAGTTCGTCGCCGGGCTCAAGGCCAGGTCCGCGGCGACCGGCCCGGAGACGATCGAGAAAGCGGCGCAGGAGCCCGCGCGGCCCGTCTCGACGCCCACCACCACGCGCCCCGCGCCGGCGGTCCAGACCGCGCGCGCGGAACCGCTCGCCCAGCCGGCCGCCCCGAGCACGCCGCCCGCCACGGTTCCGGCCTCCGTGCCGGAGGCGAATCCACGCCCGACCGTGTCCGCCGAGCCGGGAACCCGGACGACGACGACCGCCGACGCGCCGACGCCCGCACCGGTCGAGCCGCGGCGCGAGCCGGCGCCGGTCCGGCCTGCCACGACCCGCCAGCAGCCCCGCCCCGTGCCGGTCGAGGAGCCTGCGCCGCCGGCGCCCGAGCCGGCGCCGCGCGAGGAGCGGCGCGAGGCGGTGGTCGAGCGCGTGCCGGTCGATCGCGAGATGCGCACCGGCATGAACCTCTCGTTCGACCTCCAGCCCAAGGAGGCGGCCGAGAAGATCATCGTCAAGATCGACCGTACCGTGATCGGCCTGGCCATGGACTGGAACGCCAAGAAGCGCGACGGCCGCGCCTACAGCGTGGCGGAGGCCGGGTCGCACATCCTCAGCTTCCTGATCGACGGCAACGTCGTCTACCGGATCCGGATCGAGGCCGAGCCGGGCGGGCCCAACCCGACCACGGTCTCGCTCTCGCTGCCGCAGTTCGGCAAGCGCGGACGCCGGCCGGGCCGCTGACGCAGTGGCCACGGCGAGCCCGGTCCCGCGCCCGCCGGCGCTCGCCGGAGAGATCGAAGTCTCCAGGCTCGGCAACGGGCTCGAGCTCGCGCTGGTGCGCAGCCCGCAGGCGCCGCTGGTCACCTCGGCGCTGTTCTACCGGGTCGGCGCCCGCGACGAGGCGCCGGGCCTGGGCGGTCTCGCGCACTTCCTCGAGCACCTCATGTTCAAGGGCTCCGAGCGCTACGGGCCCGGGGAGATCGACCGGCGCACGCAGGCACTGGGCGGCGCCAACAACGCCTTCACGAACCACGACCTGACCGCCTACTGGTTCACTTTCGCGTCCGACCGGTGGACCGAGGCGCTCGCGATCGAGGCCGACCGCATGCGCGGCCTGCGCCTCGACCCGCGCGAGGTGGACGCCGAGCGGCGGGTGATCGTGGAGGAGATCGCGATGTACCGCGACGAGCCCTGGGACGCGCTCGAGCTGGACGTCCTCGCCGCGCT
>JAFNAE010000240.1 GCA_017860005.1 Acidobacteriota bacterium | reverse complement strand
TGGCGGACGCGCTGCACGATCCAGTGCAGGATGCGCATGTTCTCGCGGTAGCCGGGCCAGATGAACCGCCCCTGCGCGTCCTTGCGGAACCAGTTGACGTGGAAGATGCGCGGCGTCTCCGCGAGGCGCTTGCCCACGTTCAGCCAGTGCCGGAAGTAGTCGCCCATGTTGTAGCCGCAGAAGGGGAGCATCGCGAAGGGGTCGCGGCGCAGCTTGCCGATCTCGCCGCCGGCGGCGGCGGTGGTCTCCGAGGCGACCGTCGCGCCGAGGTAGACGCCGTGGCTCCAGTTGAAGGCCTGGTAGACGAGCGGCATCGTGGTCTCGCGCCGGCCGCCGAAGATGAAGCCGCTGATCGGCACGCCGGCCGGGTCCTCCCAGGCGGGGTCGATGGTCGGGCACTGCGCGGCGGGGGCGGTGAAACGCGCGTTCGGGTGCGCCGCCACCCGCCCGCAGCCGGGCGTCCAGTCCTGGCCGGTCCAGTCGACCAGGTGGGGCGGCGGCGTCTCGGTCAAGCCCTCCCACCAGACGTCGCCCTCGTCGGTGAGCGCGACGTTGGTGAAGATCGAGTTCGCGCGGCAGGTCTCCATCGCGTTCGGATTGGTCGCCCACCCGGTGCCCGGCGCCACGCCGAAGAACCCGGCCTCCGGGTTGATCGCGCGCAGCACGCCCTGGTCGTCGGGCTTGATCCAGGCGATGTCGTCGCCCACGGTCCACACCTTCCAGCCCTCGAACGCGGCGGGCGGGATGAGCATCGCGAAGTTGGTCTTGCCGCAGGCGCTCGGGAAGGCGGCCGCGAGATAGGTCTTCTCGCCCGAGGGCGACTCGACGCCCATGATCAGCATGTGCTCGGCCAGCCAGCCCTCGCGCCGGGCCATGGTCGAGGCGATGCGCAGCGCGAAGCACTTCTTGCCGAGCAGGGCGTTGCCGCCGTAACCGCTCCCGTACGACCAGATCTCGCTCGTCTCGGGGAAGTGACAGATGAACTTGTCCTTCCGGTTGCAGGGCCACGGCACGTCGCGGGCGCCGGGGGCGAGCGGCGCGCCCACGGAATGCAGGCAGGGCACGAAATCGCCGTCGCCCAGCGCGTCGAGCACCGGCTCGCCGATGCGGGTCATGATGCGCATGCTCGCCACGACGTAGGGCGAGTCGGTGAGCTCGACGCCGATGTGCGAGATCGGCGAGCCCAGCGGCCCCATGCTGAACGGGATCACGTACATCGTGCGCCCGCGCATGCAGCCGTCGAACAGGCCGGTCAGCGTCCTCTTCATCTCGGCGGGAGCGACCCAGTTGTTGGTCGGTCCGGCCTCCTCGGGATTGCGCGTGCAGATGAAGGTGCGGTCCTCGACGCGCGCCACGTCGGAGGGATCGGAGCGGCACAGGTAGCTGCCCGGGCGCAGCTTCGGATCGAGGCGCACGAGAGTGCCCGAGGCGACCATCTGCTCGCACAGGCGATCGTGCTCCCGGCGCGAGCCGTCGCACCAGTGCACCGCATCGGGACGGCAGAGCCGGGCCATCTCGTCGACCCAGGCGAGGAGGCGCGCGTTCCGGGTTCGTAGTGCGCTGGGTTGGACGATCGTCACGGGGTCCTCCGGGCCGGGTGGGGGAGTGGAGGCATTCTTCCCTTCCTCGCCGCGCGGTTCAAGGGCGCGCTCCGGGCGGCCGCCTCCCGCCCGGCGGGGCAGGACGGCGGCGCCCCGTGCTAGCTTCGCGCCCGACCATGCGCGCCGCCTCCGCCCGCAGTCCCTTCCCGGTCACCTTCTGGGTGGCCAACGTGATGGAGCTGTTCGAGCGCGCCGCCTACTACGGCCTGAACTCGGTGCTGGCGGTCTATCTCGCCGGCCGGGTGGAAGAGGGCGGGCTCGGCTTCGGCGAGCAGTCGGTGGGCTTCCTGCAGAGCATCGTCTATGCCGCCACCTACGTGGTGCCGATCCTGGGCGGAGCGCTCGCGGACCGCTACGGCTACCGCAGGATGCTCCTGGTCGCCTTCTCGCTCATGGCCGCCGGCTATTTCGCCGCCGGCCACGTCTCGGCCTACGCGCTCGTCTTCCTGGCGCTGCTGGTCATGGCGACCGGCTCCGGGCTGTTCAAGCCGATCATCTCGGGCACCGTGGCGCGCACCACCGACGAGACGAACTCGGCGCTCGGCTTCGGGCTCTACTACTGGATGATCAACCTCGGGGCCTTCCTCGCCCCGCTCGTGGTCAGCGTGCTCAAGGGCTTCTCGTGGCGCTACGTGTTCGTCGCCTCGGCGCTCTACACCGGCCTGATGCTCCTGCCGTCGGCCTTCGTCTATCGCGACCCGCCGCGCCCGCCGAGCACGAAGTCGCTCCACGAGGTGCTGCGGGGAGCGCTCGAGGTGCTCGCCGACGCCCGCTTCATGCTGATGATCGTCGTCTACTCCGGGTTCTGGGTCCTCTACTTCCAGAACTTCGGCTCGGTGCTCTGGTACCTGCGCGACTTCGTCGACCGGGCGCCGGTGAGCGAGGCGGTGACCGGTCTGCTGCGCGCGATGGGACTGAGCTGGAGCTTCGACTTCGACGCCGAGCACGTCACGGTGATCAACGCCGGCACGATCATCCTGCTCCAGGTGCTGGTGAGCCGGATCGTCAGGGACCGCCCGGCCCTGCCCACGATGGTGACCGGCATGACGTTCGGCGCCGCCGGGTTCCTGCTGCTCGCGTCGTCGCGCAGCGCCTGGATCTTCATCCTCGGCATCGCCGTGTTCTCGATCGGCGAGATGACCGCGCATCCCAAGTACTACAGCTTCGTAGGCACGGTGGCGCCGGCCGATCGCAAGGCCGTCTACATGGGCTACGCCTTCCTCTATGGCGTCTTCGGCTCGCTGCTGGGCTCGAGCGTCGGCGCGCTCGCCTACGAGCGCATGCTCAAGCCGGCGCTCGGGACCCCCGCCGCCGACGGACGCGCCCGCCTGTTCTGGCTCCTCTTCGCGCTCCTCGACGTGATCGCCACCGTGGGGCTGGTGCTGTTCGCCCGCGCCTTCGGCGCCGACACCGCCGAGACGCGCCGGCGGGCGCGCGCGATCATGCGCGGCGTCTACTCGCTGCTGGTGTTGCTCGGCGCGCTCTTCCTCTGGGTGGCGTTCTCGTCCACGCCGGTGCAGCCCAGGGTCGCGGTGCAGGCGGGAATCTTCGTCGCGCTCGGCGCCTGCGGGCTGTTCGTCACCCGGACGCGGGCCTGAGCGGGGGCGGCCGCGGCGGAGGCGGGCGTGCGCTTCCCCTACTACGAGCGGCTCAGCGAGCGCCAGAAGCGCACCTATCGCAGGAGCGACGCGCTGCCGGTGCTCGAGGTGCCCGGCGTCGAGCAGCTGGCGTCCCTGGTCGCGTCGCTCGGGGGCGCGCTCGCCGGCGCCGACCGCCGCGCGGTCGAGCGCGTGTCGCGGGCGCTCGCGCGCGAGATCTGTGTCCGGCTCGACGTCGAGCCGGTCGACGTGCGCGTGCTCGCCGCGCGGCCGACCGGCTCGTTCGGCGAGCTGCACGGGCTCTACGAGCCCAGGGGCCGACGCGGGGGTCTGGTCACGGTCTGGATGCGCACCGCGGCACGGCGCGAGGTGGTGGCCTTCAGGACCTTCCTGCGCACGCTCGTCCACGAGCTCCTGCACCATCTCGACTACGAGCTGCTCGGTCTCGAGGAGACCTTCCACACCGAGGGCTTCTTCCGGCGCGAGTCGGCGCTCGTGCGCCGTCTGCTCGGCGAGCCGGCGCCGGCTCCTCCC
>JAFNAE010000109.1 GCA_017860005.1 Acidobacteriota bacterium | reverse complement strand
GCCGTCGAGCTCGGCCCAGAGCCAGAGCCGCGCGCCGCGCAGGCCCATGCGCCAGGGCGCGATCCCGAGGTCGAAGAAGGCGCGGATGCGGCGGCCGGCGTTCCTCCGCCCGGCCTCGCCCATCTCGAGCCGGAGGTTGGCGAGGCGCTGGAAGCGGCGGTGGTAGAGGCGCAGGAGGTGATAGGCGAAGAACGCCTCCTTGGGCCCCAGCACCGGCATCCAGTGGTAACGGCCGAGGAAGCGCATGGCGGGCGTCACCACGAAGATGTAGTACTGCGCGGTGTCCATCAGCATCGCGGCCGAGAGCAGGTCGGCCTCGCCCATGTAGTAGTACTTGCCCTCGAAGATCGAGTCGAAGAAGCGCCAGTACGAGCGCAGGAACGTCTCGTTGTGCTCGGCGATGCCCTCGGGCCGGAGCCCGCCGCGCGCGTCCTCGAGCACGCGGCGGGTGGTCGCCTCGACCGAGAAGCCGACGTGGTCGAGGCCCGGCGAGTAGTAGGGGTCGATGAACGCGGCCGCGTCGCCCACGAGCGCCCAGCCCTCGCCCATGTACTGGCGGGTCGCGTAGGCGAGGGTCGCGTAGTAGCGGAAGTCCTGCGCGCGCATCGTGGCGCCGCCCAGCAGCTCGGCGGCGGGTCGCAGGTCGCGCAGGAACTCGACGTACGCGGCCTCGCGGTCGGCGCGCTCGTGGAGTGCCAGGAGGCGCTTGTCCCAGACGATGCCGATCGAGGTCTCGCCGCTGCCCAGCGGGATGAACCAGACCCAGTAGCCGCGCCCGGCGTAGTGGTTGGTGGCCAGCCGCCGCGACGAGACGTTGCGCGCGGCCAGCCCCCCGCCGGCGCGCGCGGCCAGGTCGTCGATGTGGGCGACGCCGCTCCACCGGCACCACATCGCGGCGGTCGGGTGGCGCTCGTTGCGCTCGATCAGGCCCAGCCTGCGGCCCAGCACGCAGGCGCGCCCGCTGGCGTCGATCACCCAGCGGCAGCGTACCGTCGCCGTGCCCGCCTCGTCGTCCACGGTCACCCGCTGGTCGAACGACCCGACTTCGATCTCCCGCGCGCGCGCCGGGCGGACGAGCTCGGCGCCGGCCGCGACCGCGAGGTCGAGCACGTGCTGGTCGAGCACGTCGCGCTTGAGCTGGAAAGAGGGCACGGTCGAGCGCACGAAACCGCCGGTCTCGCTGGCGTCGGCGTGGCTGCGCACCGACTCGTTGGCGAACCAGTAGCGCAGCCCCTCCTTGGGCAGGTGCTCCATCTCGAGGTGGCCCCAGAGGCCGAGCCGGCGGGTCAGGAACATGCCCGACATCTCGGTGGTCGCCTCGCCCACCTTGAGGTCGAAGGCGCGGCTCTTCTCGACCACCAGCACCGAGAGCTCCGGGTTCTCGCGGCGCAGCAGGAGCGCGGTCGAGGCGCCGGCGATGGCGCCGCCGAGGACGACCACGTCGTAGCGTTCGCGCGCGGGCAGGGGCACGGCGCGAGTGTAGCAGCGGCGACCGGCTTCAGCCGGCCAGCACGGCGAGCGCGGCGCGGTCGAGCTTGCCGCGCTCGGTGCGCGGCAGCTCCGTCACTACCACCACTCCGCGCGGCACCTTGTGCTCGGCCAGCCGCTCGCGGCACCAGGCCACCACGCGCGGGTAGTCGACGCCGCCGGCGCGCGCCGCCACGACCGCGCGCAGCAGGCTGCGCGGTCCGTCCGGGCCGTCGACGCCGAGCACGAAGGCATCGTCGACGCCGGGCAGGGCGCGCAGCACGGCCTCGACCTCGCGCGGGTTGACGTTCTTGCCGCGCACGATCGCGAGATCGTCGGCGCGTCCGAGCAGCCGCACCTCGCCGCCCTCGAGCCGCGCCAGGTCGGCGGTCCGGAAGCGCCCGCCCGCGAGCTCGGGCGCGGCCTCGGGCAGGTAGGTCTCGGCCACCGCCGGCGAGCGCACCTCGAGCCGCCCGGCGTCCGGATCGAGCGCGATCTCGACGCCCGGCACCACGGTGCCCACCGTGCCGCGCTCGGCGGCGCCGCCCTCGGCGTCGTAGGTGATGCCGCCCGACTCCGAGGCGCCGTAGAAGACGTGCACGGGGAGCGCGCAGCGCAGCCGGAACGCGCGCGCGGTCTCGGGCGGCAGCGGCGCGCCCGCCGAGATCACCAGGCGCAGCGACGCCGGCCAGGCCGGCGCCGAGGCGAGTCGCACCCAGGCCCCCAGCCAGGCCGGCACGGTCGGGAACACCGTGGCCTCGAGCGCGCGCGCGGCAGCGAGTGGCGCCAGCGGCGAGCGGTCCTCGGCCACGACCAGCAGCGAGCCGCGCACGAGCGCCGGCAGCAGCAGGCTGGCGAAACCGTAGGAGTGCGAGAGCGGCACCAGGGCGAGGATGCGGTCGGCGGCGGCGAGCCCCATCGCCGCCGCGAGCTGGGCGTCATCGGCCGCCAGCGCCTCGGCGCCGACCGCGATGCCGCGCGGCTCGCCGGTCGAGCCCGAGGTGAGCTTGATCGCGCCCCAGGCGGGGTCGGCGGCGAGCTGCCGCGCGGGCGCGCGCCGGTCGAGATCCCAGGCGCGCGCGCTCGCCGGCCAGCCGTCCGCCGCGGCGAGGAAGCCGACCACGCCGAGCCGGTCGAGCGCGGCGAGCCGGTCGGGGGTCGGGCGCGCGCTGTCGCACAGCACCGGCACCGCCCGGCGCCGCCGCAGCGCCAGGTAGCCGGCCGCGAACGCCGCGCCCGGCGCCGCCGCGAGTCCGATCGCGTCGCCCTCGCCGAAGCCCTCGGCCGCCAGCCTCCCGGCCAGCGCCGCCGCCGCGCCGTCGAGATCCGCCGCGCTCCACGACCTGGACGGCGAGGCGACGAGCGGCGCCAGCGGCCGCCGCGCGGCCGTGGCCGCGAAAGCCC
The DNA here is from genome assembly GCA_017860005.1 of Acidobacteriota bacterium. Lineage (GTDB taxonomy): Bacteria > Acidobacteriota > Thermoanaerobaculia > Multivoradales > JAGPDF01 > JACTMI01. Next base: position 9,048 of record JAFNAE010000109.1, on the reverse strand, counting down.
GGAGAATCGGATCCTCGAGGGTGTCCAAGGCGGCCGAAGTATACTGGCCGCCACCCTGGAGCCGCCCTCCCGAGAGCCTTGAGCCCCGCCAGCCCGCTTCCCCACGACGTCGCCGTCGCCGGCGGTGGCCCCGCCGGTTGCGCCGCGGCGATCGCGCTGGCCCGGCGCGGGCGCCGCGTCGCGCTCTACGAGCGCGACGCCTTCCCCCGCTTCCACATCGGCGAGTCGCTGCTCGCGTGCGCCAACGGCTGCTTCGAGGAGCTCGGCATCGCCGAGCTGGTGCGCGCGCAGGGCTTCCCGGAGAAGTGGGGCGCCTCGCTGCTCACCCACGACGGCGCCGCCGGCCGGCCGGTCGACTTCTCGAGCTCCGCCGAGGTGCCGCGGCCCCAGACCTACCAGGTCTGTCGCGGGAAGTTCGACCAACTGCTGCTCGACCGGGCGCGTGCGGCCGGCGTCGAGGTCTTCGAGCGCACGCGGGTCGAGGACTGCGACTTCGGCGCGGACGGCGTCACGCTGCGGGTCGCCGGCGCGGCGGGCCGGCGCGAGGTACGGGCGAGCGCCCTGGTCGACGCCACCGGACGCGCCGGGCTGGTGGCGCGCAAGCTCGACCTGCGCCGCGACGAGCCGCGCCTCGCCAACGTCGCCATCTACGCCCACTTCGCGGGCGTGCCGCGGCTGCCCGACAACCGCTCCGGGGACATCCGCATCGTGGCGCGCGCCGACGCCGGCTGGTTCTGGCTCATCCCGATCGACGAGCGCCTGACCAGCGTCGGCGTCGTGCTCCCCACGACGCTCTACCAGCGGCTCGAGAGGGGCGACCCGGAGGCGATGCTCGCTGCCGCGATCGCCGACACGCCGGCGGTGGCGGAGCTGATGGCGGCAGCGAGGCGCGAGTGGCCGGTGCGCGTCGAGAAGGACTTCTCCTACGGCGCCACGCGCTATGCCGGGGATCGCTGGCTGCTGGTCGGCGACGCCGGCGCCTTCCTCGACCCGGTGTTCTCGAGCGGGGTGTCGATCGCGCTCGAGAGCGGGCTCGAGGCCGCGCGCGAGCTCGACCGCGCGCTCGCGGCGGGCGACCTCTCGGCGGCGCGCTTCCGGCGCTTCGAGCGCGTGCAGCGCCGCCGCTTCGCGGTCTTCCGGCGCTTCGTGCTCGCCTTCTACACGCCCTGGTTCCGGGACCTGTTCTTCCAGCCCGCGGCGCCGCCGCGCCTGTTCCGGGCCGTGGTCACCGTCCTCGCCGGCCACTGGCGGCCCTCGCTCTCGACGCGCCTGCTGATCGAGGTCTTCTTCCTCGCGGTCGCGCTCCAGCGCCGGCTGCGCCTGGTCGAGCCGCTCGTCCGCCGCGACGAGGCGGCCGGCTACCCGCTGCCCGCGGCCGCCCCCGGGAGGCCGCGTTGAGCCCCGAGCTGCTGGTGCCGCGCCTCAAGCAGCTGCTGGTCTCGAGCCTGCACCTCGAGGGCCTGGCGCCCGAGTCGATCGCCGACGACGAGCCGCTCTTCTCCTCGCGGCTCGGCCTCGATTCGGTCGACGCGCTCGAGCTGGTGGTCGCGCTCGAACGCGAGTTCGGCGTCTCGGTGCCCTCCGAGGAGATCGGCGGCGAGACCTTCTCGAGCGTGCGCGCGCTGGCCGACTGGCTCGCTCCCCGCCTGGCCGCCGCCTCCGGCGGGGCCGGACGATGAGCGGCGAGCCGGTCGCGGTCACCGGTCTCGGCGCGGTCTCGGGCTTCGGCTGGGGCGTGGAGGAGCTCTGGCGGGGCGTGCTCTCGGGCGCGAGCGCGATCCGGGACTTCCACCGCTTCGACCACACCGGCTACCGCACCCACGTCGCTTCCGAGGTCCCCGACGGTCCGGCGCTCGACCCCGAGGCCGGCGGGCCGCGCCTGACGCTCGCCGACCGCTTCGCGCTCGTCGCCGCCGCCGAGGCGCTCGCCGGCGCGCGCCTGCCCGAGCGGCTGGAGGGCGCCGCGGCCGGGCTCTTCTTCGGCAGCTCGACCGGCGGCATGTTCGAGTCCGAGCAGTTCTTCGCGCAGCTCGTCGGCCGGCCGCGCCGCGCGCCGATCAGCCTGCTCTCGGCGCAGCAGCCGTGCGGTCCCGGCGACGCGGTGGCGCGCGCCCACGGTGTCACCGGCCCGGTGGAGACGATCGCCTCGGCCTGCGCCTCGGCGACGCTCGCCCTGGGCGCCGCGCTCGACGCCCTGCGCTCCGGCGAGATCGAGCTCGCGCTCGCCGGCGGCAGCGACTCGCTGTGCCGGCTCACCTTCGGCGGCTTCAACGCGCTGCGCGCGGTCGACGAGCGGCCCTGCCGCCCCTTCCGGCGCGAGCGCGCCGGTATGTCGATCGGCGAGGGTGCCGCGGTGCTCGTGCTCGAGTCGCGCGCGCGCGCCGAGCGGCGCGGCGCGCCGGTGCTCGCCTGGCTGGCTGGCGTCGGCGCCTCCTGCGACGCCCACCACATGACCTCGCCGGACCCGCAGGGCGAAGGGATCTCGCGCGCGGTCGCGGCCGCGCTCGCCGACGCCGGGCTGGCGCCCGCGGCGATCGATTTCGTCAACCTCCACGGCACCGGCACCCCGGCCAACGACAGCGCCGAGGCACGCATGCTGGCGCGCATCTTCGGCGCGCGCGCGCCGGCGCTGCCCGCGACCTCGACCAAGGGCTGCGTCGGCCACTTCCTGGGCGCCGCCGGCGCGGTCGAAGCGCTGGTCACCGTGCTCTGCCTCGAGCACGGGCTCGTCCATCCGACGCCGGGCGAGGGCACCCTCGATCCCGGCCTGGGCGTCGACCTGGTGGTCGGCGCGCCGCGCGCGCTGCCGGCAGCGCGCCGCGCCCTGTCCACCAATCTGGCATTCGGCGGCGCCAACGCCGCCTGCGTCCTGCTCCACCCGGAGGCAGCGTGACGCGCGCGGTGGTGGCGACCGGCCTGGGCGCGGTCGGCCCCTGGGGCGTCGGTGTCGAGGCGCTCGCCGGCTGTCTCGCGCAGGGCGCGACGCGCCCGGTCGTGGTCGACCGCTCGGCGGGCTATCACGCCCCGGGCGGCGCGCGCACGGCGCTCACCGCCTCCGGGCTCGACCTCTCGGCGCTGGTGCCGCCGGCGAGCGCGCGGCGCATGAGCCCGCCGGCGCGCTTCGCGGTCGCCGCCCTGCGCCTGGCGCTCGCCGACGCCGGGCTCGCGAACGCCGACCACGAGCGCACCGGCATCGTGGTGGGCACCGCCTTCGGTCCGGCCTTCGTCACCGAGCAGCTCCTGATCCAGCTCCTGCGCCAGGGACCCGAGGCGGCCTCGCCCGCCGCCTTCACCGAGTCGGTGGCGAGCGCTTCGGCGGCGCAGATGGCGATGGCGGTCGGCGCGCGCGGCCCCAACCTCGCGATCACCCAACGCGAGACGAGCGACCTGGCGGCGCTCGCCGAGGGGGCGCGGCTGGTCGCCACCGGCGCCGCCGAGCGCGTCCTGGTCGCCGCCGTGGACGAGATGATCCCGCTCCTGCACGCCGTGCTGGACCGCTTTCGCGCCCTCGCCCGGCCTGGAGCGGACGGCGCCGAGGTCGCGCGCCCGTTCGACCGGCGGCGCGACGGCTTCCTGGCCGCCGAGGGCGCCGCGGTGGTCGTGCTCGAGGCCGAGCCGGACGCGCTCGGCCGGGGCGCCCGCCCGCTGGCGCGCCTGGCCGGCGTGGTGCGCGGCTTCGACGCCAGCGCGCCGGCCTGGGACTGGGGGACCGGCTCCGGGCCGCTCGCCGCCACCCTGGCACGCGGCCTGCGCCGCGCGGGCGTGGCGCCCGGCTCGATCGATCTCGTCGTCTCGGGGGCCTCGGGCGCGCGCCGCGGCGACCGGCTCGAGGCGGGCGTCCTCACCACCCTGTTCGGACAGCGGCTGCCGGCGGTCGTGGCGCCCAAGGGGACGGTGGGCGAGCCGGGCGGCGCCCATCTCGCGGCCGCCCTGCTCGCGGCCTCCGGGCGCGCGATCGGCCCGACGCGCGGTTTCGAGGAGCCCGACCCGGAGCTGGGGCTCCGCCCCTCCGTGGCGGAGAAGCTCCCGGCGCCGCGGCGGACCCTGGTCTCCGCCCTGGCCAGCGGCGGGGCCGCGACCTGGGTCGTGCTCGACGCGCCCGAACCTTCCCCGGCGCGGGCCGTATAACCTCGCCGGAGGGGTTCTCGCCCCGCCTCGCCGCCATGTCGCTCCGGCTCCGGCTCGCCCTCGCGCTGCTCCTGCTCTCCGCCCTGCCCCTGGCCGGGCTGGCGCTCTATTCGCACGCCACCTCGAGCGCTGCGCTGCGCAAGGCGGCCGAGGTCGAGGCCTCCGCGCTCGCGCGCGAGCTCGCGCAGCGGGTCGGCGCCACCGCCACCGAAGTGGACCTGCGCGTGCGCCAGCTCGCCCGCCTGCCGATCGAGTCCTGGGCGGGGGTCGGCGAGAAGGGGACCGAGCATTTCGAGGCGGCCCTCGCGGGGCTCGGCCCGGCGCTGCCCTGGATCGAGGGACTGACCTTCGTGCCGCGCGCACCCGAGGCGCCCGAGGCGATCGCGCCGGTCGCGCCGGTCGCATGGACGCCTCCCGCGCCGGCGACGCCCGCGGTGGCGCCGGTCGCCTCCGTGGCCCCGGTGACTCCGCCCGGCGCCCCTCCGGCGGCGCCCGGCGGCGCGCGCACCGACCCCGACTCGCGCCGGCGCGCCCTCGAGCAGGAGGCCCGCGCAGCCCGAGGCTTCGCCCGGGAATCCCGTCGCCTCGAGCTCGACCCGCACCAGCGCGAGGCCCTGAGGCAGGAGCTCGAGCGCGTGCGCGAGTCGATCGCGCTCACGATCGCCGAGTCGCGCGCCGCGCAGGGGCGGACGGCAACCACGCCCGACCTCGTGCTCGCGCTCGAGGCGCAGCGCGCCGCGGAGCGCGAGCTGGGCAAGCTGACGGCGACCGGCGACCCCTCCGCTCCCCCGCCGGCGCCGCACGCTTCGGGCGCCGCGCCGTCCGAGGCTCCGCCCGGGGCGCCGGCGCCGCCGCCGCGCGGCCCGATCGGCGGCTCCGTCTCCTGCCCGATCGAGTCCGGCGACCGCGAGGTCGGCCGCCTGACCGCCACGATCAAGGCCGAGGAGCTCCTGCGCTCGGTGCTCGCCCAGACCGATCGTGCCCAGGGCGAGATCCCGTTCGCGCTCGACGCAGAGGGCAAGCTCTACGTCGCGAGCGCCGAGGACGGGGACCGGCTGCGCGACCTGCCCGCGCTCGCCGAGCTGCGCGCCGGCGCCGCCGAGCGCGAGGGGCCGTCGGACTCGCCTGCGGCGCGCGGCGACTGGGTGGTGGTCTCGCGCCGCGACGAGGGGAGCGGCTACCGCTACGGCATCGCCCGCCCCCTCTCGGCCGCCATGACGGAGCTCAAGCGGGCGACCGCGCGCAACTTCAGCTTCGGCATGCTGCTGGTCGGGCTCGCGATCGCCGGGCTCTACCCGGTCTCGGGCCGGCTCGTGCGCGACGTCCACCTGCTCGAGGAGGGCGCTGCGCGCCTGGCGCAGGGCGACCTCGGCGCGCGCGTCGAGGTCTCCTCGCGGCACGAGCTCGGCCGCCTCGCCGCGACCTTCAACCACATGGCCGGCGAGCTCGCCGAGAACCAGCGCCGCCTGCTCGAGCAGGAGCGGCTGCGCAAGGAGGAGGAGATCGACCGCCGCCTGCTCGCGGCCGAGAACGAGCGCCGCCGGCGCGAGCTCGAGGAGGCGCGCGATTTCCAGCTCTCGCTGCTGCCGCGCGAGCTGCCGCGCCGCGCCGAGCTCGACCTCGCGGTGTCGATGACCACCGCCACCGAGGTGGGCGGCGACTACTACGACTTCCTCGACGCCGACGACGGCGCGCTGGTGGTCGCGGTGGGCGACGCCACCGGCCACGGCGCCGCCGCGGGCACCCTGGTCACCGCGATCAAGGGCCTGTTCGCGGGCAGCGCGGCCGCCGCCGCGCCCGCCGCCTTCCTCTCCGCCGCCAACGCCGCGGTCCACCGCATGGGCCTGGTCCGCCGCGCGATGGCGCTGACCGTGGCGCGCGTCGCGGGCCGGCGCGTGACGCTCTCGGCCGCGGGCATGCCGCCCGCGCTCCACTTCGCGGCCGCGACGAGAGAGGTCCGCGAGGTCGCCCTCGCCGGCACCCCGCTCGGCGCGCGCGCCGGATTCCCCTACCAGGAAGCAACCGTCGCGCTGGGCGCGGGCGACGCCCTGCTCTTCCTCTCCGACGGCCTGCCCGAGCTGCCCAACGCCGAAGGCGAGCCCTACGGCTACGACCGCCTCGCCCGCCGCTTCCAGGACCTCGCGAGCTCCGGACCCGACGCACGCAGCGTCGTCGCCGGCCTCGAAGCGTCCACCGCCGAGTGGAGCCACGCCGCCGCCCCCGCCGACGACGTCACCTTCCTGGTCCTGCGCGCCGTCTGACGACCGAAGCAGCACCGACCGCCGCGCCGACCGCGGTGCCGGCCGAGCGCAGCGAGCCACCAGCGCCCCGCCCACCTCCCCCTTCAACAGCACGTCTCTGCCTTGCGCCCGGCCCACCGCGCTGCCCACCGAGCGCAGCGAGTCCAGAGCGCCCCGCCCACCTGCCTTCAACAGAAGGCCTTTGTCTTTGTTCTTGTCTTTGGCTTCGAGCTCGAGAAGGTGACACGATTCCCGCGTGGCGCGGCGCGCGAAGCGGGAGGATCCGACCGACCTGTTCCTGGCGCTCACTCCTGAGCGCGTCCTCGACGCGGTCGCGGCGGCGGGCCTCTCGGTGCGCCCGCTCTGCTACCCGCTCAACTCGTTCGAGAACCGCGTCTACGAGGTCGAGCTCGCCGTCGCCAAGTTCTACCGGCCGCAGCGCTGGACGCGCGCCCAGATCCTCGAGGAGCACCGCTTCCTCGCCGAGGCCGACGCGGAGGAGATCCCGGTCTGCCCGGCGCGGCCGTTCCCGGACGGATCGACGCTGGCCGCGATCGACGGCATCCTCTACGCCGTCTTCGACCGCAAGGGCGGGCGCGCCCCCGAGGAGCTCAACGACGCGACCGCGCACCGGCTGGGCATGCTGGTCGGGCGCCTGCACGTGGTCGGCGCGCGCCGGCCCGGAGCCGACCGGCTGCCGCTCACCAGCGAGGCCTATGTGCGCCGGGACCTGGCCTGGCTGGCCGAGCACGGGACCCTGCCCGCGCGCCTCGCCGCGCGCTACGCCGCCGCCGCGCGCGCGATCGCCGACGCCTACGACCGCATGGCGGCCGGCGTCGAGCTGCTGCGCGTCCACGGCGACCTCCACCTCGGCAACGTGCTCGAGCGCGACGGCCAGCTGCGCCTGCTCGACTTCGACGACGCCATGATCGGCCCCGCGGTCCAGGACCTCTGGCTGGCGCTGCCCGGACGGGAGCAGGAGACCGACGGACTCGTCCGCCGGTTCCTCGAGGGCTACGAGGCGTTCCGTCCGTTCCCGCGCGGCGAGCTGCGCCTGATCGAGGCGCTGCGCGGACTGCGCCTGATCCACTACGCGGCCTGGCTGGCCCGCCGCTGGCACGACCCGATCTTCCCGCGCAGCTGGCCCCACTTCGGCAGTGACGAGTCCTGGGAGCGCGAGACGAACGACCTCGAGGAGCAGGCCGCGATCGTGGCGCGCGTCGAGCGCGGCCTGCCCGCCACGCAGGCGGCGGACGAGCCCGGGGACGAGCCGACGCTGACCAACGCCGACCTGTTCTGGGACTGGGAGGAGAAGGGATAGGACGGGCGATGGCCGACGAACCGCTGCCACCGGGATGGAAGCTCGAGCCCTCCGCGATCTACGGCCTCGAGCAGGCGGTCCTCTGCCCGGTCTGCCGGGAGGAGATCGACCGGCTCTTCGCGGTGCGCCTCTACCGCGCGCGCGTCCATTTCGTCTCTTCGCTGCCGCGCAGCGGACGCCTGCTGGTCTGCCCGAAGTGCCGGGCACCGGTGCCCGGCGAGCTGGGCGCCGTGTTCTGAGGCGCGCCCCGGCGCGCGGCGCGCCGGCGGGTCAGCGCCGCTCGCCGAGCACGAAGCGGATCGTGAGCGTGGTCTCCATCGGCACCGCGACGCCGTCGCGGGTGCCCGGCCGGTAGACCGCGGAGAGCGCCGCGCGCCGCGCGGCGTCGTCGAAACCGAAGCTCCGGGGCGCGCCGACCGGCTCGACCGCGGTCACGCGCCCGCTCTCGTCCACGCGCAGGCGCAGCTCCACCGTCGCCTCGAGCCCGCGCTGGAGTGCGAGCAGCGGGTAGACCGGGGGCTGGTGCGAGACCAGCTGCGGCGGCACCACCGCGGGCACCCGCGGTGACGGGGCCGCGACGGGCGCGGCCGCCTCGCCCCCCGAGCGGGCGCCCGGCTCGGGCGTCGCGGGCGAGCGCGGGGAGTCCGGCGGGACGTTCGCCCCCGGCGCCGCGGGCTGCGGGCGCAGCGGGCCCGGCGCCCCGGGCTCCACCGCGGCCCCGCCCGGCTCGCCGCGCTCCGCCGCGGCGAGCGCCGCCTCGAGCTCACGGATGCGGCGCTCGTAGGGCTCGCGGTCGACGGCAGAGCGCTCCTTGGCGAGCGCGCTCGACAGCCTCTCCACCTCGGCGCGCAGGCGCTCGACCTCGCGGCGCGCGTCGAGCGGAGCGAAGGCGCGCGGCGCCACCGCGCCCACCTCGGGCGCTTCGGGCCGGGCCAGCACCTGCCACCCGGTGGCGACGGCGGCCGCCACGGTGACGGTCAGCACCGCCGCGAGCGTGAGCTGCGCCCGTCGCCGCCGCCGGCGGCGGGCCGCGCGCCGGAGGGCCTTCTCCTCGTAGAGACGGCGGTCGGCGGTGGCGAGCACCTCGTCGCCGCTCGCGCCGTCGAACGGCGCCGCGGCGACGCCGATCGAGAAGCTCACCCTGGGCTCGACCTCGCGGCCGGTGGCCGGGTCGTCCCAGGCCTCGCGGGCGAGCGCTTCGCGCGCCCGCTCCGCGAGCGAGCGCGCCTCTACCGCGCCCGCGCCGGGCAGCACCACCACGAACTCGTCGCCGCCGTAGCGCACCAGCCGGTCGTCGTCCCGGAAGGCGCCCCTCAGACGCGCCGAGACCGCGCGCAGGACGGCGTCGCCGACCAGGTG
>JAFNAE010000027.1 GCA_017860005.1 Acidobacteriota bacterium | reverse complement strand
CGCGCCGCCCGAGACCGGCGACGACGCCACCTTGCTCACCCGCCGCATCCCCGTCGCCCCAGCCGCGCCCCGCGCCGAGCCCGACGAGGACGCCACCGAACGCACCGCGGCTCGGGCCCCGCGCAGCACCGAGGTGGCGCCGCCGCCGGACATCAGCGGACCGGGGCTCGCCTTCGCGGCCGGGCGCACCGTGCGCGCGCCGGGCGAGAACGCGCTCCACGACGAGGCGCGCCGGCTCGCCCGCCTGCTGGTCTCGGAGATCAAGCTCTACAACGAGGAGCAGGTGATCGAGGGGCGCCGCAACCGAGACCTCTACGTCCGCCTGCGCGAGGACATCGACCGTTCGCGGCAGATCTACGACGAGCGCGTGCACGACAGCGTGCGCTCGGCCACCGACTACTTCCACCAGGAGCTCGTGCGCAGCCTCGCCGGTGGCGACGCGCGCGCTCTCGGGATGTGAGGAACGCCAGCCGGTGACTCGCGCCTCGCACCGACCCGCTCCGGCCGCCCCCGCCCGCTGGCTCCTGGCCGGCCTCGCCCTGCTCGTGGGTGGACCCGCGGTGTGCGGCGTGCCGCCCGGGGCCGGAGCGTCCGCGCCGGTGCCGGCCGCGCCTGCGCCGCTCGACCCGGAGCTGTTCGAGGTCGGCGCGCTGGCGCGAGAGCGCGGCCTGCCGGCAGCTCGCGAGCGGCTGCGCGCCTTCGCGGCGACGAGCGCGCCGCAGGCCGCGTTCGCGCGCACGCTCGAGGGTCTGCTCGCCCATGGCCACGACGATCCGGCGCTGGCGCTCGATCGACTCGCGGCGGAGGCGGAGGCGGCGCCGGCCGTGCTCGAGGACTGGCGGCTCTACGTGCTCGCCGACTCGGCCGCGGCCCTGAAGCGCTCCGAGAGCGCGCGCGCCGCCCTGCTCGAGCTGCTGTCGCGCCATCCCGACTCGCCGCTTCGCGCCCAGGCGCAGGTCCGCCTGGCCGAGCTCGCCTGGGGCGCCGGCGACGAGTCCGCGGCGTGGGCCCGGGTCGAGCAGGGCCGCTCCGAGCGACTGCCGCGCGAGCGCGCGGTGGCGCTCGAGAAGGTCGCCTGGCAGATGGCGAGCGCGCGCGGCGACGGCACGCGGCTGCGCGAGACGGCGCGGCGGCTGCTGGTCGTCGACCCGCTCGAGGCTTCGCGCATGCGCGTGGTCGAGGCCGTGACCCGGCACGGTGGCGGCTCCGACTGGCGGCTCTGGCTCGACGCCTCCGAGCTGCTCGCGCGCGCCGACGCCCTGCTCGCCGCCGATCTTCCCGCCGGCGCGCTCACCACCCTCGCCGCGGTGCCCGCCGCGGCACGAGACCTGGAGTGGCGCCTGCTCGAGTCCCGCGCTCTCACCGCGTCGGGCCGCGGTGCCGACGGGTACGCCGCGCTGAGCCCCGCGCTCGCTGCCGATGCCTCCGCACGCGCTGCGCTCGACTGGCAACGCGCGCTCGCGGCGAGCGCCGCCGCGCGGCCCGGCGGCCAGCGCGCCGACCCCGCAGCGGCCGCGGCCTGGCGCCGGCTCGAGCGCGAGCATCTGCTCGCGGTCGCTCGCTCCGAGGCCGCGCCCGACCTCTCGCGCCGCGCCCTGCGCCGGCTGGCCGCGAGCTACTTCGAGGCCGGAGGTGAGCCGGAGGCCCTGGCGGCGTGGCGCCAGCTGGCCCAGCTCGAGCCCGCCGACACCTCGGGCGCCAAGCCGATCTGGCAACGCGGCTGGGAGGCCTACTCGGCCGGCGACGCGCGCCGCGCGGTGGCGCTCTGGGCCGAGCTCGGCGCCCTCTACCCGGGCGACCCGCAGGAGCGCGCCGGCCGCTACTGGACGGCGCGCGCGCTCGAGCGCCTGGGGGACCCGGCCGGCGCGCGTGCGACCTACCGGTCGATCACCGCCGTCCCCGTCTCGGACTTCTACGCCCGGCAGGCCGCCTTGCGGCTGACCGCCGACGCGGCGCCGCCGATCGCGGCGCCGGCGCCCGAGCCCTGGCCGGAAGACCCGCTCCTGGCGCGCGCCCGTCTGCTCACCGACCTCGGCCTCGACGGTCTGGCCCGCGCCGAGCTCGAGCTCGTCGCGCCGGGCGCCGATCCGCGCGCAGCCGCCGCGCTGGCCGCGCTGGTCGCCGCGCGCGAGGGCGACACGCGCGGCAGCCTGCGCCAGCTCAAGCGCGCCTTCCCGGTCCTGGGCACGGCGCTGCAGGGTTCGGCGCCGGCCGCCGCGCTCGATCTCTACTACCCGCTCGATTTCCGCGCGGCGATCGCGCGCGCGGCCGCCGCGCAGGGCCTCCCGGCGGCGCTGGTCTTCGGCATGGTGCACCAGGAGAGCGGCTTCGATCCCGCCGCTCACAGCCGCTCCGGTGCGCGCGGCCTGATGCAGCTCATGCCCGGCACCGGACGGGAGATGGCCAGGAAGCTGGGCCTGCCGTACTCGACCGGGCGCCTCGAGGATCCCGACTACAGCCTGCGCCTCGGCACCGGGTACTTCCGGCGCCTGCTCGCCATGTTCGACGGCAACCAGGAGCTCGCGCTCGCCGCCTACAACGGGGGACCCGGCCGCATCTCGAGGCTGTGGCGCGCGGCCGGCCCGACACCCGAGCTCGATCGCTTCCTGGAGGGACTGGCGCTCGAGGAGTCGCGCAACTACGTCAAGCGCATCGTGGTCCTCGCGGCAAGCTACCGGAGTCTCTATCCCGACCTCGGCTGATTCGCCTGCGCCGTTCCGGCGGACCGTCCGGGCCCGGGGCCCGCGGTTCGCGACACACCCCGGGTCCATAGCTCAGCGGTCAGAGCAACCGGCTCATAACCGGCAGGTCCCTGGTTCGAACCCAGGTGGACCCACCACGCTCGATTCCCGACCCAGTCCCGCGAGGTTCTCAGCGCGATGAACGACCTTCTGCAACGCCTGATCGAGTTCCACCGCACCGCCCGCGAGCTGGCCGCCACGCGCGCGCTGCTCGCCGGAGTCCCCGAGGAGATGCGCGCGCTCCACGACGAATTCACCGCCGCGAAGGAGGCGCTCGGCGCGCTGGAGGCGACGGCGCGCGAGACGCGCAAGGCGCGCGTCGCCGCCGAAGGCGCGATCAGCGACGCCCAGGAGAAGCTGCGCAAGTTCCAGCAGCAGGTCCCGCGCGTGCGCAACCAGCGCGAGTACGCGGCGCTCCTGACCGAGATCGACGGCGCCAAGGCCGAGATCAAGAGGCTCGAGGAGCAGGCGCTCGGGGCGCTCGAGGCGGCCGACAGGTCGATCGAGGAGCTCGAGGCCAGGAAGGCCGCCTTCGTCGACCTCGAGGCGCGCTACGCCGAGGAGCTCGCGGCCTGGGAGGCCCGCAAGCCGGGGGTCGCGCACCACGCCAGCGAGCTCGAAACGGAAGCGGAGCGGCTGCGCGCCGAGCTGCCGCGGCCGATCCTCGCGCAGTACCATCGGATCTCCGAGAAGTACCGCGGCGAGGCGCTCTCGCCGCTGCGCCGCAGCGAGGGACCCGGCGCCTCGTTCTGGTTCTGCTCGACCTGCAACTACCAGGTGCGCCCTCAGGTGGCGGTCGAGGTGCGCACGCGGGGCGTGATCGTCCAGTGCGAGGGATGCCGGCGCTTCCTGAGCCCGGGCGAGGGCTGATGAACGGCGTCGCCGCGCGCCTCGCGGCGGTGCTCGGCCGGATCGACGCCGCGGCGGTGCGCGCCGGACGCGACCCGGCGTCGGTGCGGCTGGTCGGGGCCTCCAAGCTGCAACCGGTCGGCGCGCTGCGCGAGGCGTTCGCGGCCGGGCTCGCGCGCTTCGGCGAGAACCGCGTGCAGGAGGCCCAGGCCAAGGCGCAGCAGTTGCCGCCCGCCGCCGAGTGGCACCTGCTCGGCCCCCTGCAGTCGAACAAGGTGCGCGCCGCGCTGCGCCTGTTCGCGGTATTCCACGCCGTGGACCGCGCCTCGATCGCGGCTGCGCTCGACGCCGAGGCGCGCGCCCAGGGGCGCACCGCGGTCGGTCTGCTCGAGGTCAATCTCGGCGGCGAAGCCAGCAAGCACGGCTTCGATCCGGCCACGCTCGCCGGCGCCGCCGCCCCGCTCGCCGCGCTCCAGGATCTGCGCATCGTCGGCCTGATGACCATTCCGCCGCCGGGACCGACCGCGGAGGCCTCGCGCGTCTGGTTCCGCCGGCTGCGCGAGCTGCGCGACGCGCTGAACGCTCGGCCCGAGTGGGGCGGGAGACTGCGCGAGCTGTCGATGGGCATGAGCGAGGACTTCGAAGTCGCGGTCGAAGAGGGCGCGACCTACGTGCGCGTGGGCACGAGCCTGTTCGGCGCACGCCCCTGAGCGCGCCGGCCGGGCGAGCTTGCCCATGCCGCCGCGGCGCCGGCGTGCTACCCTAGAGTGCCCGCCCGAGGCGGAAAGTGTTCGGAGGCAAGGACTTGGGGATAGCTCAAGGGTTCGGCTGGTCGTTCGTGGGCCTGGTGATCTCGGCGCTGCGGATCTACTTCTGGGTGCTGCTCGTGCGCGCTCTCGTCTCCTGGGTCTCCCCCGATCCCTACAATCCGATCGTGCGCGCCCTGGTGGCGGTCACCGAGCCCGTGCTGCGGCCCCTGCGCCGCCTCGTGCCTCCGCATCGGCTGGGCGGCATCGACCTGTCGCCGCTGCTCGCCATGCTGCTCGTCGAGTTCGTCATCAACGGCATCGTCCTGTCGCTCGGGATGCGGCCCCGTCTCGTCCTCTGAGGAGTCCCGCCATGCCGCTCCAACCGCTCGAGATCCAGAAGCAGCGCTTCGCGCAGAAGTTGCGCGGCTACGATCCGGTCGAGGTCGAGAACTTTCTCGCCCTGATCGCCGAGGACGTCACGCAGCGCATCGGCGAGCTCGAGCGGCTGGAGCGCGAGAACCGGATCCTGCGCGAGCGGCTCGAGACCGCCGAGTCGCGCGAGCGCGACCTCCAGGAGACCCTGGTGCGCGGCAAGAAGATCGCCGACGAGATGATCTCCACCTCCCAGCGCGAGGCTCAGCTGCTGGTCAAGGAAGCCGAGATCCACGCCGACCGGCTGGTCCACCAGGCGATGGAGCGCGCGCAGGATGTCGACAATCGCATCCAGGAGCTGCGTACCCGGCGGCGCGAGCTGCAGCTGAAGTTCCGCGGCACGCTCGAGCTGTTCGCCCAGATCCTGCAGGCCGACATGGAGGACGAGCACGCGTCGGCCAACGTCCAGACCTTCGCCAAGCGCAAGAACGGATGACGCCCCCTCCGGAGCGCACGCTCCGGCATTTCCCCGGCCAGGACCCCGACCTCGCCGACCCGGCGGCGCGCGCGGCGGTGGTCGCGCGCCTGCTCGAGGACGGCGATCGCGACGACCTCCTCTGGCTGGCGCGCCGCGTCGACCGCGACGAGCTCGCCGGCTGGGTGGCGCGCCACGGCGCGCGGCGCCTGTCGCGACGCAGCCGCGCCTTCTGGTTCCGGGCCCTCGACCTCGGAGCCCCGACCCGCTCGGCCGAGGCGGAGGCCCTGTGGCCGCTCGCCTGAGCCCCGACCGGCTGGCGACGCTCGCCGAGGCGACCCGGCCCCGGCTGGCGGCGCTCGCGGACAGGGACTGGGCAGCCGATTTCTACCTGGCGGGCTCGGCGGCGCTCGCCCTCTACCTGGCGCACCGGCCGGTGCGTGACCTCGACCTGATGAGCGGCACCCACCGCCTGCTGCCCGCCGACCGCCGCGACCTGCTCGCCGACCTGCTCGCGCTCGAGCCCCTCGCACGCGTCGAGACCGCGCGCGACGGCTTCCTGTTCGTGCGCCTGCCGGGCGACGTGGCGCTGCGCTTCTTCAGCTATCCCTACCCGCTCGCCGATCCGCTCGAGCAGATCCAGGGGCTGGCGGTCGCGTCGCTCGCCGACCTCGGGCTGATGAAGTTGGGCGCGCTGATCAGCCGCGGCACCCGGCGCGACTTCGTCGATCTCTACCTCATCGCGCGCGAGCTGCCGCTCCCGGCGCTACTCGCACGCTCGGGCGAGAAGTTCGGTCACGTCGGCGACTTCCCGCTGCAGGCCTACAAGGCGCTCGCCGATTTCTCCGAGGCCGAGGACGAACCCATGCCCCGGCTCTCGGCCGCCCTCGACTGGAGCACGGTGCGCGCCTGGGCCGAGCGCGAGGCGGCGCACGCAGGGCGCGCCCTGCTCGCTCCCTGAGGAGACCGCCGACGGTGCGCGACCTGCTGATCGAGAACCTCGCCGAGATCGCGACTCCGCTCGGCTGCGCGCCGCGCCGTGGCCGCGAGCAGGGCGAGATCCGGCGCGTGCGCGCTGGCGAGCTGCTGTGCCGGGGCGGCCGCATCGCCTTCGTCGGTTCCCGCGCGGAGCGCCTGCGCGACTTCGGCCCGCTGCCGGAGGCCGAGCGCCTCGACGGGCGGGGCGGCACCGCCGTGCCCGGCTTCGTCGATGCCCACACCCACCTGCCCTGGGCGGGCGCGCGAGAGATGGAGTTCGCGCAGCGGCTGGCGGGCAGGAGCTACGAAGAGATCGCCGCCGCCGGTGGCGGCATCCTCTCGACCGTGCGCGCCACGCGCGGCGCCTCGCGCGAGCAGCTGGTCGCCGCCATGCTGCCCCGGCTCGAGCGCATGCTCGCGTGCGGCACCACCACGGCCGAAGCCAAGAGTGGCTACGGTCTGGCGCTCGCCGACGAGACCAAGCAGCTCGAGGCCATCCGCGACGTCGCGCGCCTGCAGCCGATCGAGCTGCTGCCCACGCTGCTCGCCGCCCACGAGGTCCCGCCCGAGCACCGGGCCGCGCGCGAGCGCTACGTCGCCCTGGTGGCCGAGGAGATCGTGCCGGCGGTGGCCGAGCGCGGGCTGGCACGCTTCTGCGACGTCTTCTGCGAGCGGGGCGTGTTCAGCGCGGCCGAGTCGCGGCGCGTGCTCGAATCCGGGCAGGCACACGGCCTGCTCGCCCGGCTGCATGCCGACGAGTTCGTCGACTCGGGCGGCGCGGAGCTCGCCGCCGACCTTCATGCCCTCTCCGCCGACCATCTGATGGCCGTCTCCGAGCGCGGCGTGGAGGCGCTCGCCGGCTCGGGCGTGACCGCGCTGCTGCTGCCGGGCACCAGCTTCTTCCTGCGCAAGAAGAGCTGGGCGCCCGCCCGTCGCCTGATCGAGGCCGGAGTCCCGGTCGCGCTCGCCACCGACTGCAATCCCGGCTCCTCCAACACCGAATCGCTGCCCAACGTGATCCAGCTCGCGGTCTTCGAGCTCGGGCTCACGGTCGAGGAGGCGCTGACCGCGGTGACCCTGAACGCGGCCGCCTCGCTCGCGCTCGGCGACGAGCTGGGATCGCTCGAGCCGGGCAAGCGCGCCGACGTCGTGGTGCTCGACGAGCCGAACCTCTTCCATCTCGCGTATCATTTCGGCGTCAACCCCGTGCGCTCCGTGGTCAAGGGGGGGCACGAGGTCTACCGGGCAGGAAACCTGCTGCTCTCCCACTGAGGGCGCCGGAACGACGCGTTCTTCGCAGCCAGAATGCCGATCACGTTCATCAGCCGCCCCCCGCGCGCGCGCCGTACCCGGCGCCGGGCGCCCGATCTGCGCCTCGCGCCGCCGCGCGCCGTGCGCGCGCTCTCGCTGCGGCTGATGACCCTCAACGTCGCCCATGCGCGCCGGCAGGGCCGGCACCAGGCGCTGCTCTCGGAATCCACGCTGCGCCAGAACCTCGCCGCCATCGCGGCGGTGCTGCGCCGCGAAGCGCCCGACGTGGTGGCGCTCCAGGAGGCCGACGGGCCGTCGGCCTGGAGCGGCGGCTTCGATCACGTTTCGACCCTGGCCGAGCTCTCCGGCCTGCCGCACGCGTTCCGCGGCGAGCACAACCCGTTCTCGCTCGGATCGCTCGATCTGTCGTCGGGCACCGCGCTGCTGGCGCGCACGGCGTTGCGCGAGCCGCGCTCCCACGCCTTCGGCGAGACCTGGCGCGACACCAAGGGGTTCGTGGCGGCCACCGTGGAGAGCGCGGCGCTCGGCCAGCGCGCCGTCGACGTGGTCTCGATCCATCTCGATTTCCTGGCCGAGCGCGTGCGGCGGAGGCAGGTCGAGCAGCTGGTCGAGCGCTACCGTGGACGCGAGCGTCCGCTCGTCGTGCTCGGCGACTTCAATTGCGAGTGGAGCGAGCGCCGGCGCTGCCTCGCGCTGCTGCGCAAGGAGCTCGGGCTGCGCGCGGCCGAGGCGACCGGCCACGCCACCTTCCCGAGCTGGCGGCCGCTGGTGCGCCTGGACTGGATCCTGGTCTCCGAGGAGCTCGACTTCGCCGCCTACGAGACCCTTCCGGACCGCCTTTCGGACCACCTGGCCGTGGTCGCCGATCTGCACCTGCGGGCCGGCTCCCACCGTCGCGCCACGGGCGAGGCGGACGACGACCAGCCCGCGCGCGTCCTCGCCGCCCCCGCGCCCCGGCAGCGCTGAGCCCGGCGCCCATCCGCAGTAGGCTCTCCGCCGGAGCGAGAGTCGGCCCGCGCCCGAGCGCCGGGCCGGAGCGCCCCGGCGAGGAGTGGAGATGGCAGACCAGGACGAGTCCGGCGCGCCGCGCGAGTTCCACGCCGACGTGCCGCAGGCGACGGAGGGTTTCTTCCTCAAGGGCGCGGCGCACCAGGACTGGGGGATCAAGAACCGCCTCGCGTCGATCTTCGATCCCCGGACCGGGCGCACGGTCATGCTCGCCTTCGATCACGGCTATTTCCAGGGGCCGACCACCGGGCTCGAGCGCATCGACCTGTCGATCGTGCCGCTGATCCCCTTCGCCGACACCCTGATGCTCACGCGCGGCGTGCTGCGCAGCGTGATCCCGCCCACCGCCGGCGCCGCGATCGTGCTGCGCGCCTCGGGCGGGCCGAGCATCCTCAAGGAGCTCTCGGACGAGCGGCTCGCGCTCGACGTCGAGGACGCCGTGCGCCTCAACGCCGCCGCCCTCGCGGTCCAGGTCTTCGTCGGCGGCGCCCACGAGACGCAGTCGATCCACAATCTCACCCGGCTCGTCGACCTCGGCCAGCGCTTCGGGATCCCGGTGCTCGCCGTCACCGCGGTGGGCAAGGAGATGGTGCGTGACGCCAAGTACCTCCGCCTCGCGACCCGCATCTGCGCCGAGCTCGGCGCCCACTACGTCAAGACCTACTACGTCGCCGAGGGCTTCGACACCGTGACCTCGTGCTGCCCGGTGCCGATCGTCATCGCGGGCGGCAAGAAGCTCCCCGAGCTCGACGCCCTGCGCATGGCCCACGACGCCGTGCGCAGCGGCGCGCTCGGCGTCGACATGGGGCGCAACATCTTCCAGTCCGAGGCGCCCGCCGCCATGCTCCAGGCGGTGCGCGCGGTGGTGCACGGCGGCGAGACGCCGGAGCGCGCGCACGAGCTCTTTCGGTCGCTCGCGGCCGCGCGCTGATCCGGCGCGCACGGCCGCGTTCAGTTGGTGCGCGCCGCCCCCTCCGGTCCCGCCGACTCCGGCACGGCGCCGAAGCTCTCCTCGTACCGTGCGAGGTTCGCGGCCAACGCGCGCACGATGCGCTTCAGGTGCCCGGGGCTGGTCACCACGCGCGCCGAGACGACACCCTGGGGCGGCACCATCTGGATGAAGTCGAGGATGAACTCCTCGCGCGTGTGGGTCACGCGCAGCAGGTTGGCGTAGCGCCCCTTCATCTCCTCGTCGCCGATCTTGACGTCGAGCACTGCGGACGCGTCGCGCGCGGCCTCGCTCATGGCCCCTCCCTCGGTCCGAGCACGAGGGCGCCCTCGAACTCCCAGCGATGCTCGGGGAAATAGACGCCGACGCCGCGTCCGTCCGACGTGACCGTGAACGCCGCCAGCTTCCGGCGGTAGTCGTAAGGCGCACCGTCGCGGGCGTGGACGGCGACGTCGACCAGGTACTCGCCCGGCGCCAGCCTCAGCGCCGGGCAGACCAGGCGCACCCGGGCCTCGCCTTCGAAGCGCTCCGGGCGCAGGCCCGCGAGGTCGGTGTTGGTGCCCCACACCTCCACGCCGCGCGGCGTCTGGAGCGCGACGCCGAACACGAAGTCGCGGAGCGGCTGCTCGGCGCGCGCCTCGATCTCGAAGGTGATCGCCTCGCCCGACACGAAGTGGTAGCGCTCTGCGCCACCGCGATCGAACAGCCGCACCGAGACGATCTCGGCCGCGCGCGAGCCCCAGCGCAGCGGCTCCTCGGTCGGCGCCGGGGCCGACTCCTCGCCCGGCCCGACGCGTTCGCGATCCTCCTTCTCCTGCCGGTGCTCGCGGCCCTCGAGCTCGGCGACCGAGGCGCGATAGGCGTCCACTACCCGGCGCGGCTCGCCCACCTGCCGCGCCCGCCCGCGATCGAGCCAGAGCACGCGCGAGCACAGGTCCTCGACCAGCGCCAGGGCGTGGCTGACGAACACCACAGTGCGCCCGGAAGCGAGCAGCTCCTCGATGCGGCGCAGGCAGCGGTGGGCGAACGCCTCGTCGCCCACCGCCAGCACCTCGTCGACGAGCAGGATGTCCGGGTCGGTGTGGATCGCCACCGCGAAGCCGAGGCGCACGTACATGCCGGAGGAATAGTTCTTGACCGGCTCCTCGATGAAGTCCTCGAGCCCGGCGAACTCCACGATGCGCTGATAGCGGGCTTCGATCTCGCGCCGGGTGAGCCCGAGCACCGAGCCGTTGATGAAGATGTTCTCGCGCCCCGAGATCTCGGGGTGGAAGCCGGCGCCGAGCTCGATGAGCGCCGCGACACGCCCCTCGGCCTCGAGCCGACCCGCGTCGGGCTTCAGGATGCCCGCCACCAGCTTGAGCAGCGTCGACTTGCCGGAGCCGTTGCCGCCCACGATGCCGAAGGCCTCGCCGCGGGCGACCTCGAAGGAGACTCCCTCGAGCGCCGGGATGAGCTCGTCGGCGGCGGCGCCGGCGGCGAGCGAGCGTCCGACGAAGGCGCTCTTGAGGGTGTGCAGCCGGCGCCCGGGGGCGAGCCGCCGATAGCGCTTGCTCACCCCCTCGGCGCGAATGGCGACGCTCACACCGCCTCCACCAGCGTCTCGCGCAGCCGTCCGAAGATCCAGGCCCCGATCGCCCAGCCGACCAGCGCGACGAGCGCCATCTCGAGCCAGAGGACCGGCTCCGGGAAGCGCCCGTCGAACAGCGCACGCTGGTAGGCGAGCGTGAAGGGTGTGGCAGGCGAGAGCTTCACCACCCACCAGACCGCCGGCACCCGCACGGCGCTGATCGGATAGAGCACCGGGGTGAGGAAGAAGAGCAGCGTGAGCGCGCTGCTGAGCAGGTCGCGCACGTCCTTGAAGTGGGCGTGGAGCGCCGCCAGCGCGAGCCCCAGGCCGGCGATCAGGGGCATCTCGAGCAGGAGCACGAGGGGCACCGCGAGCGCGCCCCAGCCGCCGACCGCGAAGCCCTGTGCGCGGCCGATGGCCAGGCCCAGGGCCAGGACCGGCAGCGCGAGCAGGAGGTGGACGAGATTCGAGAGCACCGGCACCACCGGCAGCAGCTCGGCCGGGAAGACCGCGCGCCGGATCAGTCCCGAGTTGGCGACCAGGGCGACCGTCGACTCGGCGAGCGCCGAGGAGAACCAGATCCAGGGGAACAGGCCGCAGACCAGGAACAGGGGATAGGGCTCCGCTCCCTCGGTGCGCGGCTGGAAGACGTGTCCGAATACGAAGCTGTAGACCGCGAGCAGCAGGAGCGGCTGCACCAGCGACCAGAGGAAGCCCAGCACCGAGCCGCGGTAGCGCCCCTTGAGCTCGCGCTCGACCAGAGTCGCGAGCAGGCCCCGGTGGCGCAGGAGCTTGCGGGCCGTCGCGATCAACGGCGGCGGCGTGTCAGTTGTCTTCGCCTGCGGTCTGCAGGCGACGCAGCTCGTTCTCGAGCTCGATCATCTTCTGGCGCGCGATCTCGATCTGGCGCTGGCGCTCGGCTTCGACGTCCACCGCCTTGCCGCCGGTGACGATGTAGACGTGCGGGAACTTGGCGACGTCTCCCTTGTCGTCGAACTGCAGCGTGCCGGTCACGCCCGGGAACTCGTGCACGCTGCGCATGCCCTTCCAGAACGCGGAGGCGCTGTCGCCGCCCTGTCGCATCGCCTCGACGAGGACGAGCACCGCGTCGTAGCCGTGGGCGGCGTAGAGGTCGGGCGCCTCGCGGTACTTGGCGCGGAAGGCATCGACGAAGGTCTTGACGTTCTCCGGCACCTTGGCTCCCTCGGTGTCGAAGGAGGTCTGGGTGAAGTAGGCGCCCTCCGCCGCCTCGCCGGTCTTGGCGATCGTGGTCGCGGCGGCGATCGAGGAGGTGGTGAGGATGAGTCCGGGGTACTGCTGCCCACGCAGATCGCGGATCATCGCCGAGACCTCCTCGGCGTAGCCGGCGAGGTAGACGAAGTCCGGCTTGAGCATCGCGGCCCGCTCGGTGAGCGCCTCGAAGGCGCCGCCGCTGGCCGGGAATTCGATCGCTTCCAGGATCTTGCCACCCTTGCGCTGGAACTCCTCGGCGAAGACCTGCTGGATGCCCTTGGCGTAGGTCTCCTGCTTGGCCAGGATCACGCCCGTGCGCAGGCTCAGGTTGTCGTAGGCGTAGCGCGCCATCACCGTGCCCTCGGAGAAATCCGAAGGGAAGATGCGGAAGAAGTTGGTCGAGATGCCGGACAGCTGCGGCAACGACGCGGAGGGCGAGAGCAGGATCCGGTTCTGGTCGTCGGCCACCTCGACCAGCGCCAGCGCCTCGGCGCTGGTCACGCCGCCGATCGCGGCGAGAGCGCCGGCACCGATGACACGGGTGAGCTCCTTCTTGGCGCGCTCGGGATCACTGGCCGTGTCGCCGACCAGGATCTCGATCTTCGGCCCTCTCGGGTCGCGGTTGACCTGCTCGGCGGCGAGATCGATACCCTTGCGAATGGCCTGTCCGTAGACTGCCGCGGAGCCGCTGAGCGGCAGCACGGCACCGAGCTTCGTCGGCCCGCCACCGCCACAGCCGAGCAGCGTCAGTCCGAGGCCGAAGAATGCGAACCGGGAAACGGATGTGTGCATGAGGAACCCCCGAAAGAGGCGCGCTTGCGCCACGCTTCCTATGTTACCCCTTGGGGGGTGTCAAGCGGACTAGAATCCCCGCGTGACGACCTCCCGAAAGTGGACCCTGGTCTGTCCCGACTGCGGTTCGACGCTGGTCGTCGACGCGCAAACCGGTGCCGTCGTCGCCCATCAGAAGGCCAAGGAGCCTTCGGGGGCGGACAAGGACTTCGACGCGTTGTTCGCCGACCTCGACGCTCAGAAAGCGCGCGCCGAGGGGTTGTTCGAGCGCGAGCAGGCGGCCTTCGCCGACCGCGACCGCCTGCTCGAGGAGAAGTTCCGCGAGGCGATGAAACGGGCCGAGGCAGAGCCGGACCTGCCGCCCAAGCGCCCCTTCGACCTCGACTGAGCCGCGCCGCCCGGCGTCTCGCGCCGCGTCCATTCGCCTCTCCTCGCCTGCTTCGACCCGCGGACCGACGCGCAGGCACCCGTGCCGGCGTGCCCACCCCGGCGGGTGGCCGGTCGCGAGCTCGCGCGCTTCGCCCGGAGGCATCGCGTAGACTCCGTCCGGTCTCGCGACCCTGCCCGGGACCGGCTCCGCTCCGGCCCACGCGAGACCGGCGCTTTCCGCACTCCGAGAGGAACGTCATGAGCGAGATCCGCGACCAGGTCCTCGAGCGCTTCCTGCGCTACGTCCAGATCGACACCCAGTCCAGGGAAGACTCCGACACCTACCCGAGCACGCCCAAGCAGTTCGACCTGCTGCGCCCGCTCGTCGAGGAGCTGCGCGCGATCGGCCTCGCCGACGCCACGCTGGACGAGTGGGGCTACGTCATGGCCACCATCCCCGCGACCTCCGCCCGGTCGGACGTGCCGGTGATCGGTCTCATCGCCCACGTCGACACCTCACCCGAGATGCCGGGAGCGGGGGTCCGGCCGATCGTCCACCGCGGCTACCGCGGCCAGGACCTGGTCCTGCCCGACGACCCGACGGCCGTGCTGCGGCTGGCGGACAACCCGGCGCTCGCCGAGCAGGTCGGCAACGACATCGTGACCGCCTCCGGCACCACGCTGCTGGGCGCCGACAACAAGGCGGGAGTGGCCGAGATCGTCACCGCGGCCCAGTACCTGGTCGAGCATCCCGAGATCCCGCACGGCACGCTCCGCGTCGCCTTCACGCCCGACGAGGAGGTCGGACGCGGCACAGAGCACTTCGACGTCGCCAGGTTCGGCGCCAAGTACGCCTACACGCTCGACGGCGAGACGCGCGGCGAGGTCGAGATGGAGAGCTTCTCGGCCGACTCGATGCTGATCACCTTCCAGGGTTTCAACACCCACCCCGGGTACGGCAAAGGACGGCTCGTCAATTCGATCAAGATCGCCGCCGATTTCATCCGCCGGCTGCCCAGGGACACCCTCTCGCCCGAGACCACGGGCGGTCACGAGGGCTACGTCCACCCCTACGTGGTCGACGCCAGCGTCGAGAGGACGAGCGTCAAGCTCCTGATTCGCGACTTTCGCACCGCCGCCCTCAAGGAGATGGAGGAGATGCTCGAGCGGATCGCGCGCGCCACGGTCGCCGACTGGCCCGGCGCCTCGCTCGCCACGCGCGTCGAGGAGAGCTACCGCAACATGCGCGAGGTGCTCGACCAGCACCCGGGCGTGGTCGAGAACGCGCGCGAGGCGATCCGCCGCGCCGGCCTGGAAGTGCGCGAGCGCCCGATCCGCGGCGGCACCGACGGCTCCCGCCTCTCCTTCATGGGCCTGCCGACGCCGAACCTCTTCGCCGGCGAGCACAACTTCCACTCGCGGCTCGAGTGGGTCTCGGCCCAGGACATGGAGAAGGCGGTCGAGGTGATCGTCCACCTGGCCCGGGTCTGGGAGGAGCGCGGCGCGCCCTGAGCCCTGCGGCTCGCGGAGCCCCCCTAGAGCGGGAAGTTGAGGTTGTAGGCGTAGCGTCCCCGGCCGACGACCAGCAGGAGGCTGCCGCGGTCGAGACCGCGCAGCACCTCGTGGCCGAGCTGCTCGGTGCCCTCGAGGCGCTGCCCGTTGGCGGCGAGCAGCCGGTCGCCGGGCTCCAGGCCGGCGCGCTCGGCGAGCGAACCGCGCGTCACGCCCTCGACGATCGGGCCGCGGGCGCCGCTGGTGACGGTCAGGCCGAGCGCGTCCTCGAGCACCGCCAGGCCCAGCCCGCGCGGCGGGCGCACCGCGACCAGGGCGAGCGGGAATGCGCGCGCGCCCCGCCGCACCTCGACCTTCAGCGGGGTGCCGACCGGCACCGAGTAGATCGCGGTGGTCAGGTCCTCGCGCGCGCCCATCGGTTTGCCGTCGATCGCGGTCAGCACGTCGCCGGCGGCGATCCCTGCGCGCGCCGCGGGCGAATCCGGGAAGACCCTGACCACCAGCGCGCCGCGCGCGACCGGCAGCTCTTCGCGCCGGGCCAGCTCGGCGTCCACCGTCTCCAGGCGCAGGCCGGTCCACAGCGGCTGCAGCTCGCCGAAGCGCAGCAGATCGTCGACCACGCGCTGGGCGCGGTCGGCCGGGATTGCGAAGCCGATGCCCGAGCCCTGGATGATCGCGGTGTTGATGCCGATCACCTGGCCGGCGAGATTGACCAGCGGGCCACCCGAGTTGCCCGGGTTGATCGTGGCATCCGTCTGCAGGAAGTCGGTGTAGCGCGCCTCGCCGGACTCCGATGGCACCGTGCGCCCGCGCGCCGAGAGCACGCCCGTGGTCACCGTGTGGGAGAGGCCGAACGGGTTGCCGATCGCGATCACCGTCTCGCCCATGAGCAGGTCCGCGCTGCGCCCGAGCGGCGTCGCGGGAAGCCCCTTGGCCTGCACCTTGAGCACGGCGAGATCGGCGTCGCGATCGGCGCCCAGCACGTCCGCCTCGAGCTCGCGCCCGTCGAGCGTGGTGACCAGGACCCGCGAAGCGCCCTCGATCACGTGCGCGTTGGTCACCACGAGCCCCTGCGCATCGACGATCAGGCCCGAGCCCAGGGACTGCGCGCGGCGCGTGCGGCCGCCGAGGATCCCGCCGAAGAACGGGTCGGCGGCGCGCACCGTGGACTCGGCCGAGATGTTGACCACCGCAGGCGCGACGCGCTCGACGACCTGGACGACCGGCGTGCGGCGCGCTCCGGGCGCGGCCTGGGCGTGAACGGGAGAAGGGAGCAGCAGGGTACCGCCGAGGACCGCAGCGAGGGCCGAGCGTCGGATCATGGCGACCGGAATCCTAAGCGTTTCCCCGCTCCGTCGCGGCGCCGGACGCCGCCGCAAAGCGCACGTAGAGCGGCGACGAGCCGACCGGCACGACGACGCCGCGGGGAGCGGCGACCGCTTCGCCGTCGCGCCCGACGAGCGCGGCCGGCGGCGCCGGCAGCGGGAGCGACGCAACGCCCGCGAGCGACCAGGCGACGTGCGTCTCGCCCCCGCCGCGCCGGCGGAAGCGATAGCCGGCGAGCGGCGCGCCGAGCGCGAGCGGGCCCAGACAGGTCGCGCCCGCCAGCTCGCGCCCGAGCGTCGCGAGCGCCGCGAAGGCGGGGCGCCGGCGCAGGCCGGTCCCGGCGCCGGGATCGATCAACCCGTAGCCGCGCGCCACCAGCTGCCACCAGTAGGCCCGCTCCACGTATCCGGTGCCCAGGGCGGCCAGGTAGTAGCGCACGAGGTAGTCGGCCTGCGCCGACTCGTCCACCGCAACGCTGCGTCCGGCCGGCGAGTGCGGCCCCTCGCGCAGCGGCCAGTTGAACTCGGTGATCCACTGCCGGCGCCGCCCGATCAGGAGCGAGGTCTCGGCGATCGCGGCCATCAGCGTCGCCTTGTCGGCGGTGTCGTACCCCAGCTGGCGGTTCTCGGGCGCGCCGCGGCGATCGACGTAGAGCAGCGCCGCCAGGGCGTCGAAACGCAGCCCCGCCCGGCGTCGATTGAGCACCGCCGCCGTGGCGTGCGCTTCGAAGTCGATCACCGCCGGCCCGGCGAGCTCGACCTCGCCGCGCCGGCGCAGGATCGCGGCCGCTTCGGCGGCGAGATCCAGGTATTCCCGGTAGCTCCAGACTCCCCATTTGCTGCGGTTGATCGCCTGGCCGATCTGGAAACGGCGGCCGTACTGGAGGAAGCGGTCGGCAATCTCCTCGACGCTCGCGCGCCAGCGCGCCGGATCGCGCACCAGCTCCCGGCTCTGGGGCAGCGCGAAGGCGAGCTCGACGCCCCGCCCGGCGAGCTCTCGCGCCAGCATTTCCTCTTCGTCGTGGCGCTCCTGCCAGGGATGGAGTCGGATCAGGGCCTGCCCGAGCCCCAGCGCGTCGAAGGCCGCGAGCAGCGCTCGCGGGTCGGCCGGATGGGGGCGCAGCGCGATGCCTGTCCCCGGCCACGCGAACGGCTCGCGGTAACGCGCCGCGACGAGCTCCCGATAGCGCCGCCGCACACGCGGCGCAGCCGCCAGGACCGCGCCCCAGGTGCGCACATGGTCGGGCAGGTCGGCGGCGCGCACGAGCAGGCGCTCCCACCTCCCCGCGTGCGAGTGGGGCTGATCGGAGAGCGCGTCCCAGACGATCTTGTCGCGCGCCGCTGCCCCCGCCGGCGGCGGCGGGATGTGGGCGTGCGCGCCGCGCGGCACCAGCCACGAGCGCGCCCGCTTCCACGCCGCGCGCGCCCGCCCCTTGAAGCGGTGACGGCCGTGGAACGAACGGCGCGCCAGCTCGTAGACGAGGCGCGCGCGCACCGGCACGCTCGCGCCCGCGCCGAAGTAGGCGGCGAGCAGCCGCGCGCGGTCGTCGGCCCGCTCGAGCGGCAGGCGCGCCAGGTCACGCATGCGTTCACCGAGCGTGACGCGCGCCTGCACCCGGCAGCGATTGAGATCCACGAGCGCGATCTCGCCCGGTTCGGTCGGCGTCGGGCCCGGTGCGACCAGCAGATTGCCGACCGAGAAGTCGCGGTGCCAGAAGCCGCAGTCGTGGAGCCGCCGCGCCAGCCGCGCCGTCGCTTCGAGCACGGCCGCCGCGTCGAGCCCCGGGAAAGCCTCGCGTTCGCCGCCGGTGTTGCGCGCGCGCAGCAGGTAGCGCAACTCCACGCGTTGCGCGAGGTGGCGGCAGACGTAGAGCGCGGGACCTCCCGCCACCCTGGACTCGACCAGCAGCAGCGGCTCCGGAGTCGCGATGCCGGCGGCGGCGAGCGCGTTCGCCACCCGCCAGCTCCTGGCCGCCTTGCCCTCGCGCCCCAGCCGGTGACGCCAGCGCTCGCGCAGGGAGCTGCCGCGGAACTGCTTGACCACCACGTCAAGCGGCCCGCGCGCGGTCGCGAGCCGCGCCCGGTAGAGGTAGTTGCGCCCCCAGTGCACGGTCTCCAGCGCCGAGGCCGGATCGAGCAGGCGGCGCGCTTCGCCGGCCGGGTCGGCGACCTCGAGCCCCGCCGCGACCTCGCCGCGGAAGCCGTCGAACGCGAACGCCGTCGCCGTCACACTTCGAGGATATCGAAGCCGGCGCGGTGGAGCGCCGGGTCCTCCTGGACGAGCACGCGCGTGCCGAGCTCGCGCTCGAGCTCGTCCAGGACCGCGCTCTCGTCGCCGCGCAGCGCGCGCGCCACCTCCGGGTGCACGCGGAGCATCAGCTCGCCCGGTCCCGTGGTGCCCGCCAGGCGCAGTGCCGCGCGCCGGATGCTCAGGCAGGTGGTGGCCGCGGAGAGGATGCGCCCGCTGCCCTCGCAGTACGGGCAGACCGAGGTGAGCTGACGCTCGAGATTGGCCCGGGAGCGCTCGCGCGTGATCTCGACCAGGCCGAACTCGGAGATCGCCAGCACCTTGAACTTGGCGCGGTCCTTGGCCAGCTCGCGCTCGAGGGCGGCGAACACCTGTTCGCGGTGCTCGCGCTCCACCATGTCGATGAAGTCGACCACGATGATGCCGCCCAGGTCGCGCAGGCGGATCTGGCGCACCACCTCGACCACCGCCTCGAGGTTGGTGGCGAGCGCGGTCTCCTCGAGATTGCTGCGTCCCACGTAACGTCCGGAGTTGACGTCGATCGCGACCAGGGCCTCGGTCGGATTGATCACCAGGTAGCCGCCCGAGGGCAGCCACACCTTCGGACGCAGAGCGGTCTCGATCGCGTGATCGATGCCGAAGCGCTCGAACAGCCCGCGCTCCTCGCGGTCCAGCTTGACGCGTGCGACGAGCTGCGGCTGAACCTGGTCGAGGAACTCCACGATCCGGCCGTAGGTCTCCTCTCCGGCGACCCAGAGCACGGAGAAGTCGGCCGAGAAGCGGTCGCGCACGGCGCGCAGGGCGACGTCCAGGTCCTGGTGGACGAGGGCCGGGGCGGTGAGCAGGTCGGCCGCCTCCCGCACGCGGCGCCAGAGGCCGGCCAGGTACTCGCGGTCGAGGCGGAAATCCTCGGCTCCCCGGCCTTCGCCCGCGGTGCGCACGATCAGGCCGCCGTCGTCGCCCGGCAGCTGCTCGAGCAACGCGCGCAGCCGCGCGCGCTCCTCCTCGCCCTCGATCCGCCGCGAGACGCCGAGATGGCGCACGGTCGGCAGCAGGACGAGGAAGCGCCCGGGCAGCGTGACGTGGGTGGTGACGCGCGCTCCCTTGTTGGGAAGCGGGTCCTTGGTGACCTGCACCAGCAGCTCCTGGCCGGGCTTGAGCAGGGCGTCGATCGACGGCACTCCGGCGGGCGGCGTGGCGTCCTCGAGCTCCTCGTCGCGCAGCTCGCCCTCGACCTCGGGCGAGGCCGCCGGCGCGACGTCGGCGACGTAGAGGAACGCGTCGCGCTCGAGACCGATGTCCACGAACGCCGCCTGCATGCCCGGCAGGACGCGCGTCACGCGCCCCTTGTGGACGTTGCCCACCAGGCCGCGGTGGTGGCGCCGCTCGAGCAGGAGCTCGGTCAGCCGGTCCTCCTCGAGCACCGCGACGCGGGTTTCGTGGGGATCGCTCTCGACCAGCATCTTGCTCGTCACGCGCTCCTCCTAGCGGTTCACGTAGCGGCGGAAGTCGACGCCCAGCACGAGGCCGACCGAGACCCAGTTGGCGAGCGTGAAGGAGCCGCCGTAGGACAGGAACGGCAGCGGGATGCCGGTCACCGGCACGAGGCCGATCACCATCGCCGAGTTGTAGACGACGTGGAAGGCGAAGGTCGAGGCCAGGCCGGTGACGAGCAGGATCCCGGCGCGGTCGCGGGCGCGCGTCGCGACCGTGGCGCAGCTCGCCAGGTAGGCGGCGTAGAGGCCGAGCACTCCGGCCACGCCCAGGAAACCGGCCTCCTCGGCGATCACGGCGAGGATGAAGTCGGTGTGGCGGGCGGGCAGGAAGCGCAGCTGGCTCTGCGTGCCCTGCCCGTAGCCGCGTCCGCTCAGCTGTCCGGAGCCGACCGCGATCTTGGACTGCCGGACCTGGTAGCCCGCGCCGAGCGGGTCGTGCGCGGGCGCCAGGAAGGTGAGCACGCGCTGGCGCTGGTAGTCCTTCATGCCGAAGTTCCAGACCAGTCCCGCCACCAGGATCGCCGCGGCGGCGCTGCCCACCAGCAGCCGCGGCCGCACCCCCGCCACCAGGAGCATGCCGGCGACCATGGGCACGATCATCGCCGCACCGCCCAGGTCGGGCTCGACCGCGGTCAGCAGCATCGGCGCCGCGGCGATCGCGAGCACGACGAGGATGTGACGATTGCCCAGGCGTTTCTCCGCCAGACTGGCCAGGTAGCGGGCGAGCATCAGCGCGGTGGCGAGCTTGGCGAACTCCGAGGGCTGGATGCCCACCGAGCCGATCCGGAACCAGCCCACCGCGCCACCCGCTTCGTGCCCGACCAGCAGCACCGCCACGAGCGCCAGCAGCGACGCTCCGTAGAACAGGGGCGCCAGGCCGAGCAGGCGGTGGTAGTCGAAGCCGAACGCCAGCAGGAGTCCCACCAGGCCGAGCGCCGACCAGACGAGCTGGCGCGCGAAGTAGTCGGCGCCCGCTTCCTCGGAGGCACTGCGCACCGCGAACACGCCTGCCGCGGCGAGCGCCAGCGCGGCAGCGAGCACGCCCCAGTGGACGGTCGCGAGGCTCGCCAGACGCGGCCGCTGCTCAGGAAGCGGCAGGCGTCCCGAGATCGACCCGGAAGTAGTGCGCATGGAGGGCCCGAGCGAGCGGCGCGGCGGCTCTCGATCCCTGCCCGCCGTGCTCGATGAAGACGACCACCACCAGCTCGGGACGCCCCGCGGGGGCGTAGGAGGCGAACCAGGCGTGGTTGCGCATCTCCCACGGCAACGTGCTGGTGTCCTGCCAGGCCTCGTGCGAGACGACCTGCACGGTGCCCGTCTTGCCCGCCACCTCCACACCCGGCACGCGCGCGACCGCGCCCGTGCCGCCGGCGTTGACGACGCGCCAGAGGCCGCGCTGGACGGGGCCGAGCGCGCCCGGCGGCAGTGCGACGGGGCGCGGCGCGGCACGCCCCGGCGCGTCGACCAGGTGCGGCGTCACCAGACGCCCGCCGTTGGCCACCGCGGCCGCGAAGACCGCGACCTGGAGCGGCGTCGTGAGCAGCGCGCCCTGGCCGATCGCCACCGAGATCGTCTCGCCCGGGTACCAGGGGTGCTTGCGCACACGCCGGCTCCACTCCTCGTCCGGGACCAGCCCGGTGCGCTCGCCCTCGAGGTCGACCCCGGTCGGTGCTCCCAGCCCGAACGCGCGCGACCAGCGGGCGATGCGCCCGATGCCGAGCTTCTGGCCGAGGGTGTAGAAGTAGACGTCGCAGGAGACCTCGAGCGCGCGCTCGAGATCGACCCAGCCGTGACCGCCGCGCTTCCAGCAGTGGAACCGACGGCCGTAGAACTGGGCCGACCCGTTGCAGAAGACGCCGTCGCCGGGAGTCACCGTGCCCTCGGCGAGGCCACCCGTGGCGACGACCATCTTGAACACCGAGCCGGGCGAGAAGGCGCTCTGGATGGCCCGGTTCTGGAGCGGATGGCGGGGGTCGTCGGCCAGCCGGCGCCAGTCCTCGACACCCAGCCGGCGCGCGAACAGGTTGGGGTCGTAGGAGGGGGCCGAGACCAGCGCGCGGATCGCGCCGTCGCGCGGGTCGAGGGCGACGACCGCGCCGGCCTGGCCCTCGAGCAGTCGCTCGGCCTCCTGCTGGAGGTCGGCGTCGAGCGTCAG
>JAFNAE010000239.1 GCA_017860005.1 Acidobacteriota bacterium | reverse complement strand
GTAGACGGTGGGCAGCGCGTCGAGCACCGACACCGGCTCGACCACGACGCGCGGCGCCTCGCCGGGCAGGCGCAGCAGCATCGGCACGCGCACCTGCTCCTCGAGCACGGTGGTGCCGTGGGTGGGCAACCCGTGCTCGTAGAACGCCTCGCCGTGATCGGCCACCAGCACCAGCGCGGTGTCCTGCCAGCGACCCTGGGCGGCCAGGCCGGCGATCAGCCGGCCGAGCTGGGCGTCGGCGTAGGCGAGCGCGTTGTGGAAGCGGTCGAGCAGGCGCGGCACGCGCTCGGTCGGGTAGCCGAGGAAGGTCGCCTCGAAGTCGAGCGGCGCCGCGCCGAACGGCGGGCGGAAGCCGGGCGGCCAGACGTACGGGAAGTGGGTGGCCTGGAAGTTGAGGTACGCGACGAACGGCCGCTCCGGCTCGGCGGCGGTCCAGGCCAGGAAGTCGTCGACGATCGCCTCTTCGAACACCTTGGTCTGGCTGCCGGAGCCGCGCCGCGGAGCGTCGGGCAGGTCGGGGGCGTGCACCAGGCGCTCGAGGCTCGGGGTGTCGATGAACGCGATCATGTTGCCCCAGCGCTCGTTCTGGCAGGAGACGACCGTGCTGCGCCAGCCGAGCGGCCCGAGCACGTCCCAGGGCAGGGCGCGCGGGTAGTCGATGTCGAAGAAGTAGTCGTGCTCCTGCCCCTTGCGCGGGTAGAGCGAGGAGAGGATCGAGGTCTGGGCGTAGTCGGAGTGGCTCGATGTGGCGTAGGCGCGATCGAAGACCACGGATTCGCGCGCCAGCGCGGCGAGGTGCGGTGTGGCGTCCGGGCGAGCGTCCGGGCCGAGGGCGCGCCGCCAGGGCACCGATTCGAGCATGAGCACGATCACGTTCCAGCGCCGGGGTGGAGCCTCGGGCCGGAACGGCGCCACCGGCGCCTGGCGCGCCGGATCGGGCTTCCATTCCGCGCGGTGGCGCAGCGCGCGCGCTCGCTCGACGCCGCTCTCGACCGAGCGCGAGATCGCCACGGTGTCGGCGAGCAGGGAGGTGGTGGCCCAGCGCGCGAGCGGGTAGCGCCAGCCGACGGCCCCCACGCCGACCAGGCCGAGCGCCGCCAGGGTGAGCGCCGGCCGCACCGGGAGCGGGGGGCCGTGGCGCCGCGCCGCGCGCAGGAGGACGAAGAGCGCGAGCGCGGCGAGCGCCGGGAGGGCGAGGGCGAACAGCAGGCCGCCACGCTCGGCGGCGGTGCCCTCGCCGCTCACCTGGCGCGCCGAGGTGGCCAGGAACCAGAGGTCCTCGAAGCGCAGGTGCGCGCGCGCCTGGTCGAACTTGACGATCGAGAGCGCGAGCCAGGCGTAGACCGAGCCGGCCCCGGCCGCGAGCAGAGCGTCTCCGGCGCGCGGCAGGTGGCGGCCGAGCGCGGCCGCGGCGGCGGCGAACAGGCCGGCGTGCACGAGCCCGACGAACAGGCAGAGGAAGAAGAGCACCGCGACCTGCGACGCCGACTCGGGCCCCGGCTCGACCACGAAGGCGAAGGCGACGAACTGCGCGAGCCCCCAGGCCAGCCCGGGTGCGAGCGTGAGCAGCGCACCGGCGCGGGTCGGGGCAGGGGCGGCGAGGTCGCTCAATCGGGCCGCATGCTAGCCGAGCTCGGCGTTCACTACACTTGGCGGCCGTGACCGCCCCGCGTCGCTGGCTCCTCGGCCTGACCGTGGCCCTGCTCGCCCTGGCGCTGGCGGTCCAGGCACTCGCCCTGCTCGACGCGACCTGGGGCTTCACCACCGACGACGCCTACATCTCGTTGCGCTACGCGCGCCACCTCGTGGCCGGCGAAGGGCTGCGCTGGAACGTCGGCGAGGCGCCGGTCGAGGGCTACTCCAACTTCTCGTTCGTGCTCGCGGGCGCGGCGGCGCTCGCCGCCGGTTTCGATCCCGTCCTCGTGCTCAAGCTCCTGGGTGCGGCCTCGATGCTCGGGGTCCTGCTCCTGCTCCCCGCCTTCGAGGAGCGCGGCGCGCGCGCGGCGCTCGGCCTGGCGGCCGGCTTCCTCTGGCTGCGGTATCCCTGGGTGCCGATCTGGTCGGCGAGCGGCTTCGAGACCGCGACCTATGCGCTCGTGGCGCTGGCCGCGCTGGCGCTCGCCGGCGGTGGCGCCGACGCGCTCGAGCGCGCCGAGCCGGCGCGCGCGCGGCGCGCCCTGGCGCTCGCCGGCGTGCTGGTCCTGGTCGCCGCGCTGACCCGGCCCGAAGGGCCCCTGGTCGGCGTCGCGATCGCGGCCGGCGCCGTCGCCGAAGGTGTGCGCCGCCGGCCCGGCACGACGGACGGCCGCCGGGCGGGCTGGCGACGGACCTGGGCGATCGTGGCCCCGGTGGCGCTCGTCTCGGCGGTGCCCTACGCGCTCTACCTGGGCTGGAAGCGGGCCTGGTTCGGAGACCTGATCCCGAACTCCGTGCGCTGCAAGGCGATCTTCGACGGCGACCCGTGGGCGCTGCTGCGCGACGCGCTGCCGCTGATCGCCTGGACGCTGCCCCTGGCCGCGCTGGCGCTGGCGTGGAAGCCGGACCAGCGGCGGGTCGGGCTCGCCGCGTTCGCGGCACTGTCGCTCGCCATCCTCCACGGCGCCGACCCGATCCTCGGCCACGGCAATCGCCACGCGCTGGCCGCCTACGCCGCGCTGGTCGCGCTCGGCGTGGCCGGCGCCGCGGAGCTCGCGGCGCGCGCGCTGCCGCGCCTCGGTGCCCCGGTGCGCGCCGCAGTCCTGCTCGTGATCGCGGCGGCGCTCGGCCTGTCCGCGCTCGAGCCGCGCCTGCGCCTGGCGCGCCAGACCGCCGAGGCGTACTCCGGGCGCGAGGGGGCGCGGCGCGAGCTCGCGGCCTGGCTCGAAGCGCGCTACGACGCCGAGGCCCGGTTCGTGCTCGGCGACTGCGGCGTCCTCGGCTACTTCACGCGCGCGCGCATCGTCGACGCGCTCTGCCTCAACTCGCGCGAGATGCCGCGCGACCCGATCCGGCGCGACCCCGAGGCTTTCGCCCGCTTCGTCTTCGAGCGCCCGCCCGAGGTCGTCGTGTTGAGCAGCTCGAGGCCGGACCGGCTGGCGCCGAGGCCCGACTACGGGGTCTATCCCGCGCTCGCCCGGCACCCGGCCTTCGAGTCGCAGTACCGCCTGGGGGCGATCTTCGGCCGCCCCGGGGACGATCTCGTTTACTGGACCTTCGAGCGTCAGGCCGCGGTCGCCGGCGCGGTGGCGGATCCGGCGGCGGCGCGGAGCGGGGCGCCGTGAGCCGGGACGGACGTGCCACGCTCTGGGTCTTCGCCGGCGCCGGCGCGATCCTGGCGCTGCCGGCGCTGCTCGTCCGGCGCCCGCCGGTGCTCGATCTGCCGCAGCTGCTCGAGCAGGTCGTGCTGCTCGGGCGCGTGCTCGGCGGGCGCGACCCGGAGCTCGAGCTGCACGCCGCCGGACCCAACCGGCTGGGCTATCTGCTCGTCCTTCTGGCGCGCGCCGTGGGCGGGGACGCCTGGGGACCGCGCCTGGCCGTGGCGCTGGCCATCGCGGTCTGGGTCGCGGCGGTGGCGTGGATCTGCGTGCGCCTGGAGCGGCCGCTCGCGGCCGGCCTGCTCGCCACGACGCTCGCCTACTCGAGCCTGCTCTACGCCGGCTTCTTCAACTTCCTGGCCGGCGTGGTGCCGCTCGCGTTCTGGGCGGTCGAGCTGCGCCGCGACCCGGCGCGCTCGCCGGCCTGGGCGATCGCGCTGCGCTCGCTCGCCGGAGC
>JAFNAE010000026.1 GCA_017860005.1 Acidobacteriota bacterium | reverse complement strand
CCGGGCTCGACACCAGGGTGTTGCCGATCAGCAGCAGGCTGGCGGCGATGAAGGCGAGCGGGGTCCAGGGATAGCCCCAGACCCGGTACGGGCGCTCGGCGTACGGGAGCTTGCGGCGCAGGACGAAGACCGCGCCGGCGGTGGCGACGTGGAAGAGGAGCGCGGCGAAGACGACGTAGGTGTAGAGCTGCTCGTAGGTGCCGGAGACGGTCAGCAGCACCGTCCAGGCGGCCTGCAGCCAGAGGCTGCGCACCGGCACGCGGTGGACCGGGTCGATCTTCGCCACCGCGCGGAAGAAGACGCCGTCGGCGGCCATCGGCGCGTAGAGGCGCGACGAGTAGAGGAGGGTCGAAGCGAGGCAGCCGAGGGCCGAGACCAGGATCGCGGCCGCCACCCACTTCGAGGCGAACGTCCCGGCCAGCGCCGCCGCCGCGTCCTCGCCGATGCGCGCGCTCGCGGCCATCCCGGCCGGCGAGAGGGCGCGCGCGTAGACGACGTTGATGGCCAGATAGACGAGCGTCACCGCCACCGTGCCGTAGATCAGGCCGCGCGGCAGGCTGCGTCCCGGGTCGCGCATCTCGCCCGCCGAGAAAGTCGCGCCGTACCAACCGTCGTAGGTCCAGAGCGCGGAGACTCCCGCGACGCCCAGCAAGACGAGCAGCGAACCGGCGCCACCCGGGAAGGGTGCCGTCCACTCCGGATCCACCTTCGCCGGCAGGAGGAAGCCCGCCAGCACGAGGGCGCCGATCGCCGCGGCCTTGAGCCAGGTCAGCGCGTTCTGCGCGCCGGCGCCGGCCGCCAGCCCGCGCGCGTTGATCGCGGTCAGCGCGAGCACGGCGCCGACCGCCGCCAGCTGGGCGCCGTTGAGCGTCCAGGTCCAGGCGCCGACCGGCAGCGTAAGGAGTACGTGGTCGACGCCGAAGAACGGCACGAAGGCGCCGAGGTAGGTGCCGAAGCCGACCGCGATCGCCGCGTTGCCGCCCGACATGATGACCAGGAAGCCGGTCCAGCCGTAGAGGAAGCCGGGCAGCGGACCGTAGGCCTCCTTGAGGTAGTGGTAGATGCCGCCGGCGCGCGGGAAGAGCGCGCCCAGCTCGCCCATGTCGGCGGTGGTCAGGAAGATCCCGGTGCCGACGATCGAGCCGATCGTCAGCAGCGTCGCGTCGCGCGTGGTCAGCCGCCGTTCGAGCTCGCCCGTGCCCCTCTCGTCCGCCACGTCCGGCCCTCCGGCGCTGCTGGCCCGCTCCGGGAATCGCGCGCAGACTAGCCTCCCGGCGGTCGCCGGACAAGGCGCCGGCGCCGCCGGAATCGAGCGAGCATCGTCGCCCCCCTAGGCGTCCTCGGGTCCGCGCGACGCACTCTCGTACGCTACCCGCGCACGCGGCTGTTCTGCCGCAGGCTCGACCGCCGCTACCGCATGGCCGTGCGGGCCGAGGGCTGCTGGATCGAGGACGAGACCGGCAGGCGCAGCGAGAGGCAGGAGAGCCCGCCATCCATCTTTCGGTACTCCGACATGTCGAGCGCTTCGAGCGCGTAGCCGAGCGCCTCGAGCGCCGCGCGCAGGCGCGGATGTCCGTCGGCGATCAGGACTCGGTCGTTGACCCGCACGCAGTTGGCCGCGTAGGCCTCGGCGGCCTCGACGCGGATGCGCTGGAAGCCGGCGAGCGCCGGGTGGGAGCTCAGCTCGTCGACGACGGCCAGCCGGTTCTCGCCCAGGTGGGCGAGCCCGCTCTTGAGGTGCAGGCAGCCGGGCAGATCCCGCACTTCGATCACGGCGAGCGGCAGCCCGGCGGGAGCGAGCCAGGCCGCGAGCTGGCGGATGCCCTCGTCGTTGGTGCGCTGCGAGCGGCCGACCAGCACCAGGCGCTCGGTCTCGCACACGTCGCCGGCATCGAGCGTGCCGGGGGCCTCGATGCGCCCGAGGCGCGGGAAGTAGCGCGACAGCGCCGGGGCGATGGCGGCGACCTCGCCGCGGCGGCTCGCCGCGCCCGGGCGGGTGAGGAGCGCGCGGTCGCCGACGACGAGCGCGGCGTCCTCGACGAAGGTCGAGTCGGGGTGGCCGGAGTCGGGCTCGAGCCGGACGACCTCGAGCCCGCAGCGCTCGAGCGCCCGGCAGTAGGCCGCGTGCTGGTCGAGGGCGCGCGCGAGGTCGGGCACGCCCAGCCCGGCGGAGGTCAGTCCCGCGGCGAAGGTCTGCCCGGGCGGGCGCACCAGGGCGCGGTCGAAGCGGACGCTCACCGGGCCCCGTCCGCCGCGCGCGGCGCCAGCTCCGGCAACCGCTCCGCTCCCCACCTGCGCCCCTCGGCGGCGACGATCGCCGCGAGCTCCGCGGCGACCGCGTCCGGCAGGGGGTCGGAGCCCGGCGTGGCGAGCCGCCGCGCGACCTCGTCGGCGGCGCGCTCGTGCGCCCAGCGGCCGCCCGCCTTCTGCCAGTCGCCGTAGGTCGCACGGTCGATCAGCGCCGACGGCACGGTCAGCTCCCGCCGCCAGTTCGCGCGCGTGTGGGGGTGGCCGAGCAGCGAGCCGCGGGCGACCAGCTCGCCGAGCAGGCCGACGACGTCGGCGTCCTCGCGCTCGATGCCGCGCGCCAGCCGGAGCGCCAGGCCGCAGGCCTCGTGGTCGAGCAGCAGCTTCTCGAGGGATTGGGTCAGCAGGTAGTCGAGCAGGCCGGCGCCGGAGACCAGGTTGACGCCGCCGGCGGCGGCGAGCACCGCGCCGACGCCGGTCTCGAGGCCGGCCTGGTAGTCCGGGACCTTGGCTTCCGACAGGCCCATGTAGGCGTGGGTCGGCAGCCCGAGCGAGCGGCCGACCTGCGCGGCGGCGAGGTCGATCATCAACGTCTCGATCGCACCCATCGGCGTCGTGCCCTGGCGCATGTCGAAGGCCGCCGGCGCGCCGCCGTAGGTGATCGGCGCGCCGGGAGCGGCCAGCTGATGGATCACCAGCCCCGAGAGGTTCTCGGCGCAGTGCTGGACCACCGCCTCGCGCAACGTCACCGGCGCCGTGGCGCCGGCGAGCGGCATCGAGACCAGGGTCGCCGGCACCCCGGCGCGGGCGCAGTCGACCAGCGCCTGGGCGGTCAGCTCGCTCCACTTGAGCGGCGGGCTCGGGCAGCAGTCGAAGACGGCGAGCGGGCGCGCGCGCAGCTCGCGCGCTCCGCCGCGCACGGCCTCGAGCATCGCCAGCATCGGCGGGAAGCCGTCGGCGCGGAAGGTGCCGGTGACGACCGGCTTGACCGACAGCGAGAGCGTCACGTAGAGCCGCCAGCGATCGGCCATCTCGCGCGGCACGTCGCCGGCGGCGAGCGCGGTCGACTGCGCCGCGTAGTGGGGCAGGCGGTCGACCAGGGCGACGAGCTCGGCGACGTCGGCGGTGGTCGCGCCGCGGCGGCGCCAGCTCCCGGCGTCGAGCCGGTGGATGGCGGCCGAGCCCGGGTCGAACTGCACCGTCTCGCCGCCCATCTCGAGCGCCGGCCGGGCCAGGCGGTCGTAGACGGTGAAGCGGCGCGGCGCGCTCGCGAGCGCCGCGCGGACGAGCCGCTCCGGGATCCGGCTGCGCTCGCCGGCCGCCTCGGCTCCGGCGTCGCGCAGCAGGGCGCGGGCGCCGGCGTGCTCCACCAGCACGCCGACGCTGGCGAGCGTGGCGCAGGCCTCGCCGACGATCGCGCCGGCCTCGTCCGGGGTCAACAGCTCGAGCAGCGGACGGCGGATCCTCACCGGGGACTCCGGATCCGGAAGGCGCAACGGTCGAGCAGGCAGTAGCCGCAACCCGACAGGCCGGGCACCGGCCGGCCGCCGGCGTCGAGCCACATGGCGAAGGAGACCGACTTGCGCGGACGCATCATCAGCGAGGGCAGCAGCTCGACGCCGACCTCGGAGTGGGGAAGCAGGCCGAACAGGAGGCGCTGGGCGGCGAGCGGCCAGTCGCCGTAGCCGGGGCTGACCCGGCACGACAGGCGCTCGGCGCTCGCCGGCTCGATCGCGGCGCCGGCCACCAGGGCGCACAGCCGGTCCGCCGCCTCCTCGGCGGCGGCGCTGCCGGCGGCGTCCAGCAGCAACGCTTCGGCGCTGCGGCCGAGCCGGGCCAGCTCGGCGCCGCGGCGTTCGAGCCGCTCGCCCGCGGTGACCAGCCCGAGGACGAGGACGTCGGCCGGCGCGCTGTCGCCGAGCGGCGGCAGGCCGGCATCGGCGGCGCGCGCGGCGGGCAGCCGACGGTAGACCCCGCGCGCCTCGACCAACGAGCGCGCCGCGGCGAGCGCCCGGGCCAGGTCCGCCTCGACGCGGGGCGCCGGACGGTGGCCGGCCGGATAGCCGAGGAAGCGCAGCACCTCCTCGCGCCGGAGCTCGGCCGCGAGCGCGATCGGCACGCCTTCGCCGGAGCTCACCGCGGGCCCCCCGCGGGCGCCCGGAGGCGGCGCCGGAGCGCCGCGATGAAGTCCGGATCGGTGCCGCAACAGCCGCCGACCGCCTCGACGCCGAGCGCGGCGATCGCGGCGAGATCGGCGGCGAACGCCTCGGGCGCCTGGGCGTAGCGGGTGACTCCGGCCTCCAGGATCGGCCGTCCGGCGTTCGGCTGGACGACCAGCGGCGTCGCCAGCGCCGCGCGCGCCGCGCGCGCCAGCTCGAGCATGTCGGAGCTGGCGAGCGTGCAGTTGGCGCCCACCGCCGCGGCGCCGGCGGCGGCGAGCTCGGCGAGCGATGCGACCAGCGGATCGCCCATCACCGTGAAGAAGCCGCGCGGCCGGCGCTCGAAGGTGAGCGAGACCAGGACCGGGACGCCCGGGGCCGCGCGCAGCGCGGCGGCCAGCGCGAGCGCCGCCTCGCGCCGGTCGCTCATCGTCTCGACGTGGAGCGCGTCGACGCCGGCCGCGGCGAGCGCCGCGGCGAGCCGTTCGAAGCCCAGGGCGAGCTCTCCGGCGTCGGCCCGGCCGACCGGGGGCAGGTACTCGCCGGAGGGGCCGAGGTCGCCGATCACGAACGGCGCGCCGGCGGCGCGGGCGAGCGCCACCGCCGCGCGCGCGACCTCGCCCGCGCGGCCCTCGAGCCCGGCGCGCGCGAGGCGCGCCGGATGGGCGCCGAAGGTCGCGGTCTGAACGGCGTCGGCGCCTGCCTCGACGTAGGCGCGGTGCACCGCGGCGACCTGCTCGCCGCGCTCGAGGACCCAGCGCTCGGGGGCTTCGCCGCCGCCGAGCCCGCGCGCGATCAGCATCGAGCCGAGCCCGCCGTCGAGCAGGAGCGGGCGGGCGCCGGTCAGGGCGGCGAGCAAGCCGCTCACCCGAGCAGGGCCTCCGCGGCGGCGACCGCGCGCAGCGCGTTCTCCGCGTAGCCGGCGCCGATCTCGGCGGCCCAGGCCTCGCTGGTCGGCGCGCCGCCGACCAGGACGCGGACCGGCGGCTCGAATCCGGCGGCCGCGATGGCGCGCACCAGGTCGCGCTGGACCGTCATGGTGGTGGTGAGCAGGGCCGAGGCGGCGACGATGCGCGCGCCGGTCGCGCGCGCCTTGGCGACGAACGCCTCGACCGGCACGTCGCTGCCCAGATCGAAGACCTCGAAGCCGTGCGCGGCGAGCAGCGTCGCGACCAGGCTCTTGCCGATGTCGTGGAGGTCGCCCGCGACGGTGCCGATCACGACCCGGCCGCGCGCGGCGCCGGCGGCGCCGCCGCGCGCCAGGGCGGGGGCGAGCGCCGCCATCGCCGCCTTCATCGCCTCGGCGCCCTGCACCAGCTCGGGCAGGAAGTACTCGCCCTGCTCCCAGAGGACGCCGACGTCGCGGATGCCGGCGGCGAAGCCGCGCTCGACGGCGGCGACCGCATCCTCGCCGCTCGCCACCACCGACGCGGCCAGCGCCGCCGCCGCCGCCGCGTCGCCGTCGCGCACGGCGGCGCGCATCGCCTCGTAGCGGACTTCGTCCATTCCGTCTCCTCCGCGCGCAGCGCGCGCGGGATCATGGTGCAGGAAAGCGCCGGGGGCCGCAACCCGCCGCGAGGTGGCCGGGGTGAGCGGCGCGCCGCCGCCCCGGGCGCCGGAGCCGACGACTACGGACGAGTCGAGCCGGCGAGGACGGCGTCGGCGGCGAGCAGGCCCGGCGTGGGGCGGACGCCGCCGCCGGGGTGGCTGCCGGCGCCGCCGAGGAAGAGGCCGGCGAGCGCCGTCGCGTAGCGCGCGGCGCCCGGGCACGGACGCAGGGCGAAGAGCTGGTCGAGCGCCGGCTCGACCTGGTGGAGCTGGCCGCCGGTGGCGCCGAACGCGGCCTCGAGGTCGGGCGGGACGAGCAACTCGGCGGCGACGATCCGGCTCCGCACGCCGGGCGCGTGGCGCTCGAGGCGGGCCAGCGCCGAGTCGAGGAAGCGCGCGCGCGCGGCCTCGGTCCAGCCGCCGGCCAGCTCGTAGGGCGCGAAGCTGGCGAGGATCGAGACGACCTCGTGGCCGGCGGGCGCGAGGGCCGGGTCGGCGACCGTCGGCACGCGCACCTCGAGGTGCGGCGAGGAGGAGGCCGCGCGGTACTTGATCGCGTCGAAGGCGCGCTCGAGGTCGTCGACGTGGCCGCCGCCGATGCGGATCGCCTCCAGCCGCTCGCCCGGGCGGCCGGCGAGCTCGAGCGGACCGTCGAGCGCGAGGTGGATCGTGGCCGCCGTGCCGCGGCTGCGGATCCGTCGCGCCTCCTCCTCGACGCCGAGCGGCAGCACGCCCGGCGCCACCAGCTCGAGCAGGGTGCGCTTCGGATCGCAGGTCGCGACCACCACCGGCGCGTCGAGCGCCTCGCCGGAGGCGAGCACGACCCCGGCCACGCGGCCGCCCTCGACCCGGATGCGGGCCACGCCGGCGCCGGTCCGGATCTCGGCGCCGGCGGCCTGCGCCGCGCGCGCGAGCGCGGCGGCGAGCGCCGGGGGGCCGCCCTCGACGAAGCGGCCGGCGGCGCACTCGGCGAGCAGCCAGAAGGTCGTCGTGCCCGCCGACCAGGGACCGGCCCAGGTGCCGGAGAGCGCCGGCGCCGCGAGCCCCTCGACCAGGAGCGCGGTCGCGAAGCGCTCGTTCAGGAAGTCGGCGACGCACATCGGCGCGACGCGCAGCAGCTCGGTCAGGTCGGCGCGGCCGAGGCGGCGCAGCGCGAGCGCCGGCCGCGCCAGCCGCCAGAGGTCGCCCCAGCCCGCCGGCGCCAGCTTCGGCGGCGGCTCGGCGAGCAGCCGCCGCACGGCCGGCGCCAGGCGCGCGAGCCAGGCGCGCAGCTCGCCGAGCGCCGCGGCGTCGGCGGGCGAGCGGCGTCCGAGCTCCGCGGCGGCGGCCTCCGGCTCGACGGCGAGCAGGATGCCGGGACCGCCCTCCTCGGCCAGCAGCACGGGCGGCGCGGCGCGCCAGGCGAGGCCGTGGCGCTCGAGACCGAGCCGGCCGGCGACGGCGGGATCGACCAGCCCCTCGTCGTGGAGGACCCCGGGCGCGCGATGGCCGGGATGGAACTCGCGCGCGGCGCACAGCCCGCCGATCTCGTCGCGGCGCTCGAG
This sequence comes from Acidobacteriota bacterium, assembly GCA_017860005.1. GTDB lineage: Bacteria > Acidobacteriota > Thermoanaerobaculia > Multivoradales > JAGPDF01 > JACTMI01. The sequence goes on along the minus strand of JAFNAE010000026.1, from coordinate 15,739 downwards.
CACCACCACGCGCCGGCCCGCGCCCGCCAGCCGCGCCGCCGCGGCGAGGCCGTTCTGTCCGGCGCCGAGGACGATGACGTCGTATCTCATCTCAGACTGCCCGCGCCGCGAGGAGCGCGCGCGCGCAGAGGGCTCCCGGCGCGCCCATGATGCCGCCGCCGGGGTGGGTCCCCGAGGCGCACATCCAGAGGTCCCGGACCGGCGTCCGGTAGCGGCTCCAGCCGGCGACCGGGCGCAGGAAGGCGAGCTGCTCGAGCGAGAGCTCGCCGTGGAAGATGTTGCCCTCGGTCAGGCCGTAGATCCGCTCCAGGTCCCAGGGCGAGAGCACCTGGCGGTGGAGGATCCGCCGCTCGAGGCCGGGCATGTACTCCTCGAGGGTCCCGGTCACCGCGTCGCCGAAAGCCTCGCGCTGGTGCTCCCAGTCGGCGGCGCCCGACTTCAGGTGGTAGGGCGCGTACTGGACGAAGATCGACATCACGTGCCGGCCCGGCGGCGCGACGGTCGGGTCGGTCAGCGACGGGATGACGATGTCCAGGAACGGGCGGCGCGAGAAGTCGCCGTACTTGGCGTCGTCGTAGGCGCGCTCGAGGTACTCGACCGAAGGCGCGATCGTGATGTCGCCGGTCAGGTGCGCGCCCCGGCCGGGCAGGCAGGCGAACTCGGGCAGCCCGTCGAGCGCCAGGTTCACCTTGCCCGAGGAGCCGCGCATCTTGAAGCGGCGGACCTGGCGGGCGAAGTCGGGCTCGAGGTGCTCGGCGCCGACCAGGCCGAGGAAGGTGCGGTGCGGGTCGGCGCCCGAGACGACGACCCGCGCGCCGATCTCGTCGCCGTTCTCGAGCACGACGCCGGTGGCGCGTCCGCCCGTGACCTGGATCCGCGCGACCGGCGCCCCGGTGCGGATCTCGACGCCCAGCGCGCGCGCCGAGGAGGCGATCGCCTCGGCGACCGCGCCGGTTCCCCCCCGGGGCAGGCCCCAGGCCCGGTAGGAGCCGTCGATCTCGCCCATGTAGTGGTGGAGCAGGACGTAGGCGGTGCCCGGCGAGCGCACGCCGAGGAAGGTGCCGATGATGCCCGAGACCGACATCGGCGCGATCAGCTCCTCGCACTCGAACCACTCGGCGAGAAAGTCGACCGCGCTCATCGTCATCATCTTGACCAGCCCGACCAGCCACTCCTCGCCGCGGCCGGCGAGACCCCTGCCGAGGCGGGCGAGGCGCGCGAGCTCGCTCGGGCGCAGCGAGGTCGGGTCGGGTGCGACGCCGTCGACCAGCGGCTTGACCAGCCGGCCGAGCTCGGCCATGCGCTGGCCGAACTGCTTGTAGACCTCGGCGTCGCGCGGCGAGAAGGCGGCGATCGCGCGGCGGGTGCGCTCCGGGTCGGCGTCGCGCAGCAGGTAGCGTCCGTCCGGGAAGGGCGTGAAGGTCGAGTCGAGCGGCAGCACCTCGTAGCCGTGGCGGGGGAGCTCGAGGTCGCGGATGATCCAGGGCCGCAGCAGGCTGACCACGTACGAGCAGCAGGAGAAGCGGAAGCCGGGGTGAATCTCCTCGGTGATCGTGGCGCCGCCGACCAGGTGGCGGCGCTCGAGCACCAGCACCTTGCGCCCGGCGCGCGCCAGGTAGGCGGCGCAGACCAGGCCGTTGTGGCCGGCGCCGACCACGACCGCGTCGTAGCGGCTGCGCGCGCCGGGCGCGGTCGCCGCGCTCACGGCCTGCGCTTCCTCTCCGGATCGAAGAACGGCGTCGCGACCACGGTCGCCGCCACCCGCCGGCGCTCGAACTCGACCGTGTGCTCGAGCTCGAGCACGGTGCCGCGCGCGGCGCGGCTCGCCTCGACGGTGGCGAGCACGAGGTACTTCTTGAGGATCGGCGACCAGGTGTGGCTGGTCGCCTTGCCGACCTGCGTCTCGCCGGCGTAGACGGGCAGGCCGTCGCGCCGGGCGGTCGCGGGCAGCGCGGGAGGCAGGCCGTAGCTCTCGTAGAGGGCCTCGAGCGCCTGCCAGGAGACCTCGAGGCCGACGAAGCTCCAGGCCGGCGGGCGCGCGCGCTCGGCGGCGATCGCCGCGCGCCCGACGAACGGTCCGCGCTCGAGGTCGACCATCCAGCCGAGGCCGAGCTCGTCCGGGGTCGACTTGCGCGACTCGAGCACGACCTTGGGCGCGCTGTAGTAGTCGACGCCGAGCAGCAGGAAGCCGGCTTCGATGCGCGCGACGTCGAGGGCGTCGAGGCCGGCCGGCTCGAGCCCGTGCCGGCGGCCGGCGGCGACCAGCGCGTCCCAGACGGCGAGCGCGCCGTCGCGCTCGACCCAGACCTCGTAGCCCAGGTCTCCGGTGTAGCCGGTGCGGCTCACCCAGACCTCGAGGCCGTCCAGGCGCGCGCGTGTGATCCGGAAGTACTTGAGGCCGTCGAGGTCGGCGCCGGTCGCCTCGCCGAGGATCGCGCGCGAGCGCGGTCCCTGCAGCGCGAGCGCCGCCAGCCGAGCGCTCGAGTCCTCGACCGTGGCGCGCAGGCCGCGGCCGACCGCGAGCAGCCAGTGGTAGGTCGGGTCGGCGGCGGTCATGCGGAAGGAGTCCTCGCCGAGGCGCGCGATGGTGCCGTCGTCGACCACCTTGCCCCGGTCGTCGCACCAGCAGACGTAGGCGACGCGGCCGATCTCGAGCTTGCCGACGTCGCGCACGACCATGCGCGAGAGGAGCGCCGCGGCGTCCGGCCCGTGGATCTCGTACTTGTAGAGCGGCGAGACGTCGAGCAGGCCGGCCGACTCGCGGAAGGCGAAGTACTCGCGGTCGTGGCTGGTGTCGTAGCTGCACACCGCCGCGTAGCCGGCCCAGTCCTTCCACCGATAGCTGGTGCACAGGGCCCGCGTGCGCTCGTGGAACGGCGACGGAATCGGCATCGGTCGAAGTCGGTCCCTCTCGGGTGAGCGAGGCGCGCAGTGTACCGCGGGCGCCGACTCCGGCCCGCTGCGCGCGCCGGGCGGCCCGGTCCGGCGGGAGGCGGCCCGCGTCCGGGTAAGATCCGCGGCCGTGAGCGAGCCGCGCAGCGCGCAGGGCCAGCGCACTCTCCCCGGCGAGTACTTCACCTCCGAGGAGATCTTCCGCCGCGAGCAGGAGCGGATCTTCGCCCGCCGCTGGCTCTGCGCCGGCCACGTCTCGGAGCTCGCCGCGCCCGGCAGCTACCTGCTCTTCGAGCTCGGCACCGAGAGCGTCATCCTGCTGCGCGACCGCGGCGGCGGGCTGCGCGCCCTCCACAACGTCTGCCGTCACCGCGGCAGCCGGCTCTGCCTCGAGCCGGCGGGCGAGCTCGGCGGCGCCATCCGGTGCCCGTACCACGCCTGGACCTACGAGCTCGACGGCACGCTGCGCGCCGCGCCCAACATGGCCGAGGTCGCCGGTTTCGAGCGCACGGACCATGCGCTTTTCGCCGCGTCGCTGACCGACTGGGAGGGGCTCCTCTTCGTCCACCTCGGCGCCGAGCCGGAGGCTTTCGAGCGCGAGCTCCCGGTCCTCGCGGGGCGCTTCGAGCGCTGGCGGATCGGCGAGCTCGTGCGCGTCCACCGCACCGCCTACGAGGTCGAGGCGAACTGGAAGCTCCTCTTCCACAACTACAGCGAGTGCTACCACTGCCCGACCGTGCACCCGCACCTGAACCGGCTGACGCCCTACCGGAACACCAGCAACGACCTCGACGAGGGCGGCGTGCTGGGCGGGCCGATGTGGATGACCCACGCCGACGGCTCGATGACGATGGGCGGCGAGCGCTGTGCGCCGCTCCTGCCCGGGCTCGGCGACGGCGACCGCGGCCACGTCCGCTACTACACCGTGTTCCCGTCCATGTTCCTCTCGCTCCACCCCGACTACGTCCTGGTCCACCGCGCCCGGCCGCTCTCGCCCACCCGCACGCGGATCGTCTGCGACTGGCTCTTCCACCCCGAGGCGGTGGCGGCGCCCGGCTTCGATCCCGCGCCGGCGATCGAGTTCTGGGACCTCACCAACCGGCAGGACTGGGAGCTGTGCGCCAACGCCCAGAAGGGGGTCTCCTCGCGCGCCTACCGGCCGGGGCCCTACGCCGACCTCGAGAGCCAGCTCGCCGCCTTCGACCGCGAGTACCTGCGCGCGCTGGACGTCGAGGGCCCGGTCCGCCCGACTGCAGGCTGAGACTTCACGCCATCCGGTCTCCGGCCCCGGCCGGGCGGGGGGCCGGCTCGAGCTCGTCGGCGCGGCGCAGGCGCGGGCCCGGCGCCTGCGCGAGCTCGACGTACTCCGGCCGCTCGAACCACTCGCGCAGGCGCGCGCTGACCGGGAAGATCATGTTGAACGGCCGCCAGGCCACGCGCTCCCCGGTCTCCTCGTCGACCAGGCCGTCGCGCTCGACCGCGAGGCAGGCCTCGCGCGCCGGCCGCCCGCGCACGGCCTCGACCATCGAGCGGAAGAGCGCCGCCTCGGCCGGGTCGAGCAGGCGCATCTCGCCCGGGGAGTTGGCGGCCGGGTGGAAGTGCGCGGCGGCGACGCCGATGCCGTCGAGCTTGAGTCGGTCGCAGACCAGCACCAGCGCGGCCATCGTCTCGCGCAGCATGCCGAGCCCGGGGTGAGCCTGACCGGGGAGGGGCTCGCGCTCGCCGCCGAAGGGCAGGCGCGGGTTCTGGAGCAGCAGCCACTCGACCCAGAGCAGCTCGAAGCCGGGCATGGCGCGCCGGTCCCGGCGCACGCGCAGCTCGACCAGCAGCTCGCGCCGGTCGGGCGCGCCGAACACGCGCAGCGTGTCGCCGTCGGCGCCGCCGAGGTCGAGGTCGATCAGCGGGGCGTCGAAGCCGAGCCGGCGCACCTCCTCGAGGTAGCCGAGCCGCTCGAGCGCGACCTCGAGGCCGGCGCGCGTGTAGAAGCCGAGGAAGCGCTGCGCCGGGCTGGCGCCCAGCACCTCCTCGAGGTCCTCGGCGCTGAGCAGCTCGTCGCCGTAGCCGCCGAGCAGCGCCGCCGGTAGCTCCTCGGCGAGACCGCGAAAGCGCGTCACCAGCGTCTCCGAGGTCGAGGGCGGCTCCAGCACGACGCCGCCGGAGAGCAGGCGCGAGAGCGAGCGCGCCGAGTGCCGCCAGGCGTCCTCGCCGTAGCCGCCGGCGAGCAGCACGACCGCGGGCACGCGCCGCCGCGCGAGCTCGCCGAGCACGAGCGCGTCGCGCGCGACGAGCCCGCCGGCCGTGATGCGCCAGTCGCCGAGGCTGTCGTCCTCCGCGGGGTCGACTCCGGCGAGCAGGAAGGCGAGCCGGGGCCGGAAGCGGTCGAGCAGCGGCGGCAGCGTGTCGCCGAGGACGCCCAGGTAGCGCGCGTCCTCGACGCCGCTGCCGAGCGCGAAGGCGCTCGACTCCGGCCCCTGGAGGTCGTCCCAGGGGCGATTGTGGATCGAGTACGTGTGCACGGTCGGATCGGCGAGGAAGATCGAGCGGGTGCCGTCGCCGTCGTGGAGGTCGAGGTCGATCACCGCCACCGGGCCGTCGAAGCCGGCCTGGCGGACGGCGGCGATCGCCACCGCCACGTCGTTGAGCAGGCAGAAGCCGGCGCCGCGTCCGCGATGCGCGTGGTGGAAGCCGCCGCCGAGGTGGACCGCGACGCCGCCGGTCTCGAGCGCGCGCCGCGCCGCGAGCAGGGTGGCGCCGACCTGCGCGCGATGGGCGTCGAGGGCGTCCTGCTCGAGCCGGTCGCCGAGGTGGGCCCCGAACGCCTTGGCGGTGGCGCCCGGACGCTCGAGTCCCTCCAGGTAGTCGAGGTCGTGGACGGGCGCCAGGTCGGAGAGGCGCGCCGCGGCGGCGCGCCGGACGCGCCGGCGGTCGACCAGGCCGCGCTCCTCGAGGAAGGCGAGGATGCGCGTCGCCCGCCAGGGGTCGACCAGGCCGCCCGGCAGCCGCACGCTGCCGTCGGGGGCGACCACGAGCTCGACGGGGGCCTGGCCGGCGAGCCGGCGGCGCGCGGACCAGAGCAGCCTTCGGAGTGCGCGCGCCATGACCGCGACAGGCTAGCGCAGCTCCACGACGGTGGCGCCCCAGCCGCCGTGCTCGCCGGGCGCGTCGCGGTAGGCGGCGACGCGCGGGTCGCGCGCCAGGATCGCGCGCACCGTCTCGCGCTGCACGCCGACGCCGCGGCCGTGGACGATGCGCAGGGCGCGGAAGCCCGCCCGGCAGGCGTCGTCGAGGTAGGTGCGCACGATCTCCGCCACATCGCGGGGTGGAAAGCCGTGCAGGTCGAGCACGTCCGAGAGCGGGATCTCGACCACGCCCTCTTCGGGCGCTCCAGGCTCGTCGTCCTCGTCGGCCATGCCGCCCCCCGGCAGCCAGACTGACACAGGCGGGGGAGCTCCCTGCGCGGGGTCAGTCGAACAACTTGAGGAAGACGATGTAGGCGACGATGCCGTCGTCGGGGCCGGCGACCGGCGTGCCGAGGTCGATCTGGACCAGCGTGTCCCAGGGCCCGATGAAGGTGCCCTGCAGGCCGACGCCGGCGAGCAGCTCCTGGTCGAGGCCGCTCGTCTCGTCGGTCGCCCAGGCGGCGTCCGCCACGCCGTCGAGGCGGAGCAGGTTGCCGAGCTCGAAGCCGTAGGTGGCGTGGGCCGAGAGCGCCTCCTCGGCGCGCACCTTGCCGATCTGGTAGCCGTGCACCCGCGTGCCGCCGAAGAAGCCGAACTGGTACTTCGAGAAGCGGTCGAGATCCTCGCCGCCGCTCCAGTCGAGCTCGAGGCCGATCTTGCGGAATTTCTTCAGGTACCAGTTCTTGGAGAGCGAGAGCTGCCAGGTCTGGTAGTCCTCGTGGGCGGGGTCGTAGTCCGCGCTGCCGGGCAGCCCCCAGGGCTGCCACTCCGAGCGCTGGCTCCACGCCGCCTCGAGGTCGAGCCGGTAGCCCGAGCGCGCGACCTGGAGGCCGACGCCGACCGTCTGCGTGAAGTGATCCTCGGGCATCACGAACTCGGGCGCGGTGTCGTCGGCGCGGCCGTAGTCCGAGTGCGAGAGCCGGTAGCTGGTCGAGACCTTGGCGAAGGAGCCGAGCGGGAAGCCGGCGTTGAGGGCGACGCGCGCCGGGCGCTCCTCGATCTCCTCGCCCGGCGACTCCTCACCGTCGCGGTAGAGCTGGTCGCTGGTGGCGATGGCGAGGGCGAACAGGTCGGCGCCGACGTCGAGCTTGGTGCCCAGGAAGCGCGGGTCGGCGTAGTTGACGATGCCGAGCACGCCGCCGAAGAAGGCGTTGAGCTGCCCCTCCGGTCCGAGGAACGTGAGATCGAAGTAGTTGACGCCGACCAGCGGCAGCGGGTAGTCGAGCGAGTCGTCCCAGAAGGCGCCGCCGATGAGGAACAGGCGGTTGGTGTCGAACTCCTCCTCGACCACCCGTTCGCCCGCGGGCGCCCCCTCCTTGGACAGGTAGCGCAGCCCCTTCTCGGTGTCGCGCACCATGCGCGAGTCGGAGGCCAGCGCGCGCTCGCGGCGCGAGTCGAAGTCGGGGCCGTTGACCGAGACCGAGGTCAGCAGCACCGAGCGCTCGACCACGGTCGCGGAGTTGAGGATCGAGAGGATCTGCTGCCCGGTGGTGCGCACGGGCAGCACGTAGGCGTCCGGCGCGTTCCACGCCGCGGGGGCGCCGGCGGCGTCCACCGGCTCGTAGTCGATCGTCTCCTCGTTCGAGAGCACCTCGCCGGTGAGGCCGAGCTGGATGCCGCGCGTGCGCACGCGATGCCAGGTCTCGCGGTCGACCCAGACCGAGCCGCGGAAGAGCGTGCGGCCCTCGGTCGCCACGTTGGGCTCGAACTCGACCACCCAGCAGTCGCGCCCCGCGACCGTCCCGGTGCCGGCGAGCGCGTAGCGGTACTCCTTGGTGAACAGGATCTCGAGCGGCAGCGCGGCCGCCTTCTCGGGCTGGAGCAGCGGCAGCTCCGGGATCTCCTTGCCGCGCCAGCGCACGCCGTTGACGTAGAACTCCTGCCACGCCCAGTCGAAGGGCTGCCCGGGCTTGAGGAAGATCTCGCCCGCGAAGGTCGCCTCGAAGGCGCCCACGCCGGAGGCGGCCTGGAAGCGCAGCGTGGTCGAGTTGATCGCCTGCCAGTGCCGGATGCGCCGGCTCTGCGCGTCCTCGGCGGCCTGCAGCCGGCGCAGCACCTCCTCGACCGGCATCTGCCGCTCGGAGGCCACCGTCACCTCCTCGGCGACGCCCTCGAGCTCCTCGATCGAGGCGCGCTCGAGGCGCAGCACTTCGACCGCGGCCGGGTCCGCGAGCCGGACCTCGAGCGCGACGCCGCCGCGCGGGACGCCGGACAGCGGCACCGCCTCGCCGCCGGGCAGCACGCGGGCCGGGGCGCGCAGCTGCGGGTCGGGGAAGAGCATCGTCAGCCGGTCGGCTCCCGGCGCGGGCACCACCACCACGCGCAGCGCGAGGTCCTCGCCGCGCACGAAGCTCCAGGCCTCCGCGGCGCCCTCGGGCGTCGTGCCGCGGTCGAGCGAGAGCTCGCCGGCGAACTCGGCGGCCAGCAGCGAGAGCGGGCCGAGGGCTTCGGCCGCGGCGGTCCCGTCGGCGGGTCGGAAGAAGGCCCACGAGAACCCGGCCGCGCGCGCCCGTGCCGCCTCGGCGATGACGCGCAGCGGGGGCGAGGGCAGCGGGTCGCCGTCGAGCGTCACCGGCTTGCCGGGGTCGAGGCCCGCCACGGCAGCCAGCGCGGCGGCGAGGCTCGACGGGGCGGCGGGCGCGAACGCGATGCCGTCGAGATAGGCGGCGACCTCCTGCGCGTAGAAGGCGGACAGCCAGGCCGTCTCGGGGGCGAGCGGACCGGCCAGCACGCGGGCGTCGGGGGCGACGCCCGAGATGGCGACCGAGGCGCGCTTGACGAGGTAGGCGAACTCGGCGGCCGGGGGCGGAGACGCGGCGTCCGCCCCGTCCGGCGTCCAGACGATCTGGAAGCGCGCGTCCGGGATGCCCGTGGCGGCGAGCGCCGACGCGGTCTCGATCTCGGCGGCGAGCGCGGTCTCGTTGCCGAGCAGCGGCGGCGCGGTGCGGAAGACCAGTCGCAGCCAGGGCACGGCGCCGGCGCCGGCCAGCGCGTGGGCGGCGGCGGGCGTGGCGGAGGCGTCGAGCGGCACGTCCCAGGAGACGTGCAGGCGGACCTCGGACGCGCCGCGCGGCGAGCTGGCGAGCGCCGGGAGCAGGGCGTAGGGGTCCGCGACCCGCAGACCCGCGCACGGCGCGCAGGAATCCTCCGCGGCGAGGGCGGGCACGGCGAGCGACAGGGCGAGGGCAATCGGAGCGAGGGCTCGTGGTCTCATGGAGCTCGAAGGAATCCTCCCGGCGGTCGAAAGTCGCGAACGGGAGTCTTGCAGGTAACATACCAAGGGTCGCCATGGAATTCTCCGGCCGCCTCGCGTCCTTTCCGCTCGCCGACCTGCTCACCTGGGCGCACAACGACCGGCGCTCCGGTGCGCTGGTGGTGCGCCGGAGCGGCGCCGAGAAGCGCGTCTACTTCCGGGACGGCGACGTCGCCGCCTGCCTGTCCAACGACCCGGCCGAGTTCTACGGCCAGTACCTGCTCGCCCAGGGCGAGGTCGGCGAAGAAGGCCTGGTGCGGGCGCTGCGCCTCTGCCAGCGCGAGGGCGTCCTGCTCGGCAGTGCGCTGGCGCGCCTGGGCCTGCTCAGCGGCGGGCGCGTGCTCGAGACGCTCCGCTTCCACGTCGAGGACCAGGTCTGCGAGCTGTTCCTGTGGAAGGCCGGCATCTTCTACTTCACCAACGAGACGGTGCCCGAGGCGCAGATCCTGCCCGAGCCGCTGGGCGCCGCCGCGCTCGCCTTCGAGGGCAGCCGCCGCGCCGACGAGCACGCGCGCATCCGGCGGCTGTTCGTGCACGACAACATCGTCCTGCGCCGCGGGGAGCGCGACGCGCCGCAGTCCACGGCGCTCGAACGCCGCATCCTCGGGCAGGTCAACGGCGAACGTTCGCTGATCGAGCTCTACAACGAGGTGCGCGGCAGCTGGTTCCGCTTCCTGGAGGCGTCCTACCGGCTGACCGTGGCCGGCGCGCTCGACATCGAGGACGTGCACGAGCCGGCCGACAGCGGCTCGACCGAGCTGCACCTGGCCGACCTCCTGCTCGAGCAGGTCGCCGAGGAGCGGGCAGTGATGTTCCGCCAGCACCTGTCGCTGCCGTTCGACGCCATCGAGCACTGCTTCCCGGTGCGGGTGCAGCGCCCCGACGAGCTCGACGAATCGAAGTGGAGCGGGGGCCTGCGCGACTTCCTCGCCCGCATCGACGGGCGCACCGACCTGGCGCACCTGTTCGCGGCGGTCGCGCCCGAGGAGCGCGCCGCGTACATGGACCGGCTGGTGCTCGAGATCCGCGAGGGGCACCTGGCGCTGCTGCCCGAGCCGGTCGATCGCCTCGAGCGCGCGGCGGGCGAGCCGTCCGGCGAGCGGGGCAAGGGCGGTGGGCTGGCGCGCTGGTGGAGAGGTCGCGCCCAGCGCGCCGGCTGAGGCGCGCCGAGGGCGGCGCTCAGCCCGCGCGGCGCCGCCGGCGCACCCCGAGCGTGGCCAGCGCGACGAGCAGGACCGCGAGGCCGGCGGGCAGCCAGAGCACGCGCCGGGAGACGACCTCCACCGGCACGAAGCTGGACTCGGTGCCGGTCTTGACCCCGACTTCGTGAAGCCCGGGCGCGAGGTGCTCCGCGGCGATCCGCAGCGTGGCGCGCCCGCCGTCGCACGAGACGCGGTCGATCGCGCGTCCGTCCACCATCACCACGAGCGTGAGCGGCCGGCCGGCGAGGGCGCCGCGCGGCTCGACCCCGAGCGCGAGGGCGCGGCCCTCGAGCGCCCAGCGCGGCGCCTCGATCACGAGCCGGGGCGAGCTGCGCCCCGGCGGCGCGGCGAGCGCGGCCGTCGCGAAGGCGGCCGCGACCAGGGCGGCCGCGCCGCGCGCCCGCGCCGGTCGCAGGGCGATCACTTCGCGGCGGCGGTCTCGGCCGCGGCCGGCGCGGCGGCCGGCAGCCCGAGCGCGAGCCGGAGCTTGGCCTCGATCTCCTCGGACACGTCCGGATTGTCGCGCAGGAACTGCTTGGCGTTCTCGCGCCCCTGGCCGAGCCGCACGTCGCCGTAGTTGAACCAGGCGCCGCTCTTGAGCACGAGCTTGTGCTCGACGCCGAGGTCGATCAGCTCGCCCGCGCGCGAGATGCCCTCACCGTAGTCGATGTCGAACTCGGCCTGGCGGAACGGCGCCGCGACCTTGTTCTTGACGATCTTCACCTTGACCCGGCTGCCGGTGACCGCCTCGCCCTCCTTGATCGCGGAGATGCGCCGGATGTCGACGCGCACCGAGGAGTAGAACTTGAGCGCGCGTCCGCCGGTAGTCGTCTCCGGGTTGCCGAACATGACCCCGATCTTCTCCCGGATCTGGTTGATGAAGACCATGCAGGTATTGGACTTGGCGACGATCGCGGTGAGCTTGCGCAGGGCCTGCGACATCAGGCGCGCCTGGAGGCCGACGTGGGAGTCGCCCATCTCGCCCTCGAGCTCGGCGCGCGGCACGAGCGCCGCCACCGAGTCGATGACCACCACGTCGACGCCGTTGGAGCGCACCAGCATCTCGGCGATCTCGAGCGCCTGCTCGCCGTTGTCGGGCTGGGAGACGAGCAGGTTGTCGATGTCGACGCCGAGCTTCCTGGCGTACTCGGCGTCGAGGGCGTGCTCGGCGTCGATGAAGGCGGCGACGCCGCCGCGCTTCTGGGCCTGTCCGGCCACCGAGAGCGCGAGCGTGGTCTTGCCCGAGGACTCGGGACCGAAGACCTCGACCACGCGGCCGCGCGGGAAGCCGCCGACGCCGATGGCGGCGTCGACCGCGAGCGAGCCGGTCGGGATGAACTCGAGCGCCTGGACCTCGCGCTGGCCGAGACGCATGATCGAGCCCTTGCCGAACTGGCGCTCGATCTGGGTCAGCGCGCCTTCGATCGCCTTCAGCCGCTCCGCCTTCGGGTCCGCCATGAATCGTTCCTTTCTCGGCGTCGGAATCGCCTTTTCCGTCGTTCTTACGCCGCTATACTACCCTCAGCGGGGGGGGAGCCGGAAGGCCCTGGACCGGATCCGCCGCCCACCCAGGAGGACGGATTCCCGATGCCGGAAGCTCGCGTCGAACGCCTCGCGGAACGCCTGGCCGCGGTGCCCGGGCTGGCGCTCACCGCCGGCGCGCCCCTGTCGCGGCTGACCACGCTGCGCATCGGCGGCCCGGCCGAGCTGCTGGCCGAGATCTCGAGCGAGCCGGCGCTGGTGCGCCTGCTCGGCGAGGCGCACGCCGCCGGGGTCCCGTTCCACCTGCTCGGCCTGGGCTCGAACGTCCTGGTCCCGGACGCCGGCCTCGAGGGCGTGATCGGGCGGCTGACCGGCGCGCTCAAGCGCGTGCGGATCCGCGGCCGGCGCGTCTCGGCCGGGGCGGGCGCGGCGCTCGGGCAGGTGGCGCGCCGCGCCGCGAAGGCGGGCCTGGCCGGGCTCGAGGCGCTCGCCGGGTTCCCGTCCACGGTGGGCGGGGCGGTGCACATGAACGCCGGCAGCTACGGCGCCGAGATCCAGGACGTGCTGGTCTCGGCGCGCGTGGTCGAGCTCGACGGCACGCGCCGGCGCCTGCCCACCGCGGCGCTCGAGCCGGCCTACCGCTCGACGATCCTCAAGCGCACCGGCGCGATCGTCACCCGCGCCCTGTTCGAGCTCTCACCCGGCGACGCGCGCGCGCTCAACGCGCGCATCGACGAGCTCAACGCGAAGCGCTGGGCGTCGCTGCCCTCGGGGGTGCCCAACGCCGGCTCGATCTTCAAGAATCCGCCGGGCGACCACGCGGGGCGCCTGCTCGAGGCCTGCGGCATGAAGGGCGCGAGCGAAGGCGGGGCGCGGGTGAGCGACAAGCACGCCAACGTGATCGTCAACGCCGGCGGCGCCACGGCGGCCGACGTCCTCGCCCTCATGCTGCGCATGCGCGACGCCGTGGCGGCCCGGTTCGACGTCGTGCTCGAGCCGGAGATCGTGCTGCTCGGCGGCCTCGGCCGGGCGCAGTTCGCGCGCCCGACGGCGCCCGCTGCGCCGGGCCCCCCGGCATGAGCTTCGTGACCGATCCGGCCCGCGCGGAGCGCTCCCTCGCCCGCCGCCTGCGCGCCGGCTGGCCGGAGCTCGTGGCCGCGGGCATCCCGGTGGCGTGGCTGCTCGCGTCGAGGGGTGCGGGCCTCCTCGATCCGCGCTCGATGGGCTGGCTCGCCCGCGGCGATTCGGCGTCCCACCTGATCGGCTGGCTCTTCTTCGCGCGCGAGCCCTGGCACTGGCCGCCGGCACGGATCGAGAGCTGGCTGGTTCCGGCGGGGACGACGCTCGGCTTCGCCGACGCGATCCCGCTGCTCGCCTTTCCGCTCAAGCTGCTGGCCGGCGCGCTCGAGGCGCCGTTCCAGTTCTTCGGGCTCTGGTTCGCGGCCTGCCTGATCCTCCAGGCCGTGGTCGGCAGCCGACTGCTCGCGGAGCTCGGCGCCGGCGAGCGGCTGCGCGCGTACGGCGGTGCGCTCCTGGCGCTCAGCCCCGTGCTCTGGGACCGGTTCGAGCGCGGCCACTTCAGCCTCGCCGCGCAGTGGCTGGTGCTGGCGGCATTCCTGGCCTGGGTGCGCTTCTTCCGCTCCGGTGGCCGGCTCCGGCACCTGGTCGGGCTGGCGGCGCTGCCCGTGCTGGCGGCGGCGATCCACCCCTACCTGGCGCTGATCACGGGGGCGCTCCTGGCCGCGATCGTGCCGGCGGCGCTGCGCTTCGGTGCGCGGCGGGCCGCGGCCGCGCTGGGCCTGCTGACGGTCGCGGCCCTGGTCAGCCTGGCCGTGGCGTACGCCGGCGGATTCCTGGGCGCGGGCGAGCGCCTGCGCGCCGGCGGATGGGGCAACTACTCCGCGGACCTCGCATCCCCGCTCAACCCCGGGACGGATTCGCGCCTGCTGCCGCCGCTCTTCCCGCCTTCGGAGTCGCGGGAGGGCTTCGCCTACCTCGGCCTGGGCCTCCTGGCGGCAGGCGCGGTCGGACTGTTCCTCGAGCTGCGCGCGCGGCTACGGGCCGGCGCGCAGCCGGAGGAACCCGGCGGTCGGGACCGCCACGGCCTGCGCGCGCTCTGGATCGCCTGCTCGCTGCTCGCGCTGGTCGCCGCGCTGCCCGCGATCCGCCTGTTCGGCGCCGAGCTCGCCAGCGCCAGGAGCGTCACCGCGATCCTCGAGGTCCCGCTCGGCGCGTTCCGGGCCAACGGCCGCCTCCTCTGGCCGCTGCACGCCCTGCTCGGGGTCGCGGCGCTGCGCGGGTTGCGATCGCTGGCCGGCAGGCCTCTCGCCGGCGCCGCCGTGCTGCTGCTCGCGCTGGCGCTCCAGCTGGCCGAGCGCCCCGTCCCGGGCGACCGGCCGAAGCGCGACGTCGCCACCGGGGAGGAGGTCGCGAGCTGGCGGCGCGCCGCGCACGGAGTCACGAAGGTCGCCATGCTGCCGCTCTTCCTCAAGGACGGCGGCGACGTCTTCTGCGGCGGGATCCACGGCGACGACTGGAGCCGGGCGGCGTACCTCGCCGCCGGGAGCGGCATGAGCTTCGACAGCGGCTACGTGGCCCGGCTCAACGCCCCGCTCGCGCGCGCCCGCTGCGCGGAGGGGGAGGAGCGGCTCAGGACGGGACAGCTCGAGCCCGACACGATCTACCTGGTGCGCCCGCGTCGCGCGCGCATCTTCGGCAATCGGGGGCTCGCGTGCGAGCCGTACTGGGGAAGCCTCTGGCGGTGCCGCGCGCCGGGAGCCGAGATGCGGCCGCCGGCCGGCGGTCAGGGCACGGCCGCCGACCAGTAGCCGGTGCCGCCGCCGTCGAAGCCGTCGGAGAAGAGGTGGGTGCTCTCGCCGCTGTCCGGGTCGCCGCCGAAGATCGAGGACAGATCGACGACCTCGAACTGGCTGCCGGGCACGCTGTGGAGCTCGGGCACCAGGTCGTCGTCGATCCAGTTCGGGCTCGGGATGCCCGAGATGAACCAGTTGCTGCCGTTGTCCGCCAGCATCAGGCCGTACTTCTTGAGCGCGCGCAGGAGGACCTGGACCTGGGGCGAGAAGCCCGAGATGTCGTAGCTCGCCTTCAGGCGCAGGCGCAGGCCCATGGGCGGGGCGTTGGCGTCCATCGTCGAGCCGGCCTGGTGGCGCGCCGGCCAGACCCAGGTCTCGCGCGTGACGTCCACCGTGAAGCGCAGCGCGTGCCGGATCTCGCCCAGGTCGACCTCGCCCCAGCGCGCGAGGCCGGGGAAGATGGGCAGGCCCGCCGCGTCGGCCGAGGTCCAGCCGTCGGGGCGCAGGGCGTTCGAGGCGAGGTCGTAGACCGCGCCCGAGGCGCCGCACCAGCCGCCGGGCTCGTTGCAGCTCGGGCCCCCGGAGGGTCCGGTGCCGTGCGGCCACGAGTAGTAGAGCTCGTAGAGGATGCAGCTGCCCTGGCGGATGGTCAGCACGTGGCGGTCGCCCTGGCTCGCGGAGCCGCCCTCGATCGGCGCTCCGGGCGGGATCGGGTAGGGCCCGGGATCGCTCTCGTCCGGCCAGCCGTAGGTCGCGAAGTCGATCGGCACCATCGCCTGGTTGTCGGCCACCGACGACCAGGGCATGCCGATCGGCGCGCCGTTCCAGAGCCCGGCGCCGAAGTCGGGGTGCAGGTAGTCGCCGCCGTGGGCGTTGATGTACTGGATCACGGCGTTCGAGTTGGCGGCCACCGGCAGG
>JAFNAE010000108.1 GCA_017860005.1 Acidobacteriota bacterium | reverse complement strand
CGGCCGGCGCAGACCTCCGCCTCGATCGCCGCGGCGCTCGCCGGTGCCGCGCTGCTCGTGCTCGCCGGTGCCGCCGCCGCGGTGCCGGTCGCGGCGCTGGCGACGCGCCTGAGCGGGGACCGCGCCTCCGGCCTGCGCGTCGCGGCGCTCTGGCCCCTGGTGCCCGGAGCGGCGTTGATGTCGCCGGAGGTGGACCAGGCGCTCGCCCTGCCGGTCGCCGCCGCGGCCGCCGCCCTCGCCGCCGGCGCGCTCGCCCCGGGGCGCGGCGCGGCCGTGCGCGCCGGCTTCGGCGCGGGGATCGCCGCGGCCGGCGCCCTGCTGCTCTCCTACGGCGCTGCGCTCTTCCTGGCCGGCGCCGCGCTCGCCGCCTGCGCGCTGGCCGCCGGCGTGCGCGCGCGGCGCGCCGCCTGCCTCGCCACCCTCGCGGCGGCCGGCGCCACCGGGCTCGCGCTCTTCGCCGCGACCGCGCTGGCGGGCCACGAGCCGTTCGCCGCCGCGCTGCGGGCGCTCGCCATCCATGCCGAGCGCTACACCCTGCGGCATCCGTGGGGGCTCTCGGTGGCGCTCGGCGCGGCCGACCTGTGGCTGTTCGCCGGCCCGCCGCTGGTCGTCCTGCTGGGGGTCCGGCTCGCCCGCGGCTGGCGCGAGGCGCGCGCCGGGGGCCTGGCCGGGCTCGGCGCGACGACGCGCTGGGCGGCGGCGCTCACCGCCGCGCTCGCGGTCACGCTCCTGTCCGGCACCGTGCGCGGCGAGGCGGGGCGGATCCTGGTGCCGCTCCTGCCGCTGCTGCTCGTCGCGGCGGCCGCGCCGGAGACGGGCGACCGCACGCTCGGCGCCGCCACCGCCGCGCGCCCGCCGCTCGCGACGCTCGCGGCGCTGCTCGGACTCTGGAGCGTCGCACTCCGGCTGCTGCTGCGCGTGCCCTGAGCCGCGCCCGGGCCCCGGGGTCCTACGCCGCGAGGTCCTCGAGGGTGGCGACGAGGAGCTTCCAGAAGCGGCCGACCGAGGGGATCAGGACGCGCTCGTCGGGCGAGTGCGGGTGCTGGATCTCGGGGCCGAAGGAGATCATGTCGCAGCCCTTGAGCTTGGCGCCCAGCACGCCGCACTCGAGGCCGGCGTGGATCGCCTTGATCGCCGCCGGCTTGCCCACCACGCGCTCGTGGATCGCCTTCATGCGGCCGAGCACCGGCGAGGCCATGTCCGGCTTCCAGCCCGGGTAGCCCTCGCTCTGCGTCGCCTCGCCGCCCGCCACCTCGGCGAACGCGGCCATGCGGCTCTGCAGCGCGCGCAGCGCCGAGTCCACCGAGCTGCGGTTGCTCATCGAGACGCGCAGCACGACGCCCTCGGTGCGCACGCGCGCGAAGTTGGTCGAGGTCTCGACCAGGCCCGGAATGTCGTCGCTCATGCGGATGACGCCGTGGGGCAGCGCCGCGAGCAGCGCCAGCACGCGCGCCGCGGTGACGTCGGACCAGACCTGGCCCGGGGCCTCCGCCGGCGCCGTGGCCCAGGCCAGCCCGGGGTCGGCGGTGGCGAGCTCGGCGCGCATGCCCGCGCAGGCGGCGTCGAGCGCCTTGCCGAATGCCCCCGCGTCCTCGGGAGCCAGGCGCAGCACGGCCTCGGCCTCGCGCGGAATGGCGTTGGTCAGGTTGCCGCCGGTGATCGACACGACCTCGAACTGGAACTCCTTCCACAGCGGCCAGAGCGCGCGCGACAGGAGCTGGAGCGCGTTGCCGCGCTGCAGGTGGATGTCGACGCCCGAGTGGCCGCCCTTGAGCCCCGAGAGCTTGACCGAGAGGCCGACCCGGCCGTCGACGCCGAACATGGTGTCGAGCGGAATGGCGAGCTCGCTGCCGGCGCCGCCCGAGCAGCCGACGTAGAGCGCGAACTCCTCCTCGGTGTCGAGGTTGAGCAGCGTGCGCCCGGTCACCAGCGCGGGGTCGAGCGCCGAGGCGCCCTCCAGGCCGATCTCCTCCTCGACCGTGAACAGCAGCTCGAGCGGGCCGTGGACGACGTCGTCGGCCTCGGCGAGGGCGAGCATGGCGGCGACACCGATGCCGTTGTCGGAGCCGAGCGTGGTGCCGGTGGCGTAGAGCCAGTCGCCCTCGCGCCGCGGCACGATGGCGTCCTTGGCGAAGTCGAGCTCGACGCCGGCGTTCTTCTCGCAGACCATGTCGAGGTGGGACTGGAGGACGACGACCGGCGCCTTCTCGTGGCCCTTCGAGGCGGGCACGGTGACGACGACGTTGCCGTACTTGTCGGTGCGCGCGCCGAGGTTCCGGGCGCGCGCCACGTCGAGCACGAAGGCGCGCATCGCCTCTTCGTGCTTGGACGGGCGGGGGGTGGCGAGGATGCGGTCGAAATGCCGCCAGAGCGGGCGCGGCTCGAGTTCGGAGACGAAAGTGGGCATGCCGGCATTCTAGCGCCCGGCCGCGGGCCGCCCTTCGGGCGCCGGCCGGGCCGGCTCGGCGCGCGCCGTACTCCGGCCGTGCACCGGGAGCCGCCCTCCCTGCGGCGGACGGGGTCGGAGGCTCGGAGGGGGTCGGGGCGGGATTGCAGCTACGTGTCAGGAATTCATTCTTGACAGCTTTTCCTGTCGGCACTACTCTCCGGCCCGTGACTCCCGCTGCCGCCGCGCCGGACCTCGCCGTGATCTCCGCCCCGGACCGCGCCGCCACCCTCCTCGCCAGCCCGCGCCAGCGGCTGCTCGCGGAGCTCGGCGGCGAGCCCGGCTCGGCCTCGGGGCTCGCCCGCCGCCTGGGACTCCCCCGCCAGCGTGTCCACTACCACCTGCGCGAGCTCGAGAAGGCCGGCCTGGTCGAGCTGGTCGAGGAGCGCCGCCGGGGCAACTGCGTCGAGCGCCTGGTGCGCGCCACCGCGCGCGCCTTCGTGATCAGCCCCGAGGCCCTGGGCGCGCTCGCCGCCGATCCCGGCGCCGCGCTCGACCGCGGCAGCGCCGCCTACCAGGTCGCGGTCGCCGCGCGCTCGATCCGCGAGGTCGCCACGCTCGACGCCGCAGCCCGGCGCGAGGGACGGCGGCTGCCGACCCTGACCCTCGACACCGAGATCGTCTTCGCCGACGCCGCCTCGCGCGCCGCCTTCGCCGAAGAGCTCGCCGACGCCCTGGGCGCGCTGCTCGCGCGCTACCACGACCCACGCGCCCCCGGCGGCCGCCGCTACCGGCTGACCGCCCTCGTCCACCCGGTCCCGGCGCCCGCCGTGCCGCCGGCGGCCCCCGAAGTCTCCCGCTGATCCCGCTGATCCCGCGCCGACGCGCACGGAGGAGCCGTCCATGAGCGAAGAGGCGACCCGCAGCTTCCAGTTCGAGCTCGACTTCGACGCCTCGCCCGACGAGGTCTGGCGCGCCCTCACCGAGCCGCGCGAGCTCGAGCGCTGGTTCCCGTTCGAGGCGCGCGTGGAGCCGCGCCCGGGCGGCGAGGTGCTCTGGTCGTGGGGCGGCGCCTGGACCTGGCTGACGCGCATCGACGGCTGGGAGCCGGGCCGGCGGCTGCGCCTGGTCCAGCAGGCCGAGCGGCCGTTCGACCTCGAGGGCCGGCCGCTGGCGGAGGGGCGCGCCGCCCCCGCCACGATCGCCATGGAGTTCACGCTCGAGAGCCACGCCGGGGGGACGCGCTTGCGCCTCGTCCACTCCGGCTTCGGCCGCGGCGCGGCCTGGGACGACGAGCTCGACGGCATCACCACCGGCTGGAACTTCGAGCTGCGCGGCCTGCGCCACTACCTCGCGCGCCACCGCGGCCGCGAGCGCACCGTCGCCTGGGTGGCGATCTCGACGCCGCTCGCGCGCGCCGAGGCCTGGGCGCGCCTGACCGGGCCGCAGGGCTTCCCGCTCGCTGCCGACCCGCTCGCCGAGGGCCGGCCCTACTCGGTCGCCGCCGCCACCGGCGACCGCTTCCGCGGCCGCCTCCTGGTTGCAATGCCCGAGGGCGAGGTCGCCGGCACCGTCGAGGACCTGGACGACGGCATCTTCCGCGTCCACGCCTGGCGCGCCGCCGGCGAGACCGGCGTGGGCGTCTTCCTGGCCAGCTGGGGCGGCGGCGCCGAGCGCGTGCGCGCCTTCGAGGCGCGGGCGCGCACGGTCGTGCTGCGGCTCTTCCCGGGATCCCCGGACCTGCGGGCGGCGCCAGCGAGCCCGCCCTCCCCGGCCGGCGGCGCCTGACGCGACGCGCCGCGGCCCGTCAGTCGACCAGGCCGAGCGCGGCGCGCGCGCGCCGGCCGCGCAGCCGCCCGCCCAGGAACTGGCCGCCGAAATAGGCGGCGACGAACAGCGGCAGGGTCGCGAGCTGGAAGCCGAGACCCGAACCCCAGCGCAGCGCCACCGCGAGCGGCACCGGCGCGTGGACGGCCAGGAACCAGGCGAGCGAGAAGCGCCGCGTCCCCGCGCGCCAGTAACCGAACGGGAGGTTGACGAGCAGGATCAGGCCGGCGACGAGCCAGAGCATGGCCGGAGGAAGGCTAGCACCCGGCCGCGGCGATCAGCGGGCGGCGGCCCCGACGCCGCGCGCCGCAAGGTGGCGCGCCAGCTCGTGCGCTTCGCTCTCGTCCACACCGGCGCCGAAACGCACCGTCTCGGCGCCGTGCTCGAAGGCGACGACGCTGCCGCCGGCCCCCCACACGCGCACGCCCGAGAGCAGGTCGAAGAGGTGGTGCGGCGGCGGCTCGACGCGCGGCGGCGAGACGCGCGCGAGATCGTAGCCGCGGTCGCCGCCCACGCCGAGTAGGCGCCTCCCGACCGTGATCCGGCCGCCCTCCACCACGACGCGCTCGAACCCGGCCACGGCGCGCAGCAGCGCGAAGACGAGCGGCAGCGCGGCGAGCGACCAGACGGCGAGCACGAATCCGCGCAGGGCACGCGTCGGCTCGCCCGGCGCCACGGCGAGCAGGCCGCGCGCGGCGGCCAGCTCGCCCACCGCCCAGCCCGCGAGCGCCGCGAGCAGGAGCAGGACGCGAAACGCTCCGCGCGGCTCGGGCACGCGCAGCTCGAGCCGGTCCCGCGTCTCGATCACGCGCGACTTCATCCCCCTCCCGACCGCCCCTCGCCCCGTTCGCACTCGTCGTAGCCGGGCACGCGCTCGCCCAGCACGAGATCCCGGCGCGCGCGCCAGATGCCCGTCGCGTCGCGCTCGGGCCGCGCGATGCCCGGCCCGCCGCGCCCCTGCTGCCGCTCGCGCTCGGCCTCGGTCAGGCGCGGATCGTCGTCGAAGAGCAGGTCGTCGACGTAGTAGGTGCAGCGCCCGGGCTCGAGCACGTGGAAATGGACATGCTGCGGGATCGCGGTGCCGGGATAGCCGGCCGGGCGGATGGTGTCGAAACGGTAGCCGCCGTCGGGGCCCGTCCTCGCCCAGCCGCGCAACCGGCCGTGGCGCGTCGCGGCGCGCGGATAGATCCCGTTCGCGTCGGTGTGGTAGCCGTAGACGACGACGCCCGGCGCTGCCTTCCCAGCGGCGTTGCGCACGATGCCCTCGACGACCATCGGCTCGCCGGGCTCGCCCTCGGGCGCGATGCGCGCGCTCGCACCGGGCGCGGCCGGCATCCCCTCGAAGACGATCTCGCAGCCCTCGCAGGGCCGCCCCACGACCGGCTCGGCCGCGCCTCCGTCCCGCGCGCAGCCGCCGAGCGCGAGCGCCGCGGCCAGCAGCACGCGCCAGGGCACGCCGGGCGCGCCCCGCGCCGCCTCTCGCCCGCCGCCTCCGGTCGTCCGCTCCGTGTCCGTCGTCATCGCCCACCCCCTCTCGCCGGGTCCCGGGATTCTAGGACCGGGACGGCAGCGGCGCGGCGCTACCGGTTCAGGACGGAGAGGTAGACGCGCCAGGGGCCGACGTCCTCGGTGTGGCGCTTGGCCAGCACGCGCGAGATCTGCGCCAGGTGGTTCAGGTCGTGCGCGACCCACGTCGCGAGCAGCTGCCTCAGGTCGACGGCGCCGAGCTCGGGGTGGCGGCCGCGCCGGTCGAGCATCTCCTCGGTCAGGCGCCAGGCGCGCACGGTGGCGAGGTTCTCCCGGCGCAGCTCGGCGAAGCGGTCGAGCAGAGCGTCGAGGCTCCAGCCCGCGAAGCGGGTCGCCTGCGCGAAGCGGTCGTACTTGTCGAACGGCCGGCTCTCGCCCTGCTCGAGCACGATCCGCGCGCGCGGGATCCAGTCGGTCTCCTCGCCGTGGACGAGGTGGCCGACGACGTCCCAGGGGGCGAAGGTCTCGGGGCCTTCGACGCGCGCCGTGTGCCAGTCGGGGTTGGTGCCGCGCAGCAGCCGGTCGAGCACGGCCGGAGTCCGTTCCAGGAAATCGAGCGCCTCGGCGAGATCGAAGCTCATGGCCGCCTCCTCTTGTCTCCTTCTTCTTCCCCCGCGCGCTTCAGCGCAGGGCGGCGCCGCGCTCGGCGAGGAGCTCCCTCAGGACCGAGCGGTGGCAACGCGCCTCGTCCTCGCAGTAGCAGCCGACGGCGAGCTCGGTCCGGTGCGAGAGCGCGGCGAGCAGGTCGAGCAGCCGCGCCGCGTCGCCCGCGGCCATCTCGGCGCGAAAGCGCCGCGCGAACGCGCGCCAGGCCGCGGCGTCCTCCCCCGCCGCCTGCCCCGTCCGGACCAGCTCCGCGCTGGGCGAGAGCTGCGGCAGCCAGACGTCGTAGAAGTCCCGCTTCGCGAACTCCGCTTTCGGCACCCCGCGCGGCGGCCGGCGCACGGTGCCCAGGCGCAGCCCTTCGTCTCTCTCCCGCGGACTGCCCAGCCGCACGATCCGGATCGCCATCGCCGCGCCTCCTCGCTCGCCGCCCGCGGTCGCCGGACGGGCGGCCGGAGCTGCGCGAGGCGGATTGTCGGGAATCGCGTCCGTGGCGGCCCGCGTGCGCCCGTGCCGCCCCGCCGACTCGCCCGTCGTCTCCTTCCGGCGATGGCGGGTGACCGGGCGACCCTCGGCCGGGTCGAGTGGCCCGGCGGGGGTCGCGGCCGGGACCTCCCTTCACCGCGCCATCAGCGCGAACGCTCCCCAGCCCAGGTACTCGCGCGTGCAGGCGGCGTAGCGCTCGGGCTCCGCGATCAGTCGGGCTCGAACGTCCTTCGCCAGCTCGTCGTCGGGGTGGTCCTGGAGCCACCGGCGCAGGGTGAGCCACTGGGCCGCCTCGTATCGGTCCCAGCTGTCCTGGTCGGCCAGGACCATCTCGACGACGTCGTAGCCGAGCCGGCCGAAGGAGGCGAGAAGCTCCGGAAGCGGGAGGAAGTCGGAGATGGAGCCGGCGAGGCAACCCCTGGCGACGTCTTCCGTCGGCGGCATCTGCCGCCAGTAGGGCTCGCCGACGAGGAGGATCCCTCCGGGGTGGAGGCTCCGCGCCAGAAGCTCGATGGTGCCGGCGACTCCACCGCCGATCCACGTGGCGCCGAGACAGGCCACCACACCGGCCTTCTGGTCGGAGACGAAGCCGGCGGCATCGCCATGGATGAACTCGACTCGATCGGCGACACCGAGCTCATCGGCGCGGCGTCTCGCCTGTTCGGTGAACAACCGGCTCAAGTCGATGCCGGTGCCGACGACTCCGTGATCGCGCGCCCAGGTGCACAGCATCTCGCCCGAGCCGCTCCCGAGGTCGAGCACCCGGGTCCCCGCCTCCAGCCGCAGCGCCGCGCCGAGCGCGGCGAGCTTCTCGGGCGTGAACGGGTTGTGGATGCGGTGCGCGCTCTCGGCGATGTTGAAGATCCGTGGAATGTCCAATGCGGGCAATCTCCTGACGGGTGCGGGGAGACTCACTCGGTCGCTGCCGAACGGGAATCGAGTCGAGCGGCGCGCGACGCGGGTCTGCTGAAGCGATGGGTCAGGCGACGGGTCACGACTGCTGGCCCACACGCCGTCGTCTGAGCCACGCGGCTCGCAGCTTCTGTGCCGTCACAAGCAGCCGCTCGTGGAAGCTGTGGGGCGGCGGACGGAGGTCGAGGGCAAGGGCTTGTGATGCTGCCTGAAACACATCGAAGTAGGTCTCGATTCTGCCGACGAGGTCACCGGCAAGTTGGACAAGATCCACGCCTTCGAGGACGATCCGCTGGCCCGTCGGCGCAAAGCCGGGCGGGCGGAGAGTTGCCATGTGCGTCGCGGTGATGCGCCAGGGGATGACGCAGCTCTGGCCATCCTGCGAGGCGCAGACGGGGCCGCGGATCGCGTAGGAGAAGTCCGGGAAGGCAGTCAGGACAGCGCGGCAGAAGGCGAGGACAGCTTCGCGGCCGACTGCCGGCGGGTGGGGCATGGATGGGTCGTACCACGACACGTCCCGGGCCAGGAGACCCTCGAACGTGGCGAGGTCGCGCCGATTCCACGCCTCGAGAAGGGCCAGAGCTCGCGCTTCTGCTGGCGAGGCCGTCATCCATCTCCTCTCGTCACCGTCGCCTGACGTCTGGCATCAGGGCCGAGGATAGCGAGTCCGCTCCATGCCGGGGTTAGGCGACCTGTGCACTTGTGCTGTGCAACATCGGGCTGAACACTGCGAGCACCAGCGCAGATGCGCCTATCAGGAGGCCGAACATCATCGATGTCTCCTCGTAGCCCGAGAAGCCAAGATCGCCCATGACGTTGATGGACGTATGGAGCAGGATTGCGACGAGCAGGCTCCCGTTCGATCGAAGGTAGAACCAGGTAAAGAGAACGGCAACGGGGAGGACGAAGACGATCCGTGCCAGGATCGCGCTGGGGCCCGTGACACCGAACCCGGCGACGAGATCGATCGGGAGATGCCACAGCCCCCACACGACGCCGAGCACCAACGATGCCCCGAGGGGGCTCATCCTTCTGAGCAGCGCCGGTAGCAAGACCCCGCGCCAGCCGATCTCCTCTCCCAGCGATCCTCCCAACAGGAGGTTGTGAGCGAAGACCACGAGCACGATCCATGCGGAACTCAACGGTTCCCCCGGCAGCGCGCCGATCTCGAAGTGGCCCTTTCGGACGCCCGCGAGTGCCCAGGCGAGCAGGAAGAGCGCTGGAAGGAGTGTCATCGAGAGCATGACCACGCCCCCGGCGGGTCGGGTCTGTGGCGTCCCGGTTGCGGGACCGAGCAGTCGCCTGTTCAGCGGGGAGAAGAACAGGACAACCAGAGTTGCGACCGCCACCGTGACGATTGCAGGCAGCGACGGCATCATGGCGACCTTGGGTGGAGCAGCCCGCGCGACGAGGGTGCCAGGAACGACCAACGGGACGAGAACGACGGGGAGCAGGCGCAGGCTATTCCAGCGCAGTTCGCGGCTCAGGGAGCCGGAAACGAACAGGGCGGCCAGGGCCGGGCCCATCACCCCGATCTGGGCAACGAGCCAGTGAGCGTCGTACACGCCAGCGCCCGCTCTGGGCAGGACTCCAGAGACCACCCAAAGCGGCCACGAGAGCAAACACACCAGGACAAGGAAGATCCAGAGCGATCTCTCGGGTACCTGCGTGTCGTTCGAACTACACCCCGCCATGCGTGCCGCCTTGAGAATGCCGCGGTTGCCTAGCTACGGATGGGACTGCAGGGTGGGTGGTGCCGGGGGGGCATGCGAGGTCGCATTGCGTGCACCTCTTCGGGCCGCGACTTCCGGCCAAGTCGCTGCGGGGATTCGACTTGGAGATTGTAGGGCGTTCCGTTCGGAGGTCCAACACGACGGTCTGCGCTGGAGAACGTGGGCGTCCTCGTCCGCGGTCGTCCGGCCTTTTCAACCCGCCTGCATCCGGTCCGGTGACGACACCGGGTGAGGGGGCGGGGGGGCCGGCCTCGGGATGGCGGGGCGTCACCTCAGCCGCTCGAGCTTCCCCTTGCGGCGGACGATGTTCTTGTAGTCCCACTGGATCTCCCGCGCCTTCGCGAGCCAGCGCGCGAGGTTCTTCCGGTTCACCTG
>JAFNAE010000107.1 GCA_017860005.1 Acidobacteriota bacterium | reverse complement strand
CCGACTCGGCTGGCTTGCCGTCCACGCGCAGCACCAGGTCCCCGACGGCGAGCCCGGCGCGCGCCGCGGCGCCTCCCGCCGTGATCGCCTCGACGCGCAGGCCCTCGATGCCGAGCGGCGCATAGTCGACCCGGACCAGGGTCGCGCCCAGCGCGGGCGGGGCGGGGCGGCCGCGCGCCGGCTTCTGGGCCGCCGCGGCGGCGGCGCGCTGGGCCGCAATCTGGTCCAGCACCTTGCGCGCGTCGGCGTCGGCGGGGTCGAGCTCGAGCGCGGCTCGGAACGCGGTCTCGGCGGCCGTCCAGTCGCGCTGGACCAGGCACGCGGTGCCCAGGTTGTGGGCGACGTCGGCACGTCCCGGGGCGAGGGCGCGGGCGCGCTCTAGCGCGGCGCGAGCCCCGGCCGCATCGCCGGCGTCGAGACGGGCGAGCCCGAGCAGCATCCACCCGTCCACGCCCTCCTGGTCGAGCGCCACGGCGCGCTCCGCGGCGGCGGCGGCGCCGGCGGAGTCGCCGCGCTGGCGCAGGATCTCGACCGCGGCGAGCGCCGCCGGCAGGGCGACCCCGGCGCGGTTGCGCGGGTCGAGGCGCTCCGCGGCGGCCAGCGACTGCAGCGCGCCGTCGGCGTTGCCCAGTCCGCGCTGCGCGCGCCCGAGCTGGAACCAGAGCTCGGGATCCTCGGCGCGGTCCCGGGTGGCCTCGAGCAGCAGCGCCACCGCCTCGACCCAGCGCCCGTGCGCCATCTCGGCGAGCGCCAGCGCGCGCGCGATGTCGGTGTCGCGGCGGTCGATGCCGCGCGCCTGGCGCAGCGCCGCGTACCCGCCCTCGGCGTCGCCCAGCCGCTGGCGCGTCAGGCCGAGGTTGTAGAGGGCGCGCGCGTCGTCGGGGTCGAGCCGGAGCGCGCGCTCGAGCGCGTCGCGCGCCACCTCGTAGTCCGCGCGCGTGAAGTAGAGGACCGCGACGTTGTTGAGCACCAGCGCCTCGAGGTCGCGTCCCACCCGCCCCGGCTGGGCGCGGCCGAGCGAGAGGATCTTCTCGAAGCCGGCGAGCGCGGCGTCGAGATCTCCCTCGCGCTGGTCCACCAGCGCCAGGTTGTAGAGCACCTCGGGGTCGTCGGGGGCGAGCTCGAGGGCGGCGAGCAGCGCCTTGCGCGCCTCCGCGAAGCGCCCGGCGCGGATCGCGTCCACCGCGGAGCGGGTGCGCTCGGCGGCGGCGCGCGCGCGGCGCTCGGTCGCGTCGCGCTGCGTGTCGAGGAAGAGCGCGGCGAAGTCGGGGTTGAAGAGCTCGGGCCGGAAGGGGGCGGACGGGTCGTCGAACAGGACCCGCCCGAGCTGGCCCGTCGCGGCGTCGCGATCGCCGAGCTGGAACGAGAGCCAGGCCGCCGTGATGCCGAGCCGGGCGCGCTCGGCGGCGGTCGGGTGGCGGGCGGCGAGGTCGGCGTAGAGCAGCAGCGCGCGAGAGAGCTCGCCGTCGGCGTAGAGGCGCTCGGCCTCGGCCTCGAGCCCGGCGAGCTCCCCGCCGGCAGGGGCGGCGGCCTCCTGCGCGCCCTGCGGCGGGAGGTCCTCGACCAGGATCCGGTCGGGATCCGGGGGGGGTGGCGGGGTCTGGCCCGGCGCGGCCAGGGCCGAGACCAGCGTCAGTGCGATCGAAACGAAGGGAGAGGCGCGCATCGGGATCGTCGCCGACGCGGGAATCTAGCAGAGCTGCGGGCCCTACCCGGGCGGTGCGGGCCGCTCCCGGACCTGCGTCACCTGGCCGCCGGCCAGGTCGAAGGTGAGCACGGTCTCCACCTCGCTCCGGACCGTCACCGCCTGGCTCAGCACGGGCGTCGCAGTCATTCCGGAAACCGGGAAGATCTCGACCCGGTGCTCGCCGGGCGCAAGCCAACGGCCCCGGAGTGGCGCCGGTCCCGCCATCTGACCGTCGAGTCGGACGATGCCGCCCGGAGTGTTGAGGTGGGGCTGGACGGTGAGCCGGCCCGGGCGCTCGATCGGCACCGCGGCGCGCTCAGCCTCGCCCTCGTCGAGGCGCACGCGGCTCTCCCTGCGGAAGGCGTAGCTGGGCGTCTCGAGCGAGAACGTGAGCGTGTAGGCCCCGGCGGGCAGCTCGAGGCGGTGCTGCCGGTCGAGGCGGAGGCGGCGCCCGGCGACGCGGAGCTCGATCTCAGGATGCCACGCCGGTCCGACCACGAGCTGCCCCGGCTTCGGCGGCGGGGGCGGCGGCGGGGCCGCGACCGGCTCCGGGGCGGGCTCGGGCGCGGCCGTGACCGCCGGCTCTGCCGGCCGCGCCGGGCCCGCCGGGGCCGGCGCCGGCGACTGCGGCGCGGCGGCGGAGGGAGCCGCCGCAACGGGCGCAACGGGCTGCGGTGCGGAGGCGGCTTCGTCGCCGACCCGCGCCAGGCGGCCGGCCTGTCCGAGCCAGACCGCGCCGATGGCGAACACGGCCGCCACGAGAGCGGAGAGCGCCAGCCAGCGCGTCCACCGCTTCGGCCGTCCGAACCCGAAGGCGGTGGTCGCCATCGAGCGGCTGTGCACGCGCGGCGCGGCCTCGGAGTGGTGGAACTCGAGCTCGTCGAGAGCGGGCCGCTCGGCGGCGGGGCGAACCGCGGCCGGGGCGGTCGCGGCCTCGGCGACGCGGGTGGCGATCTTCGTGCGCGTGGTGTCGATCGTGGCCGCGCCCGGCCGGCGCTGGATCAGGCCCTCGAGCGCGCGCACGAGCTCGGCGGTCGGGATCCAGCGGCGAGCTGGATCCTTGGCCAGGCAGCGAGCCACGATGCGGTCGAGCTCGACCGGCACGTCGGGCACGCGCGCCGCCAGCGAAGGCGGCGTCTCGTGGAGGATCTTGTAGAAGATGGCGGAGATCTCGGCGGCGCGGAAGGGGCGCTCGAAGGCGAGCAGCTCGTAGGCGAGCACGCCGTAGGAGAAGACGTCGGTGCGCGGATCGACCGGCTGGCCCCGGATCTGCTCCGGGGCCAGGTAGGCGGCGGTGCCCAGGGTCATGCCCGCCTGGGTGAGGTTGGACGGCTGGTGCGCCAGCTTGGCGATGCCGAAATCGAGGATCTTGGCGGTGCCGTCGTCGAGGATCCTCACGTTGCCGGGCTTGATGTCCCGGTGCACGATGCCGCGCTCGTGCGCGAAGGCGAGCCCGCGCGCGATCTGCACCAGCCAGAGGATCTTCTCGGGCAGCGGCACGAACTCGTTGCGCTTGATCTTGCGGTCGAGGTCCTCCCCGGAGAGGAACTCCTGGACCAGGTACGGGATGTCGTTCTCGAAGCCGAACTCGAAGACGGTGACGATGTTGCGGTGCTGGAGGTTGCCCGCGATCTCGCCCTCGCGCCGGAAGCGCTCGCGCGTCTCGGTGTCCTCGGCGGAGCAGGTCTTGATCGCGACCGGGCGCTTGATGAACGGATCGAAGCCCTTGTAGACGACGCCGAAGCCGCCGACTCCGATCTTCTCGACGATCTCGTACTTGCCCAGCGTCTGCATGCGCGCGCCGGGCGCACGATAGCACGCGATCCGCGAACGCTCGGGCGCGTCAGCGGCGGTCGAGCAGGGCCGCCTCGAGCGCGCGACCGGCCCCGGCGAGCGCGTCGAAGGAGGGCGGCGCTCCGAGCGCGTGGCGCAGCGCGAAGGGATCGGGGCCCTCGGGCGTGGCCAGCGTCTGCCAGCGCGCGCCTTCGACCACGAGCGCGATCGGCACCGCGCCGCCGGCGAGCGCGCGCGCCTGCGCCGCCGCCCGCTCGGCGTCGAGCGCGGCGGCGGCCAGGCGGTCTTCGCCGCCCGCCTCGCGCAGGGCGCGCGTGAAGCCGTCCGAGCCGCGCGGACGCAGCCGCAGCACGAGCACGCCGCGCGCGGCGAGGAAGGCGTGGAGCGGATGGAACTCGCCCCAGCGGGGTGGCGCGCCGTCGTCCTCGAGCCAGATCGCGGCGGCGCGCGCGACGCCCCTCGGGCGCCAGACCTCGACCGGCACCCGGACGTCGCCGAGCGAGAGACTCTCGACGGCCGGATGGACGAGCGCGGTTGGCTCGAGCCGCGGCGCCAGCGCCCAGGTGAGCGGAACGAGGACGCCGTCCGCGTCGAGGCGGCAGAGGTCGCGGGCCGAGGCCGGACCGGAGAGCTCGAGCCACCAGGCCCCCGCTCCCGCGGGCAGGGCGGCCGTCACCGTCGATTCGGGCGGCAGCCGCCCCTGCCAGGGCGGCGTCCCCGTGTCCAGGACGGCGGCGCGGCGCGCTCCGGTGCAGACGAGGTCGGCGACGGCGACGCCGCTCGCGGCGCGCACGCCGAGCGCGGCGCACTCCGGCGCCGCGAGCGCGGGCGACCGGCCGCCGCTGTCGAGGTCCAGCCACTCGAGCCGCGCGAGCTCCGATCCGTCGTCGGCCGCGACGAGCAGGCGGCGCGCGTCGTCGGAGAAACGGAGCACGGAGAAGCGGCCGTCCGCTCCGGTGGGGAGGAGCAGCCGGCGCTCGCCGCCGGGACGGTCGACCAGTACGACCTCGTCGGCGCCCGGCCCGACCGGTCGGACCATCGCGGCGAGGGCGCCGTCGCGCGTGACGGCGGCGAAGCGAAAGCCCGGGGGTGCTTCGACCAGCTCGCGTCCGCTCCCGGTGCGCGAGATCTCGAGCAGCCGCTCGAGGCCGTCCGCGCCGGCGCTCGCGACCCAGAGGCGCTGGCCGTCGCGGTCCGCGCTCAGGAATCGCGACGCGTCGGCGGCCGGGAGCGCGCGCGGTGCGCCGTGACCGGACGCGATCGAGAGCCGGCTCGGAGTGCCCTCGGAGACCGGCGCGAGCTCGACCAGCACCTCGTCGCCGGCGAGCGCGGCCAGGGCGCGGTGGGAGCTGCGCTCGCCGGGCGCCAGGAGCTCGCGGCTCCCACCCGCCGCGATGCGCACCGCGCGCGCGGCGCCGCGGATCCACTCGTTGGCGAGCAGGCGCCCCGAGGCGTCGACGTCGGCGATCTCCCAGGCCTGGCTGGCGAGGAAGACGTCGAGCGGCCAGCTGCGCGGCGGCGCCGGCAGCGGACGCCGCGGCGCGGCGTCGTCACGGCAGGCGGCCACGAGCACCGCGAGCAGGAGCACGCGCCGGAGCCGCGCGCGCGGCTGGTAGACTGCGTCCATGTCGGATCGCAAGTATAAGCAGCGCGGTTACCAGGACGGCGGCGAGGAGCGCGGGGCGGCGCGCCCGCCGGCGCCGAAGGGTCCGGTGGACAAGCGCGACGCTCCGCGCGGCCGGGGGCTGGGGGCGCCGACCGCCGAGGTGTTCCGCTGCGCCCGTTGCGGCGAGCAGGCCACGGTGGCGGCCGCGATGGCTCTCGACTCGCGCTGCACCAAGTGCGGCAACGACCTCCACACCTGCACGAACTGCGCTTCGTTCGACACCGGCTCGGCGTTCGAGTGCCGCAGGACGATCCCGAAGCGGATCTCGCCCAAGGACCGCGCCAACGCCTGCGAGCTCTACGAGCCACGCCTGCGCGCCGAGTTCGCGCGCGAGAAACCGCCTGCCGCGAGCAAGCCCGACGACGCCCGCGCCGCGTTCGACGCGCTGTTCAAGAACTGACCGGCGTCAGCCGGGCTCGTCGGCGGCGGAGCCCACCTCGCCGCGCAGGAACTCCTGGATTCGGGTGCGCGAGGGCTCGTCGAGGCCGGTGAACTCGAGCTGGATGCGCCAGGACTCGCTCGCCTCCTGGCTCGCCAGGCGATGGGCCTCGCGCACCACCGTGCGCGCCCGCACCGTGTCGCCGTCGAGCTGGATCTCGACCTCGCACTCTTCCTTCGGCTCGAGGCCGATCGAAGTCTCCACCGTCAGGCCGCTGGCGTCCAGCTCGACCACCCGGAACTCGATCGACGAGCTGACCTCGACCGAGTCGTCCTCGGCGATGCGGAAGCGGCCGAACAGCCGCGTCTCGAGGGTCACGATGGCGTGGGATTCCAGGAAACGCACCAGGTCCTGCGCCTGGGGCGAGAGCACGTCCTGGAACTGGATGCCGGCGCGGTAGACGGGCAGCTGCTCGCCGGAGGTCGTGGCCCGGGTGCCGTGGAGGAAACACCAGACCACGCGGCCGGTGAGCGACATCGCGCGGCCGCCGTTGCCGAGGCGGAGGGTGAGCGCGCGGTGGGGTGCGAGGCGGGTATTGGTCTCGACCGCCATGCCCGACAGGCTGATGTCGAGCACCGTGCCGTCGAGGGAGACGACCAGGCTACCGTGGCTCTCCGGCAGCCGAACGCGACGCTGGCGTCGCCGATCCCGGTTCGTAGTCATGAGATGCCGACCTCAGCCGCCAATATACGACATCTCGATACGTGCCGGGCGTCCCCCGATCCCCGCGCGCAGCTCCGAGTAGCGGTCCTCCCGGCCCGCCCACAGCGAGCGCACCAGCGCTTCGAGCTCGGCGTCGTCGGCGCCGGCGCGCAGGGGAGCGCGCAGGTCGTATCCCGCGGCGGCGAACAGGCAGGTGTAGAGGTGCCCGTCGGCGGACAGGCGCGCCCGGGTGCAGTCGCCGCAGAAGGGGGCGGTGACCGAGGCGATGATCCCGATCTCGCCGCTGCCGTCGGCCAGGCGCCAGCGCCGCGCGACCTCGCCGCGATAGCCGGGGTCGAGCGGCTCGAGCTCGAAGCGGGCGCGCAGGCGCTCGAGGATCTCGCGCGCCGGGACCACGTCGTCGAGCCGCCAGCGGTTGGTCGCCCCGACGTCCATGTACTCGATGAAGCGCACCACGTGCCCGGTGCCGCGGAAGCGCTCCACCAGCGGCACGATGGCGTCCTCGTTGAGCCCCCTGCGGATCACCGCGTTGAGCTTGATCGGCGCGAGGCCGGCCTCCTCGGCCGCGCGGATACCGGCGAGCACCCGGGCGACCGGGAAGCGCACGTCGTTCATGCGCCGGAACACTTCGTCATCGAGCGAGTCGAGGCTGACGCTGACGCGCCCGAGGCCGGCCCCGGCGAGCGCCGCGGCCTGTTCGGCGAGCAGCGAGCCATTGGTGGTCAGCGCGAGGTCGAGGCGGGTCGCGGTGGCGAGCCGCCGGACCAGCCCGGGCAGGTCGTGGCGCAGGAGCGGCTCGCCCCCGGTGAGGCGGAGCTTGCGCGCGCCCAGACGCGCGAAGATGCCGGCAACACGCTCGATCTCCTCGAAGGTCAGGATCTCGGAGCGGGGGAGGAAGCGGTACGAGGCGCCGAAAGCCTCGCGCGGCATGCAGTAGGTGCAGCGGAAGTTGCAGCGGTCGGTGACCGAGATCCGGAGGTCGGCGAAGGGCCGCCCGAGGCGGTCGGTCGGATTCGGGACGACGGCGCTCACCGCTCCATGGTAACCCGGCGGCTCAGCGGTAGAGGAAGCCCGGCCAGAGGAGGTTCAGGGCCAGCGTGTGGAGCGGAGCGAAGAGGGGCGGAAAGAGACGCCAGGCGAGCAGCAGGCCCGCCCAGGAGAGCATCGGCTGGCGCAGGAACTCGAGCCAGCCCCGGCGCCAGCGCTCGGGCAGGAGCAGGGGCACGGCGGCGCTGCCGTCGAGCGGCGGCAACGGGATCAGGTTGAAGACCCCGAGCACCAGGTTGAGCGAGAACAGGATCGAGAGCAGGGTGGCGGCGCCCGCGGACGCGCCGCCTCCGCTCGCGGCCGCCACGCTCGAGAAAGTCGCCTCCGCGGGCGCTGTGAAGAGGCCGGCGGCGACACCGGCGCGGATGCCGAGCGCCGCCGCGAGCACGAGCACGAAGTTGGCGGCCGGGCCGGCGAGCGCCATCCAGGCCGCGCGCCGGGGGTGGCGGTCGGCCCAGAGCGGATCGTAGGGTGCGCTCGCCCAGCCCATCATCCAGGAGCGCGAGAGCAGGAAGGTGAGGAGCGGCACGACCAGCGTACCCACCGGCTCGCGCCGGATGTGCGGACGGGGATCGAGCGAGACCTGGCCGCCCAGGTAGGCGGTCGGGTCGCCGAGGCGAAGCGCGGCCCAGGCGTGGGCGGCCTCGTGACAGCAGGTCGAGAACAGGAAGACCGCGAACCAGGCGAGGCCGAGGGCCGCCAGCTCGGAGCCGGATTCGAGCATGCGTGCGATCCTGCCACGGCGGCCGCCCGGGCCCAACCGTGGCGCGTGCAACTTCGAGCTGCCGGGCGCGTATCCGGCGCGGTCCCCGGACGCGGTCCGGGCACGGGCGGTCGCGCCTCCGGAGCGGGCCGCCCGGAGGGAGGGAAGGCGGGGTGGAGAGCGCGGACGGAGACGGTCGGGGCGGGTGGGCGGACGCGCTGGCGCGGCGGCTGGTGGACGCACGGCCCGGCGAGTGGGCCGTGCTCGGGCTCGCCGCCCTCTACCACTTCCTCGTGCTCGCCGCCTGGTACGTGCTGCGGCCGATCCGCGACGCGATGGGCACGGCGGGAGGCGTGGACGACCTGCCCTGGCTGTTCACCGCCACGCTGCTCGTGATGCTCGCCGCGCAGCCGCTCTACGCGGCGGTCGTGGCGCGCTGGCCGCGGCCGGTTTCGGTGCCCTGGACGTACCGCTTCTTCGCGCTCCACCTGCTCGTCTTCTGGCTGCTGCTCGAGTCCGCTCCCGGCGCGTCGCAGCTCTGGCTCGGGCGCGCTTTCTTCGTCTGGGCGAGCGTCTTCAATCTCTTCATCGTCTCGGTCTTCTGGAGCTTCGTCGACGACCTGTTCGAGGTCGGCGAGGGCAAGCGGCTGTTCGGCTTCGTGGCCGCAGGGGGGACCCTCGGTGGCGTGCTCGGCGCGGCTCTCACCGCCGGGCTCGTGGAACGGCTGGGCGAGGCGCCGCTGCTGCTCGTCTCGGCGGCACTGCTCGAGGGGGGCGTGCGCTGCGCGCGCGCTCTCGGCCGGCGCCGGGCGGCAGCCGCTGTCGAGCAGAGTCACGCGGAACGCGAGGCCGTGGGTGGCGGCGCGCTGGCCGGGGTGTCGAGCGTGCTGCGCTCGCCCTACCTCGCCGGGATCTGCGGCTTCCTCTTCCTCTACACCCTGTCCTCGACCTTTCTCTACTTCGTCCAGGCCGACATCGTGACGACGGCCCTGCCCGAGCGCAGCGCGAGGACCGCGTTCTTCGCTCGCCTCGACCTCTGGGTGAACGCTTCGACGCTGGTGCTCCAGACCGGGGCGACCGGGCGCGTGCTCGCGGCGCTGGGAGTGGGCGGCACGCTCGCGCTGCTGCCCGCGCTCTCGCTGGCCGGCTTCGCCGCGCTCGGCGCACTGCCCACGCTGGGCCTGCTGGCGCTCGTCCAGGTCGCGCGGCGGGCCTCGAACTTCGCGCTCACGCGTCCTGCGCGGGAGATTCTCTTCATCCCCCTCTCGCGCGAGGAGAAGTACAAGTCGAAGGCGTTCGTGGACACCTTCGTCTATCGTCTCGGGGATCAGGCCGGCGCCTGGACCAGCGCCGGCCTGACCGCGCTCGGCCTCGGCGTGGCGGGGATCGCCGGCGCCGCGGCCCCGCTCGCCGCGCTCTGGCTCGCGCTCGCGGTCTGGCTCGGGCGGCGGCACGCTCGACTGGTCCGCACGGCATCACCCCAACGGACGCGGGCGGCGGTCGCGCCGGCGCCCTGAACCGCATCTCGACCCGCACGCGGAGGAGACCATGCCCACCACCCGCAGAGACCTGCTCAAGCTCACCGCCACCGGCGCCGTCGGCCTGGGGCTCGCCCCGGGCGCGCTGCGCGCGCAGGCGGCTCCCGCGGCGCGACCGGCGCCGGTCGCGGTGCCGCCGCTCGAGGGCGTCGCGCGCGCGCCGCGCCCCCTGCGCATCCTGATCCTGGGCGGCACCGGCTTCACCGGCCCGCACCAGGTCCGCTACGCGCTCGCGCGCGGGCACCGCCTGACCCTCTTCAACCGCGGACGGCGTCCCAAGGAGTGGCCGGGCGAGGTCGAGGAGCTCTCCGGCGACCGCAACACCGGCGACCTCGAG
>JAFNAE010000106.1 GCA_017860005.1 Acidobacteriota bacterium | reverse complement strand
TCGAGCTCGAGCGTTGCCGCGCCCTGGGCTCGGCGCTCGCGCTCGCCACGCCGCCTGCACCCGCTCCGCATCCGGCTCAGCTCGCCCGGCTGCTCGCCCGTATCGAGCGCGGCGAGCTCGATCGCGAGCACGACGCCGACGAAGCTGCCCGAGTGAGCGCGCGTCGTTCCTGGCGCGTGGCCGCGACCTGGCGCGCGACGCCGCGCGCCGCGCGCTGGTGGCTGGCGGTGCAGGCCGCCGCGCTGGTCGCGGCTGCGGTGTGGATCGGCGCGCCGGCGCCTACCGAGACGCGGCAGTTCCGCACCCTGGCGCAGACCGAATCCGCGTCGCGCCGGGCCCGCCTGCGCGTGGTGTTCAGCCCCGGCGTGGGGGAGTCGGAGATGCGCGCGCTGCTGCTCGAGGCGCGCGCCGAGATCGTCGGCGGACCGTCGCCGCTCGGCGCCTACGCGCTCGCGCTCGAGCCGGGCGTCGCCGGCGATTCGCCCGAGGCGGTCCTGAGCCTCCTGCGCGCCGACTCGCGGATCCGGCTCGCGGAGCCCGTCACGGACGCCTTCGATGCGCGGCCGTGAGCCCCGCCCCGCCCTCGCGCTGCTGCTGATCGTCGCCGGCGCCTGCGCGACGGGAGCCGGCCCGCGCCAGCCCGGCGGCGAGCCGGCCGCGCAGGGGCCCGACCCGCCGGCGGAGCGCCTGGTCCTTGCCACCTTCACGTCGACCCGGCCCGAGGTCTGGAGGCCGGCGCTGGCCGAGATCTCCGAACGGCATGCGCTGCACCCGCTCTACGCCTGGCCCATGGAGTCGATCGGCGAGGAGTGCGTGGTCTTCGCCCTGGCCGACGCGGATCGGCGCGCCGAGGCGTTGCGCGCGCTCGCGGCTCACCCGCGGGTGACCCTCGCCGCGCCGGTGAGCCGGTTCCGCACGCTCGCGACCCCGGCGGCCTGGAACGATCCCTATGCGGGGCTCCAGCCCGGCCTGGTCGACCTGGGCGTCGCCGAGGCCCAGCGCTGGGCCACCGGCCGTGGCGTCCGAGTCGCGATCGTGGACACCGGCGTCGATCTCGGACACCCGGACCTGATCGGCCACGTCGCCGAGGCGCGCGACTTCGTCGCCCGCGGCGCGGAGACGTTCTCGACGGATCCGCACGGCACGGCGGTGGCCGGGATCATCGGCGCCGGAACCAACAACGGCCTCGGCATCGCCGGCGTGGCGCCGGGAGCCGAGTTGCTCGCGCTGCGCGCCTGCTGGCCCGATCCTCCGCGCGCGCGGAGCTCGGCGTGCGACACCTACACCCTGGCGCGCGCTCTCGACTTCGCGCTGCGCGCCCGCCCGCGAGTGGTCAACCTGAGCCTCGGCGGCCCCGAAGATGCCCTGATCGCCCGCCTGCTGACGCGCGCGGAGGAGCTCGGCATCGTAGTGGTCGCCGCGCAGGACGAGAGCGGGCGGGACCCGTTCCCGGCCTCGCTCCCGACCGTTCTCGGCGTGCGCTCGGCGGGCCCGGCGCGGCCGGAGACCGACCTGACCCGCGGCGCGGCGGCCGTCGAGGCGCCCGGCGTGGACGTGCTGAGCACGGGCCCGGGCGGGACCTACGACTTCTTCTCCGGCAGCTCGCTCGCCGCGGCGCACGCGGCGGGGATCGTGGCGCTCGTCGTCGAGCGCCGCCCCGAGCTCTCCCCGGAAGCGGTGCGCGGGATCCTGCGCGAATCGGCGCGGGGCGAGGTGCGGCGCCTGAGCGCCTGCGCGGCGCTCTCGCGCGCGCTCGGTCTCGACGCCTGCGGGCCGGGCTGAAGCCCCCTCAGGCCCGCGCGGAGAGGCGCTCGCGGGCCGGGCGCTCCCAGTGACGCGGGCCGAGACGGCCGACGGCCGCCAGGCGCTCCTCCGCCAGCCGCTCGGCGGCGCGGAAGGTGGGCAGGCGCTCGCGCTCGGCCAGCTCGAACACGCGCAAGGTCGCCGCGTGGATGCCGTCCGCCATGCGCAGCGCCCGCTCGCGGTGGTATCCGATCAGCTCGTTGTAGACGTTGATCAGTCCGCCGGCGTTGATCAGGAAGTCCGGCGCGTAGAGCACCCCGCGCCGGTGGAGCTCGAGGCCGTCGCGCTCCTCCTCGGCGAGCTGGTTGTTGGCGGCGCCGGCGACCGCGCGCGCGCGCAGGCGCGGAATCGTCTTCTCGTTGAGCACCGCGCCGAGCGCGCAGGGCGCGAACACGTCGCACGCCACGTCGTAGATCTCGGCGGGCGGGACGATCTCGACGCCGAGCTCCGAGCGCGCGGCCTCGACGGCGTCCGCGTCGATGTCGCAGGCGAAGACCTTAGCGCCCTCCTCGACCAGGGATCGGGTCAGGTAGCCGCCCACGCTGCCCAGGCCCTGCACCGCGATCGAGCGCCCGGCCAGCGAGGGCGTGCCCCAGAGCCGCGCGGCCACGGCGCGCATCCCCTGATGGACGCCGCGCGCGGTGACCGGCGAGGGGTCGCCGCTGCCGCCCCGGTCGACCGGCAGTCCGGTGACCCAGCGCGTCTCGCTGCCGATCATCTCCATGTCCGCGGCGTCGGTGCCGACGTCCTCGGCCGTGATGTAGTGACCGCCCAGCGACTCCACGCAGCGGCCGAAGGCGCGCAGGAGCTCCTCCGTGCGGGCGCGCTTCGAGTCGCCCACGATCACCGCCTTGGCCCCGCCCAGGTGGAGACCCGCGGCCGCCGCCTTGTAGGTCATGCCGCGCGAGAGGCGCAAGGCGTCGGTCAGCGCCTCTTCGGTGGAGGCGTAGGGCCACATGCGGACGCCGCCCAGGCCCGGCCCGAGCCGGGTGGAGTGGATGGCGATGATCGCCCGCAGGCCCGCCTCGGGGTTCGAGCAGACGAGCACGCGCTCGTGCCCCGCCCCGACCATCGCGTCGAAGATGTCCATGCGGCCCCCTCCCGGTGCCCCGCCGCGGCCGCGGCCGGCGGAGTCTAGCGCGTAGGATGGCGGCGTGGACGCGAGCGCGGCGGCCGAGCGACTCAAGGCCCTGGCGCGCGCCGCGGGCTTCGACCTGGCCGGCGTGGCCGCGCTCGGGCCGGCGGCGACGGGGGCGGCCTACCGGCGCTGGCTGGCGCGCGGCGACCAGGCCGGGATGGCCTGGATGGAGCGCAATGTCGAGCTGCGCGCCGATCCGCGCGGCCTGCTGCCGGGGGCCCGCAGCGCGCTGGTCGTGGCGCTGCGCTACGCGCCGCTCGAGGGATTCGACGAGCCGCCGCCCGGCGACCTCTGGCCCCGGGTGGCGCGCTACGCGCGCGGTCGCGACTACCACGACCTGATCCGGGGCGGCCTCGAGCGGGTCGCCGCCGAGGCAGCGCGCCTCTTTCCGGGGATCGCCAGCCGCGTGTGCGTGGATACCGCGCCGCTGCTCGAGCGCGAGCTGGCCGCGCGCGCCGGGTTGGGAGCGGTGGGCAAGAACACCAACCTCCTGCATCCCGAGATCGGCTCCTGGTTCCTGCTCGGCGAGCTGCTGCTGACGCTCGACCTGCCACCGGATCCGCCGCTGGCCGACCTGTGCGGCGATTGCTCGCGCTGCCTCGACGCCTGCCCGACCGGTGCCCTGCCCGAACCGTGGCGCCTGGACGCCCGGCGCTGTCTCTCCTACTGGACGATCGAGCATCGCGGCCCGGTTGCCGAGAGCGTCCGCGGCGCGCTCGCCGAGTGGGCGTTCGGCTGCGACGTCTGCCAGGAGGTCTGCCCCTGGAACCAGCGCCCAACGCCCATCGACCATCCCGAGCTGGGGCTGCCGCCGGAGCGCCGCCAGCTCGACCTGCCCGGCCTCCTCGGCCTCGCGGAGGAGGACTACCGGAGCCTCTTCCGGGGCAGCCCGATGAAGCGGGCACGCGCGGAGGGGCTCCGCCGCAACGCCGCCCTGGCCCTGGCCGGGACCGCCGACGAACGGGCGCGGGGGGCGCTCGAATCCGCCGCCGAGGGCGACCCGTCTCCGGTCGTCCGCGAGGCGGCGGCGTGGGCCCTGGCGGCGCCCGGGCGGGGGACCGGGCGCTGAGCCCGGGGTTTGACTCCAAGTGCCGACGCCGCCTATACTTTCGGCTCTCGAGCCGCCCGCGACACGGGACTCGGAGCATCCCCCCGATCAGGTTCGACAGGCCAAGGCCTGAATCTCGAAAGCCAAGGAGGAAGCACGGCTTATGGTTTCGACGGACAAGGAGCGCTTGGACCTCGACGAGGACATCAACGCCGAGGATCGAAAGGCTTACGAGCAGTTCATCGCGCTCTACGACGCGAGCCTGCGCAATCTCAACGAAGGCGAGATCGTGCGCGGCAAGGTGGTGTCGATCGGCGAGAACTCGGTCGTGGTCGACGTGGGATTCAAGTCCGAGGGGCTGATCCCGGTCGACGAGTTCAAGGACGCCGAGGGCAAGATCCCGGTCCAGATCGGTGACGAGGTCGAGGTCCTGCTGGAGCGCACCGAGGACGTCGAGGGCCACATCCTGCTCTCGTACACCAAGGCCGCCAAGATGCGGGTCTGGACCGAAGTCGAGCGCAGCTTCCAGGAGGGTCGCATCATCCGCGGGCGGGTGATCGAGCGCATCAAGGGCGGCCTGACCGTGGACGTCGGCGTGCGCGCCTTCCTGCCCGGCTCGCTGGCCGACATCAAGCCGGTCAAGAACCTCGAATCCCTCCGCGGCCGCGAGCTCGAGTTCAAGGTCATCAGCCTCGACCGGCGGCGCAACAACATCGTGCTGTCGCGCAAGGCCGTGCTCGAGAAGGAGTACGAGCAGAAGAAGGCCGAGACCCTCGAGAAGCTGCAGGAGGGCGTGGTCATGAAGGGCGTGGTCAAGAACATCACCGACTACGGCGTCTTCATCGACCTGGGCGGCATCGACGGCCTGCTGCACATCACGGACATCTCCTGGGGCCGCGTCAACCACCCCTCCGAGCACTTCGCGATCGGCGACGAGGCGGAAGTCGTGGTGCTCAAGTTCGACCGCGAGACCGAGCGCGTCTCGCTCGGCTACAAGCAGAAGAGCGACGACCCGTGGGTGCTCGTCGACAAGCGCTTCCCGGTCGGCGCCCGCGTGCGCGGCAAGGTCGTCAGCCTGGTCGACTACGGCGCTTTCGTCGAGCTCGAGCCAGGAGTCGAGGGGCTCGTCCACGTCTCTGAGATGTCGTGGACCAAGAAGGTCGTGAATCCTTCGAAGCTCCTCCTGGTGGGGCAGGAGATCGACGCCATCGTCACCGAGCTCGACCTCGCCCAGCGCAGGATCAGCCTCTCGCTCCGGCAGACCGAGCGCAATCCGTGGGAGGACCTGTCGCACCACTTCCCGGTGGGATCGATCATCGAGGGCAAGGTGCGCAATCTCACGGAGTTCGGCGCCTTCGTCGAGATCACCGAGGAGATCGACGGCCTCATCCACGTCTCCGACATGAGCTGGACGAAGCGGATCAAGCATCCGAGCGAGGTCCTCAAGAAGGGCGATACGGTCCGCGCGCGCATCACGAACATCGACGTCGAGAACCAGCGCGTGTCGCTCTCGATCAAGGAGTTCATGCCCAACGAGTGGCAGGACTTCGTCGAGAACAACCGCGTCGGGGACATCGTCACCGGGCGGGTCGTCAACGTCACCGACTTCGGCCTCTTCATCGACATCTACGGCGGACTCGAGGGTCTCGCGCACATCTCCGAGATCGACTTCGGCGGCGGCAAGCTCGCGGACCACTTCAAGTCGGGCGACTGGGTGCGAGCGCGCATCCTGCGCATCGAGGAGGACGACAAGAAGGTCGGCCTCACCCTGCGCGGCGTCACGCAGCCCACGGAAACCGAGATCGCCGAACTCGAGGCCGCGAGCCGGCCCGCTGCCGTCGAGGAGAGCTCCGAATCCGTTTCGTCCGAACCGGCGGCGGAGTAGCGCGCGCTCATGGACGGAGAGATCGCCGTGACGGCGAGCGAGGGCCTGACCAAGGCCGAGCTGGTCGAAGAGGTGGCGCGCGTCACCCAGCTGACCAAGAAGCAGGCCGAGGAGATCGTCAACACGGTCTTCACGACCATCGTGGAGTCGCTCCGCACCGGCCGCAAGATCGAGCTGCGCGGCTTCGGGAGCTTCCGGATCCGCAATCGGGGCGCCCGCATCGGCCGCAACCCGAAGACCGGCGAGAAGGTCGAGGTTCCGCCCAAGCGGATCCCGTACTTCAAGCCCGGCAAGGAGCTCAAGGAGCAGCTCAACCGGCAGGCGCCGTGACCGAGCGCAAGCCCGTGGAGCACTCGGGCAGGGCGCTGGCGCTCTGCCTGCTCGCCTGGATGGTGCCGACCGCCGGACACTTCGCGCTCGGTCGCAGGGGCAGGGCGGCGGTCTTCGCCGCCGTGCTCGTGGTGTCGGTGCTGGTCGGAGTCGGGCTGGACGGTGAGCTGCACCGGGTCGTCCCGGGTCAGCCCCTCTCGATGCTCTTCACCCTGGGCGCCATGGGCCTGGGCGCGCCCTACTTCGCGCTCCGCTTCCTGCTCGGCTACCAGGGCGTCGCCGAGGCGGCCGGGTTCGAGTACGGGACCGTCTTCCTGCTCTCGGCCGGTCTGATGAACCTCCTGCTCGTGCTCGACGTCTGGGACATCGCGACCGGCGCAAAGGACTGAGACGCTTGAGCCACTTCGCCCTCATGACCCTCTATGCCGCGTCGCTCGGCGTCTTCTTCGCGACGCTGTGGAAGCGCGCGCGCCGCGACCAGGTCCGGCTCTTCCTCAAGATCTTCGTCAGCCTGATGGGCGGCGCCCTGCTGCTCGGCTGGCTGATGTACTTCTTCCCATCGGGGCCACCCAAGCCGCTCCCATGAGCGCGCCCCGCCTGCTGGTGGTCGCCGGTGAGGCGTCGGGGGAGCAGCGCGCCGCCCGGCTCCTCACCGCGCTCGCCGCCCGCCAGCCGGGACTGACCGCCTTCGGACTGGGCTCCGGCCCGCTCGCCGCGGCCGGCGTCGAGCTGATCGCCGACTCGAGGGAGATCTCGGTGGTCGGGATCTCGGAGGCGCTCGAGATCCTGCCGCGTGCGGCGGAGATCCTGCGCCGCATCGTGACCGAGGC
Source organism: Acidobacteriota bacterium (assembly GCA_017860005.1). Lineage (GTDB taxonomy): Bacteria > Acidobacteriota > Thermoanaerobaculia > Multivoradales > JAGPDF01 > JACTMI01. The sequence goes on along the minus strand of JAFNAE010000106.1, from coordinate 2,871 downwards.
CGAGCGCCGCCGTCCATCCGCCGCGCTGCTGGTCGACTTCCCCGACTTCAACCTCCGCCTCGCGCGCGAGCTGGCCTGGCGGGGCATCCCGATCGTCTACTACGTCAGCCCGCAGATCTGGGCGTGGCGCAAGGGCCGGGTCCGGGTGATCGCCGATTGCGTCGCGCGCATGCTGGTGCTGTTCGAGTTCGAGGTCCCCTTCTATCGCGCCCACGGCGTGCCGGTCACCCACGTCGGACACCCGCTCGTCGACGAGGTACCGCGCCTGCCGCAGGCCTGGCAGGGCGTGCGCCGCGGGACCCACCCCGATACGTACCGCATCGCGCTGTTGCCCGGCTCCCGCCGCAGCGAAGTGGGCGCGCTCCTGCCGGTCCTGCTCGAGGCCGCCCGCCGCATCGGCGCCGAGCTCCCGATCGAGGTCTCGATCGTGGAGGCACCGGGACTGGTGCCCGCGGAAGTCGGGCGCCACGTCGCGGCGGCCGGGCTCGAAGTCCGCCGCGTCACCGAGCGACGGCTCGAGGCGGTGGCCGATTCGCATCTCGCGCTCTGCGCCTCGGGCACCGCCACCCTCGAGACCGGCCTGCTGGGCACGCCGATGCTCGTCTGCTACCGCCTCTCGCCCTGGACCTTCGCACTCGCCCGCGCCCTGGTGCGTGTGCCCCACGTCAGCCTGGTGAACCTGGTCCTCGGCCGCCGCGTGGTGCCCGAGCTGATCCAGCGCGACGCCACGCCCGAGCGCATCGCGAGCGAGGCGCTGGCCCTGCTCTCCCGCCGCTCCGCGATCGAGGCGATGCGCGACGACCTGGCGGGGCTGCGCGCGCGGCTCGGCCGGCCCGGCGCGTCGGAGCGCGCCGCCGACGAGGTCGCCCGCTTCCTGGCCGGACGCCACGCGGCATGAAGCTGCTCGGCTTCCTCTTCCGGTACCTGAAGCGCTACTGGCGGTGGGCGCTGCTCGCGTTCGGCGCAACCCTGGTCTATGCGGCGACGACCATCGTCCTCATCCAGCTCATCCAGGCCATCTTCGGCGAGGTCCTCCGCTACGACGGCGCCGGCCTGCCGCAGGAGGTCGCCGGCGTCGTCGCCACCCGAGACGCCGAGCCCGGAGCGGGAACCGAAGCCGCGAGCCCGGCCGGAGACGCGGCGAGAGCCGCGGAGAGGAGGGCGCGGGTCTTCCTCGACCGTTACCTCGCCGAGGGCTACCGGTGGACGAAGGAGGCGCTGGGCATCGACGCCACCAACGTCATCTACTTCGTGCCCGTGCTCTTCGTGGTCGTCTTCTTGCTGCGCAGTGTCTCCGACTTCGTCAACGGCTACGCGTTCCAGCGCATCGGGCTGGGCGCCACCACCGACCTGCGCAACGACCTGTTCGCGCGCACACTGGATCAGACCAGCCGCTTCCACGCCGACCACCCTTCCGGGGAGCTGGTCAGCCGCGTGGTGCACGACGTCGGTGTCCTGCAGTCGGCGATCTCGACCCGGCTGGTGGACCTCGTCCAGCAATCGGTGACGCTGGTCGGCCTGCTGGCGCTGCTCTTCTCGATCCACTTCCGGCTGGCGCTGTTCTGCCTCGTGGCAGCGCCCGTCGTGCTGTGGCCGATCGTGCGCTTCTCCAAGGGCATGCGGCGCACCAGCCACCGCGCCCAGGAGCGCACCGCGGATCTGGCGAACCTGGTCGGCGAGTGCTCGCGCGGCCACCGCGTGGTCAAGGCCTTCGGCATGGAGGCATTCGAGATGCGGCGCTTCCGCGAGGCCACGCGGCGCCACCTGTCGGCCAACCTCAAGGGCCAGCTGATCGCCAACCTGTCGAGCCCGGTGATCGAGTCGCTGGGGGTGTTGGGAGCGGGCGCGTTCCTGGTCTTCGCGGGACGCTGGATCCAGGCCGGGGCCATGGAGCCGGCGACGCTCATCGCCTTCCTGTTCAACCTCTACATGATGTACGACCCGATTCGCAAGATGAACAAGGCGAACCTGGTCGTCCAGCAGTCGCTGGCCGCGGGCCAGCGCATCCGATACCTGATGACCCTCCCGGTCGAGGTCCAGGACCTGCCGGGTGCGAGCGAGATCTCGACTTTCGAGTCGGCGATCCGCTTCGAGGAGGTCAGCTTCCGGTACGACCATCGGGAGGTCCTGACCGACGTCTCACTCGAGATCCGGCGCGGACAGGTGGTGGCGTTCGTCGGACCCTCCGGAGGCGGCAAGACGACGCTGGTCAACCTCCTGCCCAGGTTCTTCGACGCAACCGCCGGGCGCGTCACGGTCGACGGCAGGGACGTGCGCAGCCTCCGCCTCGCCTCGTTGCGCGGCCTGATCGGGCTCGTGACGCAGGAGACCGTGCTCTTCGACGACACGGTGCGCAACAACATCGCCTACGGCCGCGGCGACCTGCCGCTCGAGCAGGTCCGTGCCGCAGCCCGCGCGGCGCGCGCCGACGAGTTCGTGCTCGAGCTGGCGCAGGGCTACGACACCATGGTGGGGGAGGGCGGCGTGCGGCTCTCGGGCGGACAGCGCCAGCGCCTGGCGATCGCGCGCGCGCTGCTCAAGGACGCGCCCATCCTGATCCTCGACGAGGCCACCTCCCAGCTCGACTCGGAGTCCGAGTCCCTGGTGCAGGAGGCGCTCGGCAACCTGATGCAGGGGCGCACCACGCTGGTGATCGCTCACCGCCTGTCGACGATCAAGCGCGCAGACCGCATTTTCGTGCTCGACGCCGGGCGCATCGTGGAGGACGGCACCCACGACCAGCTGCTCGAGCGCGACGGCATCTACCGCAGGCTGCACGAGCTGCAGTTCGAGGATTGAGGCGCGTGGCGAGCGAGTCCGATGGAGTCCCCGGTGCCCGCGCCCGTGGCGGCCTGCGCGTCGCGCTGGTGG